>NZ_LT635772.1:1733512-2080215 GCF_900128415.1 Anaerococcus mediterraneensis
GCTTTTGATATATCTTGATAGCTTTTCAATCATTGTTTCGGTATGTCCTTGCAGCTTTTCTTTTAGGTTTTGATATTCTTCTTTGCTTAACCTTACATTTTTGTATTGTCCATAAAAGATGGGGGTGGACTTTTTATCTTTTTCTATCTCTCCCTCTCTCTCTTTATCTATCTCTATATCTTTCTCTATCTCTATCTCTTGTCGGACATGGGTTGGACTCATTAAGGACAATGTCCTCTGTTTATTTTGTCTGTATCTTCTTTTTTTCTCTGCCCAAGCTGTTTCTGATCCGATTAAGTTTGGTATTTCAGTTAGGTAGTATTCATCATTTTCTGTTACAACCTCTAGTAAGCCTTGATTGATTAAATAATTAACTGTAACCATTACATCATCGTCTGTTTCATCTATGGTTAGTGCTAACTCTTTTATAAAATCACTTTCTACTCCGTCATAATAGAGTTTGCCTTCATCTTTTAGGCTTAGTAGTAGAAGTTTAAGGTAGATTATCGTGTAGGTATCTCCTCCCGATATTCTCCTTAGTCTTTTTATCCTTTTGTCTGTGAAAAATTCTTCTTTTAGTTTTATCCAATAATATCTTTTGTTTGTTGCCATATCTGCTCCTTTCTTGATTTTCGATAATCGAAATTCTTGATTTCCGATTTTCGGAAGTCTTGTTATTATAGTTATTTAAGGGTGTAACTTTTCGTTACTCCCTTAGATTTCTCTGGTCATATCTTTTTTGCTTGGTTTTACTTTTTCTTTTACTTTTCTTTTTACTTTTTCTTTTGTCTTATCCTTGTTCTTGGATAGGTCTTTGTATTTCTTTATTTGTTTTAGGATACTGTCTTTTTCTTTTTTATTTTCTTTGGCTATGACTTGTTTAAAGGCATATTCCATTACTTTTATGTCTTTAGCTTGGAAGAATATTTCATAGTTTTGTGTTTCTTTATTTTTTATTACTGAGAAACTTACTCCAAGTTTATTTAGTTCTTTTTTTAAGTCTTTGAGGTCGCTTTGATCTATGCTTATATTTTCTAGTTGTCCTTTTTTGTAGAGGTCTTTTATTTTCATTTCATCGCCCATAAGACTTTTTAGGTTTCCATTTGCTTTTTCTAAAGTTTCATTCATCTTTTTTCTTATTTCTTTGTCTAAGTTGATTGATTCTTTTGCTGCCTTTATTGTGTATGTTATTATGGTTTGTGCTGCTTGACCTGCTTCTTTGCTTATTTCTTCATTTATCATGTTTTATCTCCTTTGTTTGAATTAAAAAAAGGGAAGTATAGGCTTTAATTTTTCTATACTTCCCTTTGATTGTTTTTATTTGGTTGTTCTTGGTGGTGGAATGCTTATTTTTGATGTTTTTATAGCTTACTTAGGTATTTGTACCTTTTCTTGTTTTTATTCTCTTATTTTGCTTTTCCACCTTTAGTAGTTTATGTGTGTTCTTTTGTCTGATAGATAGTTTTTCATGTTGGAATATATAATCTGTATTTCTTCATTGTTCATTGCTTTTATTTCTTCTGTGCTTTTATAGGTTTTGTATGTTCCATCTTGATCTGCTTTTATGAGTTCATCTATTAGATCTTGCCTTTTATTCATCTCTATTACCTCCTAGATCTGACTTTAGTTGTTTGGTCATATTATAGCTTGGATAAGATATTTTTACCAGGTCTTATCTTTCTTGATCCATTTTCTTGTTTTTCATCATTTCTCTGTATTCATTGTCTTTAATAACTTGGTCTTGGAATTTTTTAATCTGTGCTATTACACTTGGTTTTTCACCTTGTTTTATTAGCTTATCTATTTCTATGGATAAATCTATGCCAAGTTCTTTGTTTACAAAATCTACTGAATATTTTATATGATTAATTTCCTGGTATTCATCTTTTATCTTGTCTTTTTCTCTATTTATTTCTTCAAGGTTTGCCATTAAAAGATTTTTTTCTTCATTCCATTTTTTAGGACTTAGCTTTTCCTTATCTGATAGGAGTTTTTTTAATTTCTCGCTTACTACCTTATATTGGTCAATGTCTTTCTTATGTTTATTATAGAATGTGTCTTTTGTGAATATGTTTTTCTTTTGGTATTCTTCATAAACTCCTTTTTTGGCTTTGTAGATTTCATAGTATAAAATTTTCTTTTCTACATCTTCCATTTCTTTATGGATTGTCTTTACTTTTTTATTTAGCTTATAACTATTGGACTTTAAAGTTTCTATTTTTGTTTGTAACTGACCTATGGTTTCTATGTTATTTTTTCTTAAATAACTATATGCACTTGTTAGTTTCCTAAAGTCATATTTTTCTTTATTAGTTTTGGCATATCCTTTTAGATATTTACTTTTTTCTTTTTGAATTTCTGAATAAGTTAATAGATAATTTGTTAGATTAAAAAGTTTAGGGTTGTCTATTACCTTATCTCTTTCTATATCCTTAAATTTTTCATAAGCAGTAGATAAGTTATCTAATAAATTTCCTATCCAACCCTTTAATGTTTTTATCTCTTCTTTTATTGTTTTTACAAGGTCGTTGTATTTTCTTATTTCTCTATTATAGTTTCCCTTGTCAGTTTCTATTCCCTTTCGTTCCATTGCACTTGCTGCTGATCCTAAATGGATTGTCGGTAGATAATCAGAATTTTGTCTTTTAAAACTCCTATGGTCTACTCTTTTTTCTATCTTGTTTTTAGCTAGGTATCCGTTGCAAAGGTCTGAAAAATTTTCTCTCCATTTTTCTACATTGCCCTTATCGTTCCAGGTTGTTAGTTCTACTTTTCTTGTCTTTGGTTTTCCATTTTTGTTTAATACTTTTTCTCCTTTTTCATCTAGGATATATTCTTTTTTTGACTTTGCTAAGAACTCTCCTTTTTCGTTTATAGGTCGCATTATAGTCATGATATGACAATGGATATTTCCATTTTTATCTTGACTCTCATCATGAATTGCATAATCTACTATCATTCCTTGTGATGTTAGATTTTCTTTTATAAATCTTTCAACTAGGTTTTTATTTTCACTTAAAGTTAATTCTTTTGGTAGTCCTATTATGAATTGTCTTGCTAGTTGTGCATTAGAATTTTTTTCTGCCATTTCAACCTTATTCCATAAAGTCGACCTATCATTAAATTCTTTTGGTATATGATCAGGCAATATTATATTTTTTACTAATACTTTTTCTTTTCTCGTATAGTCATGGGTTACTCCGTCCCATTCATTTTTTATTTTTTCTCCACTTATATATGCTGCACTTGCTACTGCACTTTTGCCTTTTCCTCTTGATATTATGTTTACTGAAAAATGAAAACTGTCTGCCATTTTTATCACTTCCTTTCTTTTTTAGTTGTTTTAGGTGGAGGCTTAATAGATTTTTATATCCACTTTGTAAATGAGCGTTTTGAAATGATAGAATAGAAAAAGCCGACTACTGAATTAATTTTTGTTGTTTCACCCTTACGGGTACAGGCAGTTAGTCGGCTTAATTGTTTTGTTCATTTCAAATTTTAAAAGTCAAGGGCGAGCCTTAGCGAGTTTATTTACCCTTGACTTTTAAAAAGCGAATGGTTGTTGGTCGCTGCAAGGGTTTGGTTCCGCAGCACGCAAGCACCCTTTAGGGTGTATAATTGCGCCCTTAGAAATCTAAGGGAGATTTAATTATTTACAAACCCCTTTATTTTTCTTAATTTCCTCTCATTATTTTTAGTGTTTCTTTAAATTCTTTTGTTTTTGTTGCTTCTTCTATTAGGATTTTTATTTCTTCATCTGTTAGTTCTTCTGCATTTTCTATAAGGCTTTCTAAGATTGCTCCTCTTGTTATGAGCCTATGAGTTCTTTCTTTTCTTCTTTTCACTATGTCTTGTTTTAATATCTTTTTTTCTTGATTTTTTAGTTGCCTTAATCTTTCCTCTGTATCATCAATTTTATCTTTTATTTCTTTTGACTCTTGTCTTATTTGTTCTAATTTTTTCATACTTATATCCTTTCTTGTAATAAAAAAACGACTAGATTTTTATTTCTAATCGTCTTTTTTCTAAATGTTATACATTTCTATATTACATTTTAGTTTTACGTTTTCTATATATCTTTCCATGTAATCCCAATCTGGAATGTTATAACTTTTTGTTTATCTTTTTTATCATATTTTTCTCACAAAGATAAAAGATGTAGGCTATTAGTAGATAAATTCTTCTGCCATTTTTATTTATATTATTAGAGCCCCACTCAATTTTAAAGCCCATTTCTGTGATTTTTTTTGAAGCCTCTTGTAAATTATCAACTCTACATGATATATGACTCAATTTTAACATTTATTCTATCTCCGTATTATATTTTCCAATTCTCTACTTTACCCCTGATTCTCATAAAACTTCTATATAGTCCCTCTTCTTCTATTAAATCTCTGTGTTTTCCTCTTTGAACAATTTCCCCATCGTCCAATACAAGTATTTGGTCTGCTTCCTCTATTGTTACAATTCTATGGGCAATAATAATTACAGTTTTTCCTTTACTTAAATTAGATATGGCTCTTTGTATTAAATATTCATTTTCTGGATCTATGCTAGATGTCGCTTCATCTAATATGATTATAGGAGCATCTTTTAGCATAGCCCTAGCTATAGATATTCTCTGTTTTTCTCCTCCTGATAAGGCTTCACCACCTTCACCAACAATTGTCTTATATCCATTTGGTAATTTCATAATAAAGTCATGGCACTGAGCTTTTTTTGCTGCATTAATTACTTCTTCTTTGCTAGCACTAGGCTTTCCAAATTTTATATTATTTTCGATTGTATCATTAAATAGATATACTTTTTGAAATACTGTGCTTATATTAGAAAGTAGACTGGATAAGGTTAAGTCCCTTATATCTACATCTCCAATTTTTATACTACCTTCCTTTACATCATAAAAACGTGAAATAAGATTACATATTGTCGTTTTACCTGAACCTGATGGGCCGACTATAGCTGTTATTGTTTTTTCTGGAATTTCAAAGGAAACATCTTTTATAATAGGTGTCTTATCGTATGAAAAACTTACTCTATCAAAGATAATATTATGATTTTTTAAGGGCAAATCTTTTCCTTTTTCATCTAAAAAGTCTACACTCTCCATTTTGTCCAAATTATCCAATGTTTTATCCAAAATCTCTAACACATGGGTTGCCGAGTTTACATTTTCTACAGAAGCAAACATAATAAAGGAAAATATAAACACAGCAATCATAATAGGCATTTCTATTTGAGCCTTTATAGTCATAATTCCAGCAAATATAACAATTAAAATTGATGCTAGTTTCAACGAAAATAGATGTAAGCAGTTGAAGGGTGTGTACTGACTTTCAATTTTAATATTAGTCTGTTTGCTACTTAAAATAGCCTCATTAAAATTCTTAAGACTAGCATCATCTTTATTAAAAGCCCTAATTGTTGGAAGTCCCATTACAAGCTCCATTGTGGATTCCACCAAATTATTTTGAGCCTTATGGTAAGGAATAGAGTTTTTTTCAGAAAACCTGCCAAGCAGTGCTAGGAATATATATGAAGTCAATACCCCCGAAACAGCTATTATCGCTAATTTCCAAGACAAAAAGGAGATACTAAGTATCATGACAGCTGCCATTATATAGCCATTAATCACAATATCTATCATTTTCATGGCATAATTTTCAAAAAAAGATAATTCCGTAGTCACAGCACTAGTAAGTTCTCCTGGGTTGTTTTCTTGAAAAAATCCAAGTGCTACTCTTTTTAGTATATCACCGATTTGAATTCTTTGGTCAGCGGTTACTTCATAGCCTATACTTTCTTGATTTACAGCCTTAAGGTAGGAGGTGGCATATCTACCCAGAACAAATATAATCATTAATATTGTAACTATAAGTATTTCTTTCTTCCCATAATTACCTTTATCAAAATAGTTCTTAAGAATGAGGTTGAATACGTATACCGATAACATAATAGGCATAGAAATAAAAACAGAGTTTAAAAATGAATAGACAAAACCTTTTCTCATTCTTTTTTTATATTTTTTGGCCCATTTTAAAATTCTACCTGTAGTTTTAAACATAGCTCTCTCCTCCTGTATTAAAAACAGTAGACTTTGTTTTTGCTCCTATATGGGATAACCACATATCTTTATATAGGCTAGATCGTTTAAGAAGTTCGTCATGACTTCCTACGTCTAATATTTTCTTGTTGTTTAACAAAACTATTTTATTTGCATCTTTTACAGTAGACAATCGATGAGCTACTACTATCAATGTTTTGTTTTTTGTTAAAAGTTTAATTGCTTCTTGTATTTTTTCTTCATTGTCTGGATCTATAAATGCTGTAGCTTCATCAAGTAGGATTATAGGTGAATCCTTTAACATCATTCGAGCTATAGAAAGTCTTTGCCTTTGTCCTCCCGATAGTTTACTTCCAAGGCTTCCTACATTTGAATTGTATCCATCTTCAAGTTCCATAATAAAATCATGACAAGCGCAGATTTTTGACACCTCTATTACTTCTTCATCACTTGCATTAGAATTTCCCATTCGTATGTTTTCCATGATGCTTTCGTTAAATAAGAAGTTATCCTGAGATACATAGCCAAGCAAATCATTAAGCTGTTTCAAAGGTATATTTTTGATATTTTTCCCACCTATTGTTATTTCGCCTTTATCTATATCCCAATATCTTAAAATAAGTTTAACAATAGTGGATTTTCCTGATCCAGACGGTCCAACAATGGCTGTAAAAGAATTTTCAGCTATATCTAAGTTTATGTTATCTAAGACTGTATTTTCATCATCATAAGAAAAAGATACATCTTTAAATTTTATGTTCATTGTATCTACATCAACTTCTCTATCAGTGGAAATAAGGTTGGGTATTTGTAAAATTTCATTTATATCCTTTATTGCATATTCTATACTTTTTAACAGATTTACATAGTTTGTAAACTGTGTAAGAGGACTAACTATCCCTAGGGAAAGCATTAAGCATATGCAAAAGTCAGCTGGAGTTAAAGATCCTTTTAAATATAAAATCATTCCTACTGGTAAGGTCCCTAGAAATGTTGATGGTAACACAGAGCTTGCAAAATTCATAATATTCCATGTTGATTTAAACCAATTTAAAGTATGTTCCTTATATCCATTTACAGCGTCCTTATATTTCTGGTAGGATTGGCTATCCTGATTAAAGGTTTTTATTACTTCAATACCACTAATGTATTCTACAATCGTAGAATTCATGTATTTATTTGACTTCATCTGAGCCTCATAAAGTTCATTAAAGTTACCCATGAGTTTTTTATATGAAATTAGAGCCAAAGGAACCGTAAGAAGCATCGCCAGTGTCATTTCCCAACTTATGAATAACATGAAGATTGCAATAGCCACTGATAAAAATAAAGCAGATATACATTCTGGTATGATATGGGCGAGAGGCAGTTCAATTGTTTCAACCCTATCTACAATAATCGACTTATACTCCCCTATTGTCTTTTTTGACGCATTTCCCATAGAAATATTAAGTAATTTTTCACCTAATCTTTCTCGAATACTTCTTAAAATTGTATAAGCAGATATATGTGATAATGATGTTGATATTCCATGACAAATATATCTTACGACATAGGATATGATTGCAATAGCTCCATAATATACGACATATTCTATATTTGCCTTATGCTCCATAAATGCTATAATTAGCCTATATACCGCCCAATAAGGTATGATACTAGAAAACACACCAATAATTGCCATAATTACTGACAAAATTAACTTATCTTTGCAATTCGATGCAAATTCAAAAATTGTTTTTATCCAATTATTATTCAACAGAACCACCATCCTATTCTATTTATTAATACTCCTATATTGTTTCACCATGTAACTAGTCCTACTTTATTTTTAATATATTTTAATATATTAAAAATAATATTAAATTATACTTTTATAGCCTTTTATATTTGATTATCACAAAAATAATCCTTTAATTTCTCATTTCCCTTATTGTTTAAAAAATAGGAGTCTTTAATTTCTCCATCTTCTAGATGTATAACATAATCACAAGTTTCTAAAATCAGCTCATAATCATGAGTTACAATAATTTTAGTTACATCGTCTGAAAGTTCCTTTACAAAATTTGAAAACTCAAGCATATTGTCCCTATCAAGTCCTGAAGTAGGCTCATCAAAGATTAAAATTTCCCTTTTAGAGACTAATGCTGTAATTATAGCAAGTCTTTGTTTTTCTCCTCCTGATAAAGTCATAGGATGGGAATCAAATTTACTCTTTAAATTAAATTTATCCAATATTTCATTTATCTTACTATCATCAATTTTATCAGTTGAAATTCGTATCTCCTCATTTACGCTTTCCGTAAATAGTTGATGATTAACGTCTTGCATTACTAAAAATGACTTTTTAAGCATTTCTTTATTTGTATGTGTTTTCCCATCAATCACAGTTTTTCCATTAAACTTTCTTTCTAAACCGCATAGACACCTTGAAAAAGTGGTTTTCCCTGAGCCATTATTGCCAATTATTGCAATTGTATGATTTTTGGGAATTACACAATTTGTTATATTTAAAATTTGTTTATCCTTATTATAAGAAAAGAAAAAGTTTTCGATGCTAATAAAATTTTTACCAACTCTAGTTTTATTTTTATTTCCTTTGCACATTATAATGTTTCTTGTTCTTAATCCTAATGTCTCATAATCAGGTTCATTAATATTTTTAAAGGAAATAGCTGAATAAGTTTTCTTAACCTCTCCATTTTCTAAAAAAATCACTTCATCTATCAAATCCATCAAATAATAAATTCTATGCTCAGCTATAATTATTGTTTTATTTTGTTTTTTCCAATATTTGATAACTTCACTTAGTTTTTTTATAGCACATTTATCTAGATTAGACGAAGGCTCATCCATTACAATAATATCTGGATTGCTTACTGCTAGTGAAGCACATGCTATTAACTGTTTTTCTCCTCCTGATAAATTAAATATATTTTTATCTAATAGGTGGTCTATTTTGAATTTGGCAATTACATTTTCTAAATTTTTACATATTGTTTTTTTATCAACTCCCTGATTTTCTAAGTTAAATACTAATTCACTAGTTGTATCTATATTGTAAAACTGGCTTCTGGGATTTTGAAATACAGTACCTACTTTTTTTGA
Organism: Anaerococcus mediterraneensis; assembly: GCF_900128415.1. Taxonomy (NCBI): domain Bacteria; kingdom Bacillati; phylum Bacillota; class Tissierellia; order Tissierellales; family Peptoniphilaceae; genus Anaerococcus; species Anaerococcus mediterraneensis. The sequence continues at coordinate 1,742,685 of NZ_LT635772.1, forward strand.
TAATTCATACATAGGAATATTCTCCATATTTTCGCCATATATTTTACATTCCCCATGAAGATCGCCTTTATAAAAAATAGGAATTAAGCGATTTATAGTTCTTATAATTGAAGTTTTCCCGCAACCACTTTTCCCGCACAAAAGGTAAACTTTTCCTTTTTCAAAATCTAAATTGATATTTTTGATAGCATCTACTTTATCATTTTGGTATTTGAAACTTACATCATCTAACTTAATCATAGCTTCACCTTATCAAAGAAATAAATAGCCCAACATAATATACAGGCAGTTATAATGACTACATCTAAAAACTTAATCTTTATATCAAAATAATTAGTTCTTTTTATTGGATTATCAATTCCACGAGTCAATGAAGCTGCTATTAACTCATCACCTATTGTAATAGTTGATACTATAAATGGAATAATTCTATACTCAAACATTTTTGCAGGACCATTTTTCCATGAAATAGCTCTCATAATCATCGCATCTTGGATATAAGAATATTCTTCTTTCATTGTTGGGAACATACGCAATAATACAGAAAATGGTACAATTAGCGTTTTAGGAATTTTTAATTTCTCCATGGCTAAAATAAATTCACTGACCTTTGTTGTAACAAATAAATAATATGCCATTATAAAACCTGGTAACATATGCGTAAATATTCCTACCATAGCACCTAATATGAAATTCAATGTTCCTTTAATATTATTACTTAAATTACTATCTATAAAAAATAGCAAACTATATAAAAAAAGTAACTTTACAAAAAGTGTTACCTTACCATCAATAAATAGCAAGACTATGGGGGTCAGTGACAAAAATATTCTCACATAGAACATATTGCCCTGAGTCCCTCCACTAACTAAAATGGTACTAATAGTAAGCACCAATAAAATTTTTGTCCTTGGATCTAATTGAAATATTTTTTTTTGATTGATATTCATAATTTTATTTTATTCCAATTCTCATGAAATGTTTCTTAAATATGCGCACACCTAATTTTGCTCCGATGAGTCCTGAAATGAAAGTAATAATAATTATAACTGGTAATGTCCATGTTGGGGTTAGAGACATTAAAGTATCTACATAATCTTTTCCATAAGTTTCTAATTGAGAAGCAAAAAAATTTGCTCTATCTATATACATTCTTAAGCTAAACCCTACACTCCATAAGGAAAAAATTGCATAGCCCAATATTGATCTTTTTAAATCTTTATATCCTCCTGATTTCATAACTAAATCAGCCAATAGACCAAAAACAATCCCAAATAAAAGTACAATTACCCCACTCCCCATAAGGGAAAATACTAATCCTGATAAAACTCCCATTAATGATACCATTCCAAATTTATCTACTTTTGAAATATATAAGATACATGGTATTGCGCCAAATATAGCCATTACCCCTCCTAAGAAAGGAATAATGATTGGTAAATATCCCAACATCATAGACGCAAATATTACTACTAAATATAAAGCAGTAAATATTCCAACTGTCATTAAATCTTTAACTTGTAATTTTTTATTCATTTTTTCTTCAATCCTTTCACAATAATAAATTTAACCCGATTTTTCAGAATGGTTTAAATCAAAGAGCTTATAGCATGCTTTCTCTAAACCATCAATTCTTCTTTTCCTCAAATTTGTTTCAATCGTATATCCCAATACATGTGAAAATATCGTTGAAACAAAATAAAATATCGCTCCACTTCTTAATGCAAAGACTGATTTTAATGATATGCACTCTGCACCAGATAAATCTGCACGGATAATTAAGTTGTCTAAAAATCTGTAGATTAAATAATATCCATATACTGTAAGTGCAGCAGATATAACAGAAAAAACTATGGAGAAAACCCCAAGATATTTTATCCTCTACATAAGCAAATAGTTTTTATAAATCTTCATAATCATCCGCCTTTCTTTAATATCCCTTTTAGATATAAGTTCGCTTAGTTGATAATAAATATCATTGCATTTTTATTATACATCAGTTATAATTACTAATACAATAGCTTGTTGAATTTAAGGCTAAATGGAATATTGTCTAAAAGGGATAGGTGTGTTATGACTTATTATGATTTTGTAAAAGAATATATGAAAGTAGATGAATGTAAAAATAATAAGAAATACTCAAGTGCAGGGCATACATTTTGTTGGAGTAGAGAAGATTTAACTTATGCAGAAGGGCTTTATTGGTTCTATGAAGGTGATGGATTTATTATTGGTATACATGATTTTTATATCAGTGAAGAAGTAGTTCAAAACAATACTTATAGTATGTCGGACTATGTTTCTATATACACTAGCTACATAGTAAGTGCAAACGGTGAAAAATTTAATCCTTATCAAACACTTACTGCAAACTCCTTATGTACTTTTGATTTTGATAATATAAAAGATGACTTTCTGTTTTTATTACACGAGAATTCAAATTATCTTTCTGTTTCTATAGGCTTTAAAAAAGAGCTTTTGGAAAACCACCTAACAGCCATTAATATTGATCCGGAATCATTTTATAGGGCTTTACTTCAAACTAATCAAATAATACTTACAAAGTCTTTAGAAAAAGTGGCAATGGAAATATTAAATTGTAAGATGGATGCTCCAGCCGCTGATTTTTTCTTTAAAGCCAAAGCAAATGAATGGGTAAGTATAGTAATAGATACCTACTTAAATAGGAAAAAATATAAAATTGAATCTGATGATAATAAAGCACTTGAAGATGTAGCCAGATTTTTAGATGATCATTTCGCCATGAATGTAAACCAGGAAACTCTTGAAAAAATATCTACAATGAGCGGGACTAAATTAAAAAATCTATTCAAAGAAAAATATGGTCAAAGCATTACAGAATATACTCAAAGAAAAAGAATGAACGTGGCTGAGACTCTTCTCTTAAATACCAAACTTCCTATAAAGGAAATAGCTCAATCTGTTGGATACGCATCCCATAGCAAATTTTCTATTTATTACAAAAGATACAAAGGGAAACTTCCTAGTGAAGTCCGTAGTTTAGCTTGCGAACATCACAATTTAAATTGTGATTGCTGTGATTAAACTAATTTTTTTATACGCCTTTATCTTATATGAATTTGCATGTATAGATATTTGTATAGGAATGGTTCTTGTCTTGTTTTTAAGATATGCTCACATTCATTAGATTGAAGTTTCTTTCGATTATATTTCACTCTAACCCATCTTCATATAACTGTTCATGGCTTATATCTATTTCTGATAATTGGTTTTTTTAAGCTACAGCCCCTTAAAACAAATAGCCAAGAAGTCGAATTGAACATTATAAGTTATGAATTTCTAGTTAAACCAAAACGGTCAGTAAATATGCCAAAATTAGGCTCACGAAAAAGAAGATTATAATTTTTGCAATCTGACTTTTCCCATTAAAACCAAAATTATCATAACCCTTAGCACCAACCGTCTCTGGGTAAACTTTAGTCGGCAATTTTAACTTGGTAAGCATGAGATAATCAAAAAAGATAATATCAAAAAGCTTATATCCTTCAAATAGTATTAAAAATCTAACAAAGGCTTGCTGAAAAGTTAAACTAAATTTTACTGTATCAACAATTGCCCAGCCTAGAACGGCTGCAATGGCTAGCAATCCAAGTATCATGATAAGTCCGCCGATTATATTGACCCAAATCGGTTTATCTGGCAACTTACTCATCATAACTTTGATATCATCAGGTGCGCCGAAATGCTTCGAGCCAAATTTCGGTATAATAAGTATAAAATTCATCATCATAATTGATGCTGTTAAGCAGATGATTGTTAACATACCAAGTGTTTTCATCAATTTAGTTTACCTCCTCTCTTGAAGTATAAACCATTTCGTAAATGGGAGCAATTTTTCTTAGTTGTGTCAACTAAATTCGTATAAATTTTCTTGCTAGTATTAGTGCTATACTTTTTTACAATTTATATAGTTGTTTAAAATCTATAATCACAGATGTCTTCTTGTCAATGTCATTATACACATACAGGTCATGTATTAAGAAGTTTAGTAAATTCTCAAATAAATTACTCACAAAACTTTGGATTCCAATCTAAAAGATATTTACAAAATCATTGACAAGATATAAAAACACCCTATATAAAGATTACAATTCTAAAATTGTAAGTAAGCTATCACAAAATATACATTATTTCAATAAAATTTTAGAAACCCTTATTAAGATTTTCTTTGATCCCTTGTAAATCAAGTGTAAAGAACTATAAGAATTTAAATCTCTTTTTCAAATTCATCTTCAAAACTAATAATATCATTAGGTGTGCAGGATAGAGCCTTGCATATTCTTTCTAAATTTTTAAATGTAATTGGTTTATCTTTGCCCATTTGTGCCATAACATTTGTTGTTAGTCCTGCCATGGCTATTACATCTGTTTTCTTTAGTCCTTTTTTTGCTAACTGTATCCATAATGGTTTATAGTTAAGTGCCATAATATCCCTCTTTTTCTGTTCATTAGATTTACTTAATTATAACATAAATATTGATTTCATTCAATCTTACATTGATTTAGTGATTTGTTTTAGAGTGTTTGTTGTGTTATTCCGTCCTTATTTTGCCATAAATTGCTTAATACCTTGAGATTTAGCACCAGGGTTATCATTACCATAACCTTCCATTAAGTTAATAACTCCCCATGCTCCTAAACCTGCACCAATTGCAGTTACAAGTGTCTTTAAAACTCCAACTCCAGCTGTAAAAAATTCCATATTATTCCTCCTCGTTTTCTTTCTTATTTTCTATTTTATTTAGTGATTTAACTATAAAATTCTTGTAGACCTTATCTCCTTTTTTGTTTTCTTTGAAATATCCAAAGACATGGATTAGATCTCCTTTATCTAATTCTTTTGCACGTTCGCTTTTTTCTCCGTAGACTGAACAATTTATATATTCTTTTCCTTTACCATATTTTTTAATGAGAGTAAAATTTGCTACATCTACTTTTTCTCCATCTCTTTCAAATTCTGATAATTCCACTTCTTTAACTAAATTTGCATTAATATTTATCATTTCTCTATCCATTAATTTCTTCTCCTTAATCTATAAATTTCAATTAAAAAAGCGACTGGATCTATTTATTTCCAATCGCTATACATTATTCCTTATTAAATTGTTCTAAGTAGGAGCTCTTATCCTTAACATCTTAACCTCCTAATTTTGAGTATAAAAAAAGCAGTAAACTTTATAATTACTGCTTTAATAAAATATCCTATATTATTAATCATTAAATGAACAATCTCGACAAATACCACCTACATCTTCTCGCCTATCCTTAAATCCCTTTCCACATTTAGAGCAAATAAATGCATAATCATTATTGTAATTCTCCTCTTCTAAATAAGAGTCATCGTAGTCTTCTTCATTTTTGTTTATAGAATCTTGATCTATCTGAATTTCAATTATTTCAATATCTGTATATTCTTTATCATTATTAATATAAAAAGAATCTTCTTCGATATCATCTTTATTAATTAATCTTGTGACATTAACTATGACACTTCCACTAAATTCTTGTTCTATTGGTGGTGATTGTATGACTTCTTTTGTATCATCATCACGTCCCCAATAATCAAAGGATACACAACTTAAATTTATTAAATATTCTAGCTCATAAGTTATACTAACAATCTCGTCTGTAAACTCTTCATAAGTATCTAATATCTCATTGAATTCACAATTATTTATATCTAATTCTTCAATACCCTCACTTCCAATAACATACGATTCTAGATAATAATAGTTGTTATTATAAATACTGTCAACTATATCATTAGAAATATCTTGTTTTACTCTTTCTACATATGACACATCTTTTCTATTTAAATCTACATAAACATTAAAATCATATCTATCATATACTTTTGAAGCGAAATTCTGAAACATTCCTGTTGTTAAAAATTCAATATTTACATTTGGATTTTTTTCTTTAAATTCACTTAATAATTTATCGTGAACTACTAAATTATCTTGACTATCCTTACTCCACCAGTCTTCTTTTATATCATTCGTAATAAAAATAATATCTTTTACTGATTTTTCAACTGGTAAATCTAATATCTCTTTCCAAACAAATAAATCTCCAAATTTTTCAACTCCATCTTTATTAATGTCCTCATATCCAGGCGGAATTTTATATTTATACCTAAGTTCACCCTCTCTAATAATTTTTAATTGTTCACTAAACCTTATCCTATTACCTATCCTATTATTTTTTTCTAAATATGAAATAAGATTATCTATATCTTTAATTATTTCAGGAGAATCTGTTGTTATTTCATCATATTCAATACCAACACTATTTTTATAAGATTTGATTATTTGTTTTAATTCAACTAACTTGTTATTTAAATCATTCTCCAAATTTTTTCTTCCAAAATAATTATATTTAGATGATTTAATCAAGACACTCTCTAAATTTTTTTGACTCCTTTCAATTACTCTTAGTAAATCTTTTTCAAAATTTTGATACTTTTTTTTCAATTGTCCGAATACGCTATATTTATTTTTATTAAATTCTTTATACACTTGATTCGGAATCCATATTAAATCCTTACACTCCTTGAAAATTTCTAATATGTTTTTGCTACTGTATAATGAATATCGAGCTAAGTCAAGTATTACATTTGTATCTAATACTATTATAGAGGTTTTTCTATTTATTATTTTTTTAAATTTTTCATAATTCAATTAAAGCACCAACCTTATTATTTAATTACATTCACAAAATTATTAAGTTTTTTCCATTTTCTAATCTTAGTCCTAAATGTTCCAAATGGTGCTACTGTATTTACATGGATAAATTTATATACTTCCCAAGTTGCAGTTTTTGTTGCTTCATCTGCCCATTTTCTCATATGTGGTTTAAATAATTCTTCCTCTGTAAGATTATCTATCAAAGAGTAAATATCTTCTATATTCTGTGATAGTTGTTCTTTTAATTCCTTTAACGATTTATGAGCATAGGTATCTGTAAACCATTGATACAATTCTCCAAGTTGATTCCACTTAAATTTGTCAGATGGCGTTTTAACCTCAATTCCCTTTTTTTCATCTTCTTCCCATTTCAAAACTAAAGTTGTCCAACCTACTTGATAGGCAAGATTTTCAGCTGGTGTCCTATCAACTTGATCTACTCTTTTATCTTTTAATTCTTCTGGGATATTATCAAACTCTGAAATATATTTTCCAAAAGTTTTCTTTATCTCATTTTTTAATTCTTCCTTACTTTCATAAGACCTCATATGCCTACCTCCATGGTTTATATAGATATTATACCAAAAATATTTTTATCCTAGGCTTAATTCATAATCTTGTAATCAAACTGTTCCTGTTTATTTTTATTTTATCTCTATTTGTTAAATACTCTTCCACATCAAACAAGTTTTTCTTATCATAATCTTCCAACAACTTGTAATTCTTATGCTTTGTAATATCGAATTTATCAGATAGAAAAGGTCTTACTCCTCTTAGTTGGTATATACATTTACCGCCATCCATTACAGTTATTTCATCTTGGCTCATTAGTTCCTTGCCAGTTTTTTGATAATTTAGACCAAAAGATTTTTGATTTGATCTTGTTTCTGATGTGTTATATAGGTCTATGGTTTCTTTTCCTAAGGTTTCAGATAATTCTTTTACTGTTGTTTTTTCTTTTCCTCCTAAAAAGAGTGTAGAGTCGCAGTTACCAACTATTGTATCTGCATGGTCTTTGTAGATTGCTTTTAATTGAGATTGTGCTTGCAGTATTATGCTTGCTGATATTTCTCTTGAACGAATTGTTGCAATCAATTTTTCAAATTTTGGAATTAAGCCAATATTTGCAAACTCATCAAGCAAACACCTAACATGAACTGGAAATCTTCCACCATACACATCATCTGCCTTATCACATAGTAGATTAAATAATTGAGAATACATTATTGAAACTACAAAGTTAAAGGTATCATCTGTATCTGATATTATTACGAATAAAGCAGTTTTTCTATCTCCAATTTTATCAAGTTCTAATTCATCTTCACTCATTAGCTCTCTAAGCTCTCTTATATCAAAAGGTGCAAGTCTTGCTCCACATGATATTAGAATTGACTTTGCAGTTTTTCCTGCTGCCAACTTGTATTTCTTATATTGCTTAACTGCAAAATGACTTGGGTCTTTCTTTTCAAGAGCCTCAAAGAGCCTATCAATTGGATTCATATAGGTTTCATCATCTTCTCTAACTTCACTTGCGTCAATCATATCTAAAAGTGTCTTAAAGTTCTTTTCTTCTTCTGGTGCTTCATAATAAATATAACCGATGAGGGCAGTGTAATATAACTTTTCAGCCTTTACCCAGAAATCTTCTCCTGCCTTTTCTCCATCTCCCTTGGTGTTAGCAATTATAGTTTGGACAAGCTTTAAAATATCTTTTTCACTTCTCAAATAAGCAAAGGGATTGTATTTCATGGACTTTTTGAAGTTTATTGTGTTTAAAATCTTTATATCATATCCATTTTCGTAGAGCATTTTTCCACACTCTAACACAAGTGTGCCTTTAGGGTCTGTTACTACATAGGAAGAGTGCATTTGCATTAGATTTGGCTTTACATAAAATCTTGTCTTACCTGATCCAGAACCACCTATTACTAATACATTTTTATTTCTAGCATATTTAGGATTTTTAGGTCTTGAGTTCATTGTTAGTCTTTCGGTATTAGTTATTAGTACATTGTTTTCAAACTTAGGATCAATATATGGAGCAATATCCTTACTTTCTCCCCAGGAAGCGTTTTGTCAAGTACCTTTTTATATTTATGGACGCTCTTTCTGTAAGCCGTATTAACTTTTAAGCAAAGAAAAACAGTAAACCTTTTTTGATTCACTGTTTCTCTTTGTTGTATTATGCTTATTTCTTAACGGTTATATAAGTTAAGCCATTTTCCAATCATTTATGTGTTTGCATGAGAATGACTGTGTATATGCATAGGGTTAAATATAAAATGTCTATGCTCATGCGAATGTACTACTTTTCCGTGCTTATGCTGGTGGGTATGGACATATCCATTATATATTTTTTCGTTACCAAGCGTATCTTTTATCATAATCAATGTGCTGATTATCATAATGCCGAGGGCGATATAAAATTTTACTGTTGGTCTTTCACCCAAAATAATAAAACTAAATCCCACTCCTAAAAATGGTGCTATAGAATAAAATGCACTTGTTTTTGCTGCACCCAAGTTCTTTTGTGCCATAATATAAAAATTTATACTTAAACCATATGCCACAAAACCAAGTAACATAACCGCAAGTATATATAGTATTTCAGGTAGATGTTCTCCAATGATAAAAGCAATAACAATACTGCCAATACCCGAGAAAATTCCTTTTATTAACACAATTTCCTCAGAACTTTTATCACTTATACTTCTTGTACAATTATTCTCAATCCCCCAACAAATACAAGCACATAAAACAAACAATGAACCTTTATTCAGTGCTAATGCTTCCATCCCCTCAAAGCTAAGAATGACGCTTGATAAAAGTACAAGGACAATAGCAATCCATAATCTTTTAGAAATTTTTTCCTTAAAAATCAAAAGGGCAATGACCGATGTTGCAACAATTTCAAAGTTATTAATTAACGAGACATTAGCAGAATTTGTATTGGCAATGCCAAACATCAGAAATATCGGTGCTGCTATATCAAGAACAACCATTGCAATTGTATAAGGTAAATCATTTATATTAAGCCATTTTTCGTCAGTCAATTTGTTTTGAGTTTTCTTTATTCCAAGTAATATCCCAATACCAACACCTGCTCCTAAATACAAAAAACCGGCAAGCATTGTCGGAGACACATTTGCTAATAATATTTTCGATATTGGTACATTGATTGCATATAATGCTGCTGCTAATATTGCAAAAAATGTAGCTGTTTTATTTTTACTCAGTGTCAAAGCCCCCTTTCTATCTTTTTTAATATTATACCATTTTTTCACTTAGTTTTATAGGTCTAACTCATTCCTCTTTACCTGTGATAGTCGCTTTTCGTGTCCCTCTATTTGCTCTATACAGGTTTTAACTTTTTCAGCCTGTTCAACTTCTTCTCGTATCTCCAATATTTGACTGTATAGGTTCTTTTTCTCTTTCTTCAAAGTGGCAAGTTCTGATTTCCATTTACTGATGGCTAAGGTTTTACTTTCTCCTAAATGGTCTTTCAAATATTTCTTAGCACTTTCAAATAAAATAATTTCTGCCGTATGCTCGTTATAAAAATTCCCCTGTTTGCTTTTCTTTGTCTTGGTATAGGCTTTGTAGGTGTCCTTATGCTTCAAATATTTTTCTGACTGGTCTATGAGTTTTGTTTTATCATCAACTTTCTTTTCGGTATCTTTTAAGGCTCTTGTGGTCTTGTAATTCTTATCTCGTAAGGTAACTATACTTTCTTTTAGCTGGGATAATGAAGTGATATTTTTATCTTTGAGTAGCTGATAACTCTCAATATATTTTTCTAAATCAGCATTATTCTTATCTGCATTTTCACGGATAAGATTTTCAAAGATTGACTGCAAATTTTCTTTGAGTGGGAGGGTGAACTTTGTATTTTCATTTTCTGTATTTTCTTCTTTTCCAATTCCCCTTATCCAATTTAGCAATGCCTTTATTCTTCTTGAGATTTCTTTTAATATCTTGTTTTGATGTATGATTTCTCTGTTGATGTATCCTCTGTCTGTGGATATGCCTTTCTTTTCCATTTGTGTTGCTGATACTCCTAAATGAATGGTCGGTATTTGTTCTATTCCTTGCCTTAGATAAGAGCGATGATCCACTTTCTCCTGTATGCTGTTTTCTTCAAGATATTTGTTTGTGATATCTGCCCATGCTTTTCGCCACTCTTCTGCTTTGTCTTGCTCATTCCAATCTGTTGTATTGATTTTTCGTGTTTTGTAATTTCCATTTTTGAGTTTTACTTTTTCTCCGTTTTCATCAAGGATATATTCCTTTTTTGATTTTGCTCCCCATGTTGTATCCTCGTTTAGTGGTCGCATGGTAAGTAATATATGACAATGTGGGTTTCCATCATTTTTATCATGTATTGCAATATCGGCACACATACCTACTTTTACAAAATTTTCTTTTACATATTCTCGTACAAGATTTATTTGTTTCTCTCGGTCTAATTCTTTGGGTAAGGCTACTTCAATTTCTCTTGCAAGTTGTGAGTTTTTACTCTTTTCTATTTTTTCAACACTATTCCATAATGTCCCTCTATCTGAAAATTCCTGTGGTGCATTTTGTGGTAAAAGAATTTCTGTATGGGCTATTCCACCTTTTCTTGTAAAGTCATGGACTATACCGTCATATTCGTTTTTTATCTTCTCGCCACTTCGATAGGCGGAAGCTGCTACTGCACTTTTGCCTTTACCTCTTGAAATAATCTTTATGCAAAGATGATATATCGCCATAGTAAAAAACCTCCTTTCCATTTTCTGATATGGTTATGGTGGAGATAGATAGAACTTCCTAAAAAAATCGGATAGCTTTTTATCCGATTTCTTTTGGGAAGTACACAAGGGGTAGGAAATTTATTTCCGTAGGGGAGTGTAGCTCCCCCTGTATCAGCGTTAGCTGATATGCCCTCTGCTAAGAGCCTTCGGAGAACGCACGCACCTGTTAAGGTGTATATGTGCGCCCTTGTAAACAAGGGACTATTCCTCTATGTCCGTTTCTTCCTCTTGGGTTTCGGTGTTTTGATTTTCCGTTTCTTCTCTGCTTTCAATGATTTTTTTAATTTTGATATTAGCTTCTTCTTTACGAATTAGAGATGTGATTAGCTGATAAAATTCATCTTTGGTTAAATTCTTACTTTCTGTAAATATGCTTTCAAAGACTGCTCCTTTTTCATATATCCTTTTATCTCTCTTTTTTCTTTCTTCCTGTTTCTGCTGACTGATGAGCTTTTTCCTTTTGTTTTGTAACTGCCTGATTTCTTCATCTGCCATTAAGATTTTTTCTTCTATGTTTTTCATTTTCTCGTTTCCTCTCTTTCTAATTTTGAGCAAAGAAAAACAGTAAACCTTTTTTGATTTACTGTTCCTGTGGTAATTTTTATTAAATTGTTAGTTCTACAAACTGGGATTTATTTAGTTAAAGTTTTCCCAAAAATAAAATATGAAATAGTCCATAAAACTATACCTACAAATAAAAATATTCCAAATACTTTTACATAGTCTAAAACACTATTCAATTTATACCAACCACTTATATATAATAAAGGCAACACTGTTACCAGCATAATTAAGAAGTGTATGACTGATTGCTTAAACAATGACCAATTTTCGATTTCATATATTACAGAAGCTGCAGCTACCGAAGCTATAATGATACCAACTATGAATGTCCCTCTAACCTGGAAAGGATCTATCCCTTGATATTTCATTATTATTGATATTATTGTCATTATGATTAAAGGAATAATTCCCCTAAGTATTGCTATCTTTATTAACATTTAATTACCTCTACAAATTCTAATTTGTTTATCTATATTGACTAATATTATAGCATTTTTTTCGATATTTTTCTACTGTCATATTTCTCTACTCACTACTATTTGTCCTTTGAATGTATTACTTTGAACAGCTTATCTTGAAATGTCTCTTTACTCTTTTTATCAAAATATATCTCTGTTACAAAGGTCTTTCCATTTATCTTCTTTGTAAGAATGCCATCGGGCTTTTGATGTTGTTCTGTCTGTATTTCTTTAATATCTGTTTTCTCATTTTCTGCCATTTAGTTCCTCCTTTCGACTTGCACAAAAAAAAGATTTCCTGTGATTAGGAAACCTCTTTTGCGATTAATTGATATTTGGTTTTAGGTTGTTGCTTGTAGTTTCTTTTTTGCTCTGTATTCTCTTGCTTTTAATTTTTCATACTCTCGGCACTTTTCAAGATTTTTGGCTCTGTATGCTTTAGAATATGCCCTATGATAAGCTCGTGATTTTTCTCTCCTTGCTTCTTCTATTTCTTCCCTCATCTGTATCATTTCTTGTTCTGTCGGCTCTATCTGTTTTGTAAGTTCATTTTCAAATTTTCCGATATAGTTAAAATAAACCTCTATTCGTTGAACTACATATTTTGCTCTTTTTACATCTCTTTCATGCACTGCGATTTTACTGATAAACTCATTGATAATGGTAGGGGTAAGTTCTTCAAAGTTGGAATAGCTTTCTGCAAGTCTGATAAATTTCTTTGCTCTTTGGTTTGCATTTTCACATTCGGATAAGCGTTCTTTGATTTCTTCTTTTTCTGCTTTTAAGGTGTAGTATTCTTCTGCATACTTTCTTGATAACTGCTCATAGCGTTCTGTATCCAGATTTCCAAGTGCATTATCTTCATAGAGTTTATTCATCACTCTTTCTATCTGTTCCATTCGATCTGTGATTTGTGGCATACGCTTTTGATTTTTCTTGACTTCTTCGGTCTGTTCTTTATACAGACTCTCTTTTACAAGTTTCTCAAATTCTGCTTTGTTTTCCAAAGAATACTGTGCTATCTTTCGCAAGACTTCTGCGATATTTTCCATAACCTCATCAACATCAATTCGGTGTGGGGAGTTGCATTTGGGGTGCTTTGCTTTCCCTTTGGCATATTCACTGCAATAGGTTACATGCTGTACTCTTCCATTTTTGTGTATGGTGCGAATGTGCATTTTTGTTCCGCAATCTTTACAGTACATCAAGCCTGAAAGTGCGTGAATTTCTCCATCTCCGTTTGGTCTTTTTACAGGTGCATTTTTTAACATACGCTCTACATTTTCAAAGGTAGTTCTATCTATTATCGGCTCATGCACATTTTCTGTTATTTGCCATTTGCTTTTATCTACATAATGGTTTCTCTTATCTCTGTAATGCTTTTCGGTCTTGAAGTTGACTACATCACCACAATACTCTTGTCTTTTCAGTATGCGTGTTAGAGTTGCTTTGTTCCAGTTATATCTGTTTTCTTCATTTAGTGGTTTGTTTTTTGCTGTTCCTCTGCCTTGTTGTTTCATATAAAAGGTTGGGGTTAGTATTTCTTTTTCTTTCAGGTAAACAGCTATCTGATTTCTGTTTTTCCCCTCCATAAATAGCCTGAAAATGAGTTTTACAACTTCGGCAGCTTCTTTATCAACGATCCAATAATCTTTGTTCTCAGGGTCTTTTATATAGCCGTATGGGGCTTCTGTTGCGACAGGCTTTCCGTCTGCTCCTTTGGTTTTAATTCCTGTCTTTACTTTCTTGCTGATGTCTCTTGCATACCACTCTGACATGATGTTGATAAATGGGGCAAATTCCAATGTGTTTTGGTCAATGCTGTCTATTCCGTTATTGATAGCGATAAAGCGTACATTGTTTCTTCTAAATATCTCCATCGCATTTCCTACTTGGAGATAATCTCTTCCCCATCTTGTCATATCTTTCATGATGACAATTCCTATTTTGCCTTGCTCTACATCGCTTATCATCTGTGTATAGGCTGAACGGTCAAAGAACCTACCGCTTTCGTCATCGTCGATATAGTGGCGAATGTTTATCAGCTTTTTTTCTCTTGCATACCTTTCTAAAAAGGCTTTTTGATTTACAATACTATTACTCTCGCCACCGTCTCTATCTTCATCACCAACTGAAAGGCGGGAGTATAGTGCTGTAATTTTATTGTGATATTCTATCATGGCATTATCCTCCTTTTCTCGTGTCTATATATCACTCCTGTTCAGTTAATATTATGCAACCCATCTTGCAGATCCATACTCCTTACCTTGCCTATATTTCTTTTTATTTTTACCTTTACTGTAAACAATTAGCTTAACAAGACCAGCAACTGAAATACCTACTAACAAGTCCCTTGGATTAAGGCTTGGTATATAAGATAAAGTTCCTACATCAGAAATTCCCACCATTATTCTATCAATAATATCTCCTCCAACATAAGAATTGATGTGCTTAGAAAAGATATTTCCAATGTAGAAAAAGGATAGATAAGGGATATTTGAAAATATAAATTTCTTTGGGTTGTCTATTTTAATTAAGTTTTTAATATCAGAAAGAATGGCTTCTAATATCTTATTCATCGTAGAAACCTTCACTATCTAATAAAATTAGTAGGTAGTGTCTTCCCTTTGGTGTTATAAATGTTTGTATGCCTACAAGTGTACCTAGTGGATCAACCCATTCTTTTACTTCAAAGTATCCCTTATTCTTATCTGCATAAGGTAAGAGTTTCTTTTTCTTATCTCTATAAATTAATCCCTTATCCATTAAAAAACTTATAAACTGATTTTGTGGTATTCCTAACTCTTTAGCAGTGTTTCTAAAGTTTGTAAGTAGATTATAGTCTACTAATTTGTCATAATAGTCTGCCTTTGGTCTTAATTCGTCAATTTCTTCTTCTCTCTCGGCAATAATTCTATTGGCTACAAGAATTGCATCTGCAAGTAGCTCTTCGTTAGTTTTCTTTTCTTGACCAGCTATATATCCTCCATTTTTTCTAATACTTGGTAATACTTCTCTAGTTACCCAAGCTTTGAATATTTTTGCTTGTGGTAGTTTTGATGAGAGGATAAGTGAATACAATCCTGACTCATTAATTATTGAAATATTCTGTATTCCTCCAGGGGTGTTCCATTTCGTTACACCCTTATCTTCTTCATCTACATGGTCATAAACAGCTTTTCTTGGATTAATATATCCCAACATAGTTGCTACTTCATTAGCTATAAAGAAAAACTCACCGTCTTTTTCTATAACAGTGAGTTTCCCAAAATTCTTATTTTCAAATGTTTTTAAATTACTTATCATAAGCTTTGCTCCTTATGTTTATTTTTAACTTTATCTTTGCTAATGGTGTCCTTAGCCATATCTTTAAACTTATTTATAGTCCTCGTTATTGAATCTTTTCTATCGGCCTTTCTTTCAGAAGCCTTAACTGCTTTTTTAAAGGCGTGTTCCATTACCTTTATATCCTTAGATTGAAAAAACACAGATTGGTTACCAGTTTCCTTATCTTTCATAACAGAAAACTTCACTCCGTGTTTATTTAAAATTTTCTTTAATTCTTTTAACTCAGGATCTTTTAGATTAATTTCTTCTAACTGTCCCTTTTTAACCATATCTTTTAGTTTTACCTCTTCTCCGTTATTTTTTATTACATTTTTCAAACCTCCTTGTTCTTCTATTTGCTTGTGTACTTTCTTTAAGGCATCAAGAATTGCTTTACTTGTTGCTTTTGCAAGTCTTACTTCAAGATTAAGACTTGACCTGGATACTTCTTCATTAATCATCTATTCCACCTCCATATAAAAGTAGCTCTTTGTATTTTCTTAACTTCTCTTGATGGATTTTTCTTCTAAAATCTTCTCCCGTAACTTTAACTGGTATTGTCATTTCAAGTATTCTTGAATATATCCTCTGATACTCAAGTTCAATATTAGGATTTTGAATAATTTCCAATGATAAGTTTGTAGTAATTATTGTCGGCCTACCCTTTAAGTATCTTGAGTTTATAATGTTATATACTTGTTCTCTTGCATAAGATGTATCCCTCTCAATTCCAAGATCATCTAATATTAACAAAGGAATATTAGAGAGGTTATTTATAATTTCATTTGAATCCAGCTTAAATGCTGATTTTTGTATTTGATTTATAACCTGAGATAAATTCATAATCTTAACTTTAACTTGTTCTCTTTCAATTAATTCATTTGCAATAGAACAAGCAAGATAAGTCTTTCCACTGCCAACATCTCCATAAAATAAAAGTCCAACATTGTCTTCCTTCATTTGTTCAAAATTTTTGGCGTAATTGTAAGCAACCTTGTAAGCTTGACCTTTTTCATTTAAGAATCTCTCAAAAGTATATTGGTGTTGGTTTGGCGATGAAAAACAATCTCTTTTTAGCGATGATATTCTCGTTAATATTTCTCTTTCTGCATTTTCCTTATCTATTTTTATTTCACATTCACATTTAATTCTTGGAATAAACTTTGTAAATCCAAGGTCAAGTAATTCTCCATCGACTCTTTTACCACAGACCTTGCAATAAATATGTCCATTTCTTTCAATATCATTTTCTCTTAATACAAAATCTTTTAAGTTCTTCATAAACTCTCTCCTATATCGTAATTCATCTTTCTTGTTGCATTGTCATTAATGTTTTTTGCCTGATCATTAAGATACCAATTGATTATCGTTGCCTTGTGATCTTGATACTCTCTGTTATTTGCTTTCATATATGACGACAATCTATCAATGTATTCATTAATTCTACTTCCTAACTCATTTGTTAAGTCCTTGTATTCTTCATCAGTCAAAAATATGTTTTTATATATTCCATAAGGCTTTTGTCCCTTACTAAAATCATTCTTTCTTAACTCATTATTATTAATATTGTTATAGTTACCTTCCGATTTTCGAAAATCTTGACTTTCGATATTCGAATCTCTTGAATTTCGATTATCGAACTTCTGGAATTTTGTTTTTCGAACTTCTGGATTTTTTAATTCCATATTAGTAAATATGCTCATAAAGTCTTTAACATAGATTCTATTCGGCTTTCCAAGTCCTTGTCTTTTCTTTTCAATCAGTCCTATTCCTGATTTAATATCAAGTTCAGCAATTAATTTATTTGCTTTTTCACTTGCACAATTAAATTGATCTTTTATACTTTCAATTGTGTAGTAAATAAAAACTTTTCCATCTTCATCTATCCAGCCATTTTTATATGAAAGACCCATTCGATTAAGCATATATGAATACAAAACTTTAGCTTCAATAGAAATTCTCTCAAAAATCTCATCTTCCATTAATACCATAGGTAACCTAATGAAGTTATACATCTCAGATTGCCTATTATAAAAATAATCAAAATTCATTCCTACCTCCTCTCTTTAAAATAAAAAAAGACGACAGAATTATTGCTTTCTATCGTCTACGGTTGTCTTATATTTATTTTTCTTCAAATTGATTTTATTGTATAGTTTAATAATTCTAATAATCCAATAACATATATACCTAATTTAGATAATCCAAATGGACTAAATAAAAATGCTAATATTAGTGCTTCAATTACAATTTGCTTGTCTCCTTGAAAAATGCTAGCTATTCCAATTATAAAAATCAAAGTAGAAACTACGCTTAACAACGCAGTGCTCAAACTTAATATGAAGGTTAAAAAAGCTATGAGCAAACTCAACACTAATCTTATCGGTAATAAAATTATTCTAATTATCCATCTCATACATACTCCTAAAAATTAAACTGGGATTCATAACAAACCCCAGTTTCATAATTAGCGTGTCCTTTAATATAATTTTGATCCTGCTGGAATATTATCATCCAGCATTATTAAGTTAAGTTTTTCTTCACCGTCATACTCACAAATTGCAGATATAATCATACCTTCTGAGTCGATTCCCATCATCTTACGAGGAGGAAGATTACAAATTGCAAGTAGTGTCTTTCCAATTAAGCTCTCTGCGCTGTAATATTCCTTAATACCAGATAAAATAACTCTTTCTTTTTCAGAACCATCATCTAATGTAAATTTCAAAAGTTTTTTTGACTTAGGAACTTCTTCGCAGTTTTTAACCTTTACAACTCTAAAATCAGATTTTGAGAAAGTTTCAAAGTCTACCATATCTTCAAATAATGGTTCAACTTTCACTTTTGAAAGGTCAATTTCTTCTGTCGTAAGTTTGTCGTAAGTTTCGTAAGTTTCTTTTGACAAACCCCCATTTTCTGCCTTTTCTAAGCCTATTGGCTTCATTGTTGGGAATAATAGTACGTCTCTGATTGAGTGTTGACCTGTTAGGATCATAATTAGTCTATCGATACCTATACCAAGTCCACCTGTTGGAGGTAGACCTACTTCTAGGGCATTTACAAAGTCGTAGTCCATCATTTGGGCTTCGTCATCGCCTGCTTCTCTTTTTCTAACTTGGTCTAAAAATCTCTCTTTTTGGTCTTCTGCATCATTTAGCTCTGAGAAGGCATTGCCTATTTCTGCTCCAGAGACAAAGGCTTCAAACCTGTATGTTAGGGACCTGTCATCATTTTTTCTCTTTGCAAGTGGAGATATTTCTACTGGATAATCTGTGATGAAGGTTGGTTGGATTAGGTTTTCTTCTACGAAAGCGTCGAAGAATTCTGCTATAATTTCGCCCCTTGTTTCCTTAACTTCAACACCCTTTTCCTTAGCGATAGCTTTCGCTTCTTCGTCGGTTTTAATTTCGTTAAAGTCAACACCGGAGTATTCCTTTACAGCTTCAATCATAGGAATTCTCTTCCATGGAGCCTTTAGCTCAATTTCCTGACCATCAAATTCTACTTTTGTTGTACCCTTTACTTTTTTTGCTACATATTCGACCATGGATTCTGTGATTTCCATCATGTCTTCATAGTCGCCATAGGCTTGGTATAGCTCCATTGCGGTGTATTCTGGGTTGTGAGTTGCATCCATGCCTTCGTTTCTAAACATCCTGCCTATCTCATATACCCTATCAAATCCACCTACGATTAGTCTTTTTAGGTAAAGCTCATTGGCAATCCTTAGGTACATATCTATGTCTAGGGTGTTGTGGTGGGTGATAAAAGGTCTAGCTGTAGCTCCACCTGCTATAGTGTTTAGGATTGGTGTTTCTACTTCTAAAAAGCCCTTATTATCCAAGAATTCTCTTATTGCAGAGATGATTTTTGATCTTTGGACAAATACGTCTTTGACTTCTGGATTTACGATCAAATCGATATATCTTTGTCTATATCTAAGGTCTGGATCTTTTAGACCGTGCCATTTTTCTGGTAATATTTGCAATGATTTGGTTAGAAGGTCTGACTTTACAACCTCAATTGAGATTTCTCCTTGGTTGGTTTTAAAGACCCTACCTTCGACTCCGACTATATCACCTATATCATATTTTTTTACATATTTAAATTCATCGCCGATAACATTTTTGCGGTTTACAATCTGGATCCTGCCATTTTCATCTTGTAGGTCCATAAAACTCATGTTGCCGTGACCCCTTTTTGCAAGGATCCTACCTGCAACTCTTACAGTTTTGTCTTCGTATTGGTCAAAGTTATCTTTGATTGTTTTTGAATCAGTCCTATCTTTAAAATTAACTATATGATGAGGATCTTTTCCTTCTTCTTTTAGCTCATGAAGTTTTTCTCTTCTAACTTTGAGCATCTCATTTAAATCTTGTGTGTTATCAGCCATTTTCTCTCCTTATTTGATACCTTTTATTACAAAATACATCTTGCCATTTGGAGCTTCTACTTCTACCCTATCGCCAACTTTGTGACCTATGACAGCTGATCCTACTGGTGACTCGTTTGAAATAAAGCCTTCAAGTGGGTTGGACTCAGCGGTTCCTACTATCTTATAGTCTATGTCTTCGTCAAACTCTTCATCATAAAGTGTGACAGTATTGCCTACTCCTACTACATCAGAGTTTGCTTTTACTTCGATAGTTTTTGCATTTCTGATCATGTCTTCTACTTTGGCTATTCTTGATTCTATTTCACCTTGCTCATTTTTTGCTTCGTCATAGTCAGCATTTTCTGAAAGGTCACCAAAGCTTCTAGCTATCTTGATTTTTTCTGCAATCTCTGGACGTTTTTTGGTTTTTAAATATTCTAGTTCGTCTTCTAGTTTTTCTAAATACTCTTTACTTAATATTACTTCTTTTTTCTCAGTCATTATTATCACCTAAAACTTTTTTATATTCTTCTAAGAGATCAAAAATCTCTTTTGAAGTGCTTATTTTGTTGACCCTATCCCTGTATTCACTTGACATATATAGGCCTTTTATATACCAACCAACATGCTTGCGCATTTGGTTTACTACAAGCCTTTCATCCTTAAAGGAAAGTGCCAGGTCATAGTGGTCTTTTATTTGATTAATTATATCATCAAAACCAACTTTTTGATAGGTTCCTGTTTTCAGATATTCTTTTATATATCTAAAAATAAAGGGATTTCCCATAGCGCCTCTTGCTATCATGACCCCATCTGCCTTTGTAGTTTCTATGATATTTATAAAATCTTCTACACTAAAAACATCACCATTTGCTATTACTGGTATTGTTAGGGATTCTTTTAGTTTTTTTATAGCCTGCCAATCTGCCTTGCCAGAATACATCTGTTTTCTAGTTCTGGCATGGAGGATCACATAATCTGCTCCAGCATCCTCCATAGCTAGTCCATTTTCTATATAGTTTATGGACTCATCATCTACACCCAGGCGGTATTTGATATTTATGACCTTGTCTGTAGAATCTTTTAGGGCTTTAGTTATCTTATAAACTTTATTTGGATCTTTTAGAAGGGCTGATCCTTCACCATTATTGAATATTTTTGGCGCTGGACAGCCCATATTAAATGAAATTTCTTTTATATTTTCTATAGGATTTATTTTTTCTTCTACAACTTTTTTTATCTTGTCTATATCAGAACCAAAAATCTGTACATTGGTATTTTTTTCTAAATCTGATATTAAAAGTATATCTTGGCTAGCCCTATTATCATAGGCTAGGGCATTTACTGATACCATTTCTGTAAAAGCTTTATCACATCCATTTTTTTGGCAAACTATCCTAAAAGCAGCATCTGTAACTCCAGCTAGGGGAGCTAGACTTATGCTTTTATTTTTTAGTATTTCTGTCATAGATCATCCTAAGTCCCTCGAGCATGAGGTCTGGTTCTATGGTATTTATATATTTGCTAGATTGGGAAATGAGCTCAGAAAATCCTCCAGTTGCTATTACATCTATATCATCTCTATTTATAGATAAAATCTCAACCATTTCATCTTTTATAGAGTCTATGAGCTTATCTATCATACCGATATAGCCAACAACTATACCAGCATTTATGGCATCTGAAGTATTTTTATTGATAGTTGTCTCTGGCTGCATCAACTCAATTTTTGGTAGCTTTGCAGTTTTGCCAAAAAGTCCATCTTGGGCAATCTTTATACCAGGAGCTATGGCCCCACCCAGGTAAACACCATCAGCTGTGACTACATCTAGGGTTATAGCTGTACCCATATCCACAACTATGGATGGACCACCATATTTTTCATAGGCTGCAAGAACATCTACTATCCTATCAGCACCGATTTCTGCTGGATTATCGTAGTCTAATTTTATACCTGTATCAGTCTTATAATCTACAACATAGGCTTCCTTGCAAAATAGTTTTCTATTTGCAGACTGCCAGTTGTACAAAACATCAGGTACTACACATGATATTATAGTATCATTGATTTGGCTTATATCGTATGAATGAATCATAAACATATTAAATAAAGTAGCAACTAATTGATCACTTGTCATTGACAGGTCAGTTGCCACTCTAAATCTAGCTTTTAAATTTTCATCATCATATACACCTATAACGGTGTTTGTATTTCCTATATCTATAACCAGTAACATATTATACATCCTTTGCTTGATTTAACTCTAATATGATACGGTTTGCCGGGCTTATTTTCAAGCTTATTTGCCCAATTTATATTTTCTTATAAGCCTATTTATTTCATCTATATCTTCTTTTCTCACTTTGACTGTTTCCCTAGTTGTTTCCCTGTCTCTTTTGACTGCCATCACAAGTTCACCAACATTAGAATCAAAGCCCCATTTTTTGAGGTCTTTAAAGGCTACAAAGCCGCTGCTTACAAGCATGCCCTCTGATGAGATCTGAAGTTTTGTGGTTGTATAAATGATAAATACAACAGACAATAAAATCATAACAGCTGCTGTTATAATTGTGACTTTGTTTTTAAGGGCTATGCCTTGGTATAAATTGACACCACCTGTAGCTAATAAAATTCCAAATAAAATCCATTCCAAACTCGAAATTGGTCTTTTGAATGTGACTACATCATCTTTCATAGCTGCCTTTGCTCTTTGCTGTTTGAATACCCTATAAATAAAAAATGCTGTTATAAGAGCATACATAGCAATAATTATCATATCAAAATTTTTCATAAATCCTCCTAAATTTTCTTATCATAAAAAATAGGTCCTAAAGACCTATTTAATATCTTCTATATCCTCATAGACTGATCTTTTGACAACACCAATATATGGCAAGTTTCTATATAGCTGGTCATAGTCTAAACCAAAACCTACTACATATTCGTTAGGTATTTTAAAACCTGTCCAATCTGGCTTGATCTCTACTTCTCTTCTTTCTGGTTTGTCTAACAAGGTTATGATTTTAACGTCATTTGCTTCTCTTTTTTGCATATTTTCTTTTATTTTCTTTAGGGTATAGCCTGTGTCAATGATGTCTTCTACTATTAGGACTTCTTTGCCCTTGACATCCATATCCAAATCCATAAGGATTTTGACATTGCCTGATGAGTAAGTGTTTGACTCATAAGAAGAAACTGACATAAACTCAAGCTTGCATTTGACATTTAGGTGTTTGGCAAGCTCACTCATAAAGATAACTGATCCTTTGAGTATGCAAACTAGGATTAGCTCTTCCTTGTCGGCATAGTATTCATTTAGGGTCCTTGCCAAAGATTTTATCTTCTTATTCAAGCTTTCTTCATCAATCAAAACTTTTTCTATAAGTTCATTGCTATCAATTTTCATCATAAACCTCAATTTTAAGTATTTTTTTGCTTCTTTCTGTAACCTTGAAAGAATCACTTATCCTAAGACCTGCTAGCCAGATTATTTGATCATCTGATAGGATAATAGGGATCTGATCTCGTTTTTTCCTATCTATTTTTTGATCTATAAAAAAATCTTTGACCTTTTTTTCACTAGTTCTAGATAAAGGCACAAAATGATCCCCGGGTCTCCTTGTCCTGACCCTTAGGGGGAATTTTAATAAATCATAATCAAAATATCCTGTATTCTTATCTTTTTTATAGGTCCTACTATCAATTATACTTGATTTTATCATTATTCCATCAAAATTGATAGTAGAGTCTTCACCTAGTTCGTAGACTTTTTCTATTTTTTTCTCATCACTTGCCAGTTCTAATATATAGTAATCATAAGATTTTCTTAATACCAAGTCATCTTTTACTATAAACTTGCCATTATCCAAATCTTTTATAGATAAAAAAGTATCTATGTTTTCTTTAGAGAAATTTTTTATATGACCTTTTATATCGTAGATGGCCCTTCTTATGATCCTTTTTGCCAAAGCATCATCTATATTGTCAAAATCTTCTTTTATTAGGTAAACTTTATTTTTCTTTATTTTTGCAAGCTTTTTATAAGTCTCTTCTACATTTTTATCTAGGATCGATAAGTCATCTTTTGCTATTAGGGAAAGACTTACAAGGCTATCTATAAAATTTGGATTTATTTTTTCGATTTGCGGGATTATATCCAGCCTTATTTTATTTCTAGTATAGTCGGTTTCAAAATTTGTTTTATCAAGAGCATAGGGGATTTTTTCTCCCTCTAGGTAGTCAATTATTTGGGATTTTTTTATATCAAGAATTGGCCTAATTATATTATTATTTTTATAATCCATAGCCCTAAGACCATCTAGGCCTGTCCCTCTTATGATCCTCATGAGGACTGTTTCTGCCTGGTCGTCCTTGTTGTGGGCAACTCCTATTTTGGGATTTTTATAATCCTTGGCAAGGCTTGCAAAAAAATCATACCTTAATTTTCTACCTGCATCTTCTGATGAGATTTTTAATTTTTTGGCATAATCATCCATAGATTTTCTTTCTATAAAATAAGGAAGCCCCAATTTTTTTGCAGTTTCTATAACTAGGTTCTCGTCATTTATAGCTTCTTTTCTGTGGAGATGATTAAGATGGGCCAAAACTATATCAAAGCCCATCTCTTCTTTAAATTTATTTAGGATGTAGATTAAAAACTGACTATCAGGACCCCCGCTAGCTCCAATGATAATAGTATCTCCTCTAGCTATAAGGTCCTGGACTTTTATAGTTTTAAATATCCTATCTTCAATTGTTTTCATTTGTCTTTACTTCTTGGTTTTGGTCTTGATTTACAGGTGCTTGTTCATTTGTTTCTGTGCCTTGACTGTCTGTGTTTTGATTTTGGTCATTTGTTTGGTTTTCCGCAGGGTTTGCCTGGTTGCCATCAGGAGGTTTTACCACTTGGTTTTCTTCTTGGCCTTTTTTGACCATACCAAGTTTTTCTTTGGCCATTTTTTCCTTAAACTCATCAGTGTTTCTCATCTCGTAGTCTTCTTTGAGCTCTTCGATTTCTTTTGTGACTTCCTCAAGCTTTTTCCTGCCAGATACTATATCCTTATCTATCTGCGCCCTATCCCTATCCATCATAGAATTTAGGATAAGAAAGCCAATTATTGCCAGGACTAAGACAAAAAAGGCTCCTAGTAAAAATCTTTTATTTTTTGCACCCCTATTTCTTAGATAGGAGTCTCTCCTAGCCTGTCTGTTGTTTCTAGCCATCTATAACCTCATACATTGCATCAGCATCATTTTTTTTGGCCCCGTCAATAAGGTCTGTAACTCTGACCTTGAGGGTTGATCTGCCAAAGCTTACTTCTATGATATCACCAGGACTTACAATACTACCTGCCTTGGCGATTTTATCATTTATCTTTACTCTTTCATTTTCACAGGCTTCTTTTGCTACCTGTCGTCTTTTAATTATCCTTGAATTTTTTAAAAATTTATCTACTCTCATACCTTAACTTTACTTTTTTTAAATCCTTATTCAATTTTAGGCAAAAACCAAAGAGATCAGTATAGTTTTATTATGAAATATATTATCCATATCGACTGTGACGCTTTTTATGCATCCTGCGAAGAAATTAGAAATCCAAAATTAAAAAATATACCTATGGCTGTGGGTGGTCTTTCTAATAAATCCATAATAACAACTGCCAACTACAAGGCTAGAAAATTTGGGATCCATTCTGCTATGCCTGTTTTTATGGCCAAAAGTTTATGCCCAGACCTATTTATGGTTGGGGTTGACCATCCCTATTATAGAGAAAAATCCAAAGAAGTCTTTGCCATTATAAAAAAATATGCCCATCTTTTTGAACAGGTTTCTATCGATGAGGCCTACATACAAATTGACCTTGATGATCCAATCGATTTTGCAAAGAATCTCCAAAAGGAAATTTTAGATAAGACTCAGATACCAATCTCTATCGGTATTTCCTATAATAAATTTCTGGCAAAACTAGCTAGCGACTGGAATAAACCCTTCGGTATCAAATACATAGGCCATGAAGATGTAGGTCAAATCCTACCAGATTTACCAGTGGGCAAGGTCCACGGCATAGGCAAAAAAAGTACAAAAAAACTAAATGATATAGGTATTTACAAGGTAGCTGATCTGCTAAAACTAGACCTAAACTTTTTAGAGGAACTTTTTGGCAAAAATGGATCCTATGTTTATGGGGTTATAAGAGGGATAGATCCAAGGCCTGTAAATCCTACTAGGGATAGAAAATCTATTGGCAAGGAACGCACCTTTAGAGAAAACACATCAGATCCTGATATTTTAAAATCTTACCTAAGAAAAATTTCAGAACTCATAGAAGCTGAGATGGTAAAAAAAGAAATCCAGGGCAAAACCCTTTCTATAAAACTAAAAAATGCAGAATTCAAAAACAAAAACAGATCTATTACCCTCCAAGAACCAGTTTATAAAAAAGAAGACATCTATAGAGAAGCCGTCATGCTTTTTGACCAGACCTTTAAAGGCGAAGAGATAAGGCTAATCGGTATCTCCCTATCAAACCTCAGTGAGAAAAATATAGACCAGCTAAGTTTTTTATAGGATTTCTAAAAATAGATACAAAAAAGACCATGGTTTTGCATGGTCTTTTCATTATTCATCTAACAATGATTCTTGTTTGCTTTCGCCTGGATCTTCTTCGACTTCCTTGCCCATTTTCTTTGCAAGGTCATCTTTGAAGGCCTTTCTGACTTTTTCGTCAATTTCTTTTGCTAATTCTGGATTTTCATCTAGCATATCTTTGACTTTTTCACGGCCTTGACCAAGTTTTTCCTCACCGTATGAATACCAAGATCCAGCCTTTTCTATTATATCTAGGTCTACTGCTGTATCTAGGAGGACACCAGTTTTTGAAATTCCCTTGCCATACATGATGTCAAATTCTACAATCTTAAATGGTGGAGCTACCTTGTTTTTTACAATTTTGACCCTGGTTCTAGAACCTATTGAGTCCTCTCCCTCGGTGATTGTTTTTATCCTTCTGATATCCATCCTGACTGATGAATAGAATTTTAGGGCACGGCCACCTGTTGTTGTCTCTGGGTTTCCAAACATAACACCGATTTTCTCCCTAAGTTGGTTGATAAATATAACTGTTGTGTTTGATTTTGAGATGATACCTGTTAGCCTTCTGAGGGCCTGACTCATAAGTCTAGCCTGTAGACCCATATGGCTATCTCCCATCTCTCCTTCGATTTCTGCCTTTGGCACAAGGGCTGCAACTGAGTCTATAACAATAAGACCAACTGCATTTGACCTTACAAGGCTTTCAGCTATATCAAGTCCTGCCTCACCAGTATCTGGTTGAGAAAGGATTAGCTCATCAACATTTACCCCGAGATTTTCTGCATATTCAGCATCTAGTGCGTGCTCTGCATCGACAAAGGCACACATATCGCCTAGCTTTTGAGCTTCTGCTATTATGTGTAGGGCTAGTGTTGTCTTACCAGATGATTCTGGTCCATAGATTTCTATAACCCTGCCTCTTGGGATACCACCGATACCCAAAGCTATATCTAGGTTTACAGCTCCTGTTGGTATAGCATCAATCGCTACCCTTGGGGCTTCTCCCATTTTCATTATAGATCCCTTACCGTATTTTTTTTCTATCTGTTTAAAGGCCTGATCTAAGGCCTTTTGTCTTTCTTTATCCATAATGTCTCCTTATAAGTAATAATCACATATCTTTTACTATTATTATATATTATTTTAAATTTTATTAAAGAAATATCTCATATATTAACTTTTAATAAGTTTAGCAAAAGCAATATCAGCTGGCAGATTAGCATAGCAGCTAGTCCTAGGTTCATCAGCTGCATGCTGAGTGCTGTGGGTATCAAAATAAACAAGATCCCACCAACTAGTACTATATTTAGGCTGCGTTTTGCTTCTTTATCCTCATTTTTTAAAAGC
The DNA here is from genome assembly GCF_900128415.1 of Anaerococcus mediterraneensis. NCBI lineage: Bacteria > Bacillati > Bacillota > Tissierellia > Tissierellales > Peptoniphilaceae > Anaerococcus > Anaerococcus mediterraneensis. Next base: position 1,770,870 of record NZ_LT635772.1, read on the forward strand.
TCTAAAAGTATAATTATCCCTGCTAGGATGAGGCTTATGACAAAAAGTATTGGGAAATAATTTCCATTGCCCCAGGTCATTGAGGATAAAAAATTATACTTATTTATAATAATTTTCGCTCCTTCTGTCATAGTTCTCATGTGTATATTATTAAATATAATAGATGATACAATTTGGATTATGACAAGCAAAAACTCTGTTATCAGTATTATATTTTTCTTTTTACTTTCCATCTAAACTCCTCTTATTGGGCCTTATATATTTTCTAGGTCTAGGACTTTTTTATTTTTGACCAAATAATCCCAACCTGATAGGACTGTAAGAATTACAGCTAGGTAGAAAACATAAATACCTAATTTGTTGAGAACAGAAACATTTAATAAAAGCATGACTAAGGATACCATCTGACTTATAGTTTTAGCCTTGCCCCAAACACTTGCAGCTATGGTTATGCCCATGTCAGCAGCAAGTGTCCTAAAACCTGTTATGATCAACTCTCTTGCAATTATTATAATAACTGCCCAAGCTGGTATGACTTTTGCTTCTACTAAAACTATGAAAGCTGCTATAGTTAAGACCTTGTCGACTAGGGGGTCTACAAATTTGCCAAAGTTTGTGACAAGATTTCTAGACCTAGCTAAGTAGCCATCTAGGGCATCTGTAAGGGATGCAACTAGAAATACTATGGCTGCTATATTGTAGCTAGTCCCATAGATATAAAAACATACTACAAAGACTGGTATCAAAACTAATCTTATCATAGTTACTTTGTTTGCTATATTCATTGATTATCCTCCAAATAAGTCCTATCGACCAAAACTTTTCTTGGTTTACTACCCTCATATCCACCTACAAGGCCCTTTTGCTCTAGCTGGTCAATGATTCGTCCAGCCCTAGCATAGCCGATTTTTAGTCTTCTTTGTAGCATGGATACAGATGCAGTTTGGTCTTCTATTATCAGCTTTATAGCCTCATCTAAAAGCTCGTCTTCATCATCAAGCTCTTTTGTAATTTTCTCTTCAACTTTTTCTATGGCTTCTTCGTTATATTCTGCCTTAGAATTATTTTTGATATAATCTACCACATCAAAGACCTCTTCATCTGATACAAAAGCTCCTTGGATCCTGATTGGCTTCATAGATTCTGCTGAAGCATAGAGCATATCGCCCTTGCCCAAAAGTTTTTCTGCTCCCTGCATATCTAGGATTGTCCTAGAGTCTATCTGACTTGTGACAGCAAAAGAGATCCTTGATGGTATATTTGCCTTTATTGTACCTGTTATAACATCTACTGTCGGTCTTTGAGTAGCTATTATCAGATGGATACCACAGGCCCTAGATTTTTGTGCTAGCCTTGTGATGTAGTCTTCTACCTCACTGGCTGCTGTCATCATCAAATCGCTAAGCTCATCAACTATGACAACTATATAAGGGAGATTTTCCATGGATTCATCATTTTGTGCAGCTTTTTTGTAGCCTTTTATATCTCTAACATGGTTTTGCTCAAAAAGTTTATATCTTTTTTCCATTTCAGATATGGCCCAAAATAAAGATGAAGCTGCCTTTTTCGGATCGGTAATAACTGGCATTATCAAATGAGGTATGCCATTATAAATGGATAGCTCAACAACCTTAGGGTCAATCATCAAAAGCTTGACCTCATCAGGAGAATGTTTATAAAGGATCGACATGATAATTGTATTTATACAAACTGATTTACCAGATCCTGTAGCCCCTGATACCAAAAGGTGTGGCATTTTTTCTATGGCTGATACTATCGGATCGCCAGAAATAGATTTGCCCATAGCAAAAGGGATTTGATATTTGGATTTGGCAAAATTGCTTGATTCTATTATCTCCTTGAAGGTTACTATTTCCTTAGTTTCATTGGCCACCTCTATACCTACATGAGATTTACCTGGTATAGGTGCCTGGATTCTAATACCTGATGTGGCTAGAGCTAGGGAAAGATCATCCGCTAAGTTTACTATCCTAGAAACCTTGACCCCTCTTTGGGGTTTTAGTTCATAGCAGGTAACAGTCGGACCTACATCTATTTGGACAATCTGGCCTTCTATGCCAAAAGATTCTAGGGTTTCCTCGATAATGGCTGCTTTTTCCTTTATCTCTTTATTATCTATACCATTTCCTATTTCTGCATCCTCTAAAATATCAATAGGTGGATAGGAATATGAACCATAGACTTCTTTGCTCATCCTCTCCATCTCTGCAATGTCTTTCTCTCTGTCCTTGTAGTCATTTATAATATCAGGACTTGGCTCTGTTTTTCTTTTTGCCCTGGATTTTTTGACAGCCTTTCTAACTGGCTCTGAGTTTTGTTTTTGTCCGGTATTTATGATAGGCTCATTATTTTCTCTTTTTCTTTCTGGTCTTTTTCTGGGCTCTGTCCTTTTTTCTTCTTTTCTATCTTCTAATCTCGTTTTTATTTTTCTAAAAAGTTTGATAGAAATATTTTTTATAGACAAGGCTACAATTACTATTCCGTCCCTGATTTTTAAGAAAAAATCTTTGAATGAATAAGGACTTAGATAGATTATCAAAGATAAAATCAAAACCATATAGGCTATATAAAGCCCCAAAATACCGATGAAATTTAGGATATAGTAGCCAAAAAATCCACCAATCCAGCCACCACCGAGCCTGCCCTTAAAAACCGAATACTCAAGTGACCAAGCAAGTTCATTTCTAATAAAATCTTTTGACAAAAGGCAAAGCGACAAGATATAAATACCATAAATCATAAAAATCGGCGCCATGTTTGCCCTATAGACTCCTTTATAAACCATAAAAAAGCTCACAAATAGGATCACTGGGAAAGCCAATGATAATTTGCCAAAGATTTTTTCAAAAACCATGCCAAGCTTATCACCCAATATACCCGTATTAGATGATAGGATAAAAATAAAAATAAGTACGCTTAAAACCATCATAGATATGGCAAAGGTCTGTAAATCAAATTTCTTTTCTCTAATTTTTTTCTGTTTCGTTTTGTTGGGAGACCTAGTATTAGACTTTTTTCTAATCCTCCCTTGGTTTTTGTTAGTCATATACACCTCACAATGATTATATTATAATTCAATAAGACTAGCAATTTTATAATATTTTCTAGACAAAAAATGTACCAAGGTTTTATGCCTTGATACATTTATAGGTCTTATTTATTATTTCTATATGGTGACTCGTCTACTGGCCAAGCTTCTCTTTTATCATTAGATTTGTGAGATTCTGGCTTTTCAAGTAGGGCTTTTCTAGAAAGATTTATCCTTCCTTGCCTATCTATCTCTGTCACCTTGACCCTAACAGTATCGCCAACTGCTAGCTCATCTTCAACCTTTTCTACCCTGCGGTGGTCGATTTGGCTGATGTGAAGGAGACCTTCCTTGCCTATGGCTATTTCTACAAAGGCACCAAAGTTCATTATCCTTACTACCTTGCCCTCATAGATATCGCCTGGTTTTGGATCAGTGACAATTGCCCTTATCATCTCTATAGCTTTTTTGCCGCTTTCGCCATTTTCACTTGCAACTGTGATATGTCCGTCATCTTCTGTTTCGATTTTTACACCTGTTGCATCGATGATTTTATTTATTGTCTTGCCGCCAGAACCTATGACATCTCTCACCTTTTCTGGATCTATATCTATAGTATATAATCTTGGGGCGTATTCTGATAGCTCTGCTCTTGGTTTATCAATTGCTGATTCTATAACATCTAGTATTCTAAATCTAGCATCTTTCGCATCCGCTAAAGACTCTTCTAGGACTTCTTTTGTTATACCTGATATTTTCATATCCATTTGTAGGGCTGTGATACCATCACGAGTACCTGCTACCTTGAAGTCCATATCTCCTAGATGGTCTTCTAAGCCTTGGATATCTGTTAGGATTGATATAGAATCATCTTCTTTTATAAGTCCCATTGCAATACCAGCAACTGGTTTTTTAATTGGTACACCTGCATCCATTAGTGAAAGGGTTGAACCACATATTGATGCTTGGGAGCTAGAACCATTTGAAGATAAAACTTCAGATACAACTCTGATTGTATATGGGAATTCACTCTCATCTGGCAAAACTGGAACTAGGGCTCTTTCAGCCAAGTGTCCGTGTCCTATTTCACGTCTGCCAGGTCCTCTGAGTGGTCTAACATCTCCAACACAGAATGGTGGGAAGTTATATTGGTGCATATATCTTTTTTGGACATCTTCTACATTTAGACCGTCAATTATTTGGCTATCAGCAGGTGAGCCTAGAGTTACTACAGATAGGACTTGGGTTTGTCCTCTTTGGAATAAACCTGATCCATGAACTCTTGGCAAAAGTCCTGCTTCTGCAGAAAGAGGTCTAATTTCTGTCATATCTCTGCCATCTGGTCTGATTTTGTCTATAGAAATCATACGTCTGACTTCTTTTTTCATAATATCGTCGATTTTTCTGTGGATTTCATCTTCACAGCCTTCAAAATCAGCCAAGAATTTTTCTTTGGCAGCTTCTTCGATATTAAATATATTTTCTTCTCTTTCGGTCTTGTCAGTTGTTCTGATTGAGTTTTTGATTTGGTCAGCAAAATTTTCTGCTATCAGTCTGTCAAGCTCGCTTTCTTCGTGCGCTTCAACTTCTTTTTTCTCCTTGCCAATCTCATCAATAATGCCTTGGATAAAATCAGAAATATCTCCTATTTCATCTAGGGCAAGAAGCATAGCTTCAAGCATTTCGCTTTCATCAAGCTCATTTGCTCCAGCTTCTACCATGTTTATAGCGCCTTTTTTGCCTGCTACTGTTAGGTCTAGGCTAGAGTTATTTCTGTCTTCTTCACTTGGATTTATGACAAGTTTGCCATCAACCTTGCCAACCATACAAGCTCCAACAGGACCGTCAAATGGTATATCAGATATACCTAGGGCAATAGATGCACCTATAGTTGTAAGTGGGTCTGGCAAATGGTCATGGTCCATAGATAAAACTGTAGCTATGACTTGTACGTCATTGTAATAATTTTCTGGGAAAAGTGGTCTTAGGGGTCTATCCATTTGTCTAGCTATGAGGGTTGCCTCATCGCTAGCCTTGCCTTCTCTCCTCAAAAATCCTCCAGGGATCTTGCCTACTGCATAAAGTTTTTCTTGGAAGTCACAAATTAGTGGAAAGAAATCTATTCCTTCTCTTGGTTTTTCACTTGCAACTGCAGTTACCAAAAGGCTAGTATCGCCACTTTGTATAAGGCAAGCACCATTAGCTTGTTCTGCAAATTTGCCTATGGTTACCTCTAATTCATATCCATTTTTTGATACATACTTATAATTTTTTACCATCATTTCTCCTAATATAAAATAAGGCGGGAAATCCCCGCCAATAATTAACCTCTTAGTCCAAGTCTTTCGACAATTGATCTATATCTATCAATGTCATTGTTCTTTAGATAAGTAAGCATGCCTCTTCTACGTCTGATCATTTTGTATAATCCACGTCTTGAAGAGTGATCTTTTTTATTATCTTTTAAGTGCTCTGTTAGGTTTGCTATCTTCTTTGATAGGATAGCGATTTGTACTTCTGGTGAACCAGTGTCTTTTTCATCTAATTGGTATTCTTTGATTATTGCTAATTTTTCTTCTTTGTTCATTTTTTCCTCCAAATATTTGATTCAGCCATACCATGTACTAGTCGAGGTTTCACATACCTAGCATGGCTATCCTTGTGTATTATACCTGCAAAATCTACTTTGTAAACTATTTTTCAATATTTTTTATATAGTCTAAGCCTCTTTTTTTGTCCTTATCCATTTGTTCGATAAGCTCTTCTGCACTAGAAAACTTATAATCACGCCTAAAAAATTCTATAAAGTCAACTGCTATATGTTCGCCATATATATTTCTATTAAAATCATAGATATAAGTTTCTATTTTTTTATCTTGGCTTGTTTCAAAAGTTGGGTTTGATCCTATGTTTGTAAGGGAATAGAAATACTCATCTTCAATCCTTACCCTTGTAAGATAAACCCCATCCCTTGGTATGACATAGGGATAGGATAGGTCTAGGTTGGCAGTTGGGAAATTTAATGTCCTGCCTCTTTTTTTGCCATCTACAACTTTACCTTTTATCCTATAATACCTACCTAAAAACTTATTTACTTGTGAAATCTCGCCTTCTTTTACAAGGCTTCTGAGGTGTTTGGATGAAATTTTATCCTTTTCATCTTCCATCTCAAAATCTACAACGTCTGTTGTAAATGAATAAATTTTTTCATATTCTTTTAATAACTTTATATCACCACTTGCCTTGTATCCAAAACGGTAGTCACTACCTACTACTATGATTTTAGCATTGAGTTTTTCTGCTATGATTTTTTCTACAAATTCTCTTGGAGAAAGCTCCATAAAGGACTTGTCAAAATTTATAAGGCAAAATGTTTTGATCCCCATCTCAGAGAGGATTTCGATCTTATCTTCTAGGCTTGATAGGTAGGCGTCATTATCCTTGACCTTGTTTTTGGTATTTTCTTTAAAGAGTAAGACTGATGGAGTAAAATTATATTTTTTTGATAATTCTATATTTCTTTTCATTAATTTTTGATGGCCCAAATGGACTCCATCAAAATATCCCAAAGCCACTACCTTTTTTTCTAGGTCAGGTAGGTCCAAATTTAAATCATATATTCTTATCATTTCTTTCATAAAAAACTTTCTCCATTTTTAGAAATATTTTTTCTTTTTCTCTATAGGAAATTCCTAGACCGACAAAATCACTTCCAGCGTAGACTCTTAGATCTTTGTCAATAAAATCGTCAATTTCTACTATCTGACCATTTATAAGATTTTCTAAAAATTCCCCTTCTAATCTTATCTCTTTAAAACCATCTAAGACAGAATCTATCGGGTAGAGTTTATCTATCAAATAGTCCCTATCCAAATCCAATATATTCTGGCTTTCTATAGAATCTTTTATGTCAAAATCTCCAACCCTGGTCCTAACAAGCTCATCAACATAGGCAAAAGTCCCAAGTTTTTGACCTATGTCATCAACCAAGGTCCTTATATAGGTCCCTTTTGAGCAAGTCACAGATATTTTTGCCTTTGGAAAATCAAAATCCAAAAGCTCTATGTCATAGATTTTAACTTTTCTTTTTTTTCTTTCAATCTCTATACCTTCTCTGGCCAGATCATAAAGCTTTTTGCCAGATACTTTTAGGGCCGAGTACATGGGAGGGATTTGCTCTATCTCTCCCCTGAAAGAATCCATTACTTTTATAAATTCTTCTTTTGATACGACCTTATCGCTTCTTTCAGTGATAGACCCAGCTGCATCTAGGGTGTCTGTCCTGGCTCCTAGGATCATCTCTGTTTCATAGGTCTTATCCTTTTGCATCATATAATCAGAAACTCTGGTTGCCTTTCCTACAACAATTGGCAAAATGCCACTTGCTTCTAGGTCCAAGGTCCCAGTATGACCAACCTTTTTCATATCAAGGGCACGTCTGATTAGGCTTACAACCCTAGCTGATGATATGCCCTTTTCTTTATTTATTACTAATATTCCCTTAGGCATCTATTTCTTTTAGGATTTCTAGGGCCTTTTGGCTAGCAGCTTCTAGGCTTTCATCAAAGATTGAAAAACCACTTGCCAATATATGGCCGCCGCCTCCATTGTCTCTGGCTGTTTTTGATACATCTACAAATTTAGACCTCATTGAAACCTTGTACTCTCCATCATCATATTCTTTTACTATCATGGAGATTTCTACTTCTTTTAGGTCCCTAAGTTTGTTGACTATGGTTTCTGCATCGCCCATTTGAACATCATATTTTTCTACAAGGTCCCTACTTGCAACAGCAAAGGCTTTTTTGTCAAAAAATTTGGCCTTTGATATGACTTCGTTGTGAAATTGCATTACCTTTACCGGTTGGGATTGGTAGAGGTTTCTATAAATATATTCATAATCAATACCCATGGCTAGGATTTTGCCTGCTACATCAAAGGTATATTGGGATATGTTTGAATACATAAACCTACCAGTATCAGTGCAGAGACCGGTATATAGTAGACTTGCGATTGTCTTGTCCATTGGCAAGTCTAACCTATCTATTATTTCAAATACAAGCTCACAAGTTGCTGGAGCCTTGTCATAAATCATATTTAGGTCACAGTTTATCTTTCCACCAACATGGTGGTCAATAACTATAGTTTTTTTGCTATTTCTTGCAAGCTCTGTAGCAGATCCTATCCTGTCAAATTCTGAACAGTCTACTATTATAAAAAGATCGTAGGAGTCTCTGCTGGCTTCTTTGTATTTATCAAGCTCTGGCAAAAATTGTAAGTAATCATCTATTGTATCTATGGCTATAACTTCTACATCTTTGCCATAGTCTTCTAGTGATTTTCTAAGAGCAAGGGATGAGCCTAAGTTGTCTCCATCTGGATTTACATGGCTTGCAATGGCTATTGTATCAGCCTTATCAACCATTTTTATAAATTTATATAAATGTTCTTGACTAATTCTCTCTGTTTTCATTGGCTTTTTTATCCTTTGCAATTGTTTCTTCTATAAGTTTGTTTATATAGGCACCACGTTCTATTGACTCATCAAGTTTGAACCTAAATTCTGGCATAGATCTTAGTCTCATTCTCTCGCCTATTAGGACTTTTATATAGCCTTTTGCTTGATTGAAGGCCTCTATGGCATCATCCTTGTTTTTTTGATCTCCCAGAACTGATACATAGACATCAGCATAGGATAGGTCATTGGTGACTTCTACATCTGTGATTGATACCATAGATTCTGTGGATAATCTTGGGTCAGAAAGGTCATCTCTTAAAATTTTAGAGATTTCCCTTTTGACTTCAGATGATATCCTTGCAGTTCTTTTATTATTCATCTATAAACTTCTTTCTGTTTCAACCATTTCATAGGCTTCCATAACATCGCCTACTTTTACGTCGTTAAATCTTTCTAGGCCTATACCACCCTCATAGCCGGTTTGTAGTTTGCTGGCATCATCCTTAAATCTCTTCATTGATGAGATTTCTCCATCAAAGACTACTATGTTATCTCTTAGGAGTCTAATTTTTGATTTTCTGGTTACTACACCATTTGTAACCATAACACCTGCAACTGTACCTGCTCCTGGAATTTTGAAAGTATCTCTGACTTCTGCCCTACCTAGGACATTTTCCTTAAACTCAGGATCTAACATACCAACTATTGCCTTTGATACATCTTCGATTGCTTCATAGATTACGCTGTAGGTTCTGATCTCTACGTTGTTATCTTTGGCTCTTTCTAAAGCTCCTTGGGTAGGTCTTACATTAAATCCAATGATTATAGCATTTGATGCTTGAGCAAGGAGGATATCAGATTCTGTTATACCACCAACTGCCCCTGCTATTACAGAAACTTTTACTTCTTCGTTTGAAAGTTTGATTAAGGATTGGCTAACAGCATCTACTGTTCCCTTTACGTCAGTTTTTACTATGATATTTAGTTCTTTTAGTTCACCCTCGGCTATGTCTGAGTACATATCCTCTAGGTTTGTATTAGCTTTTGCTATTAGTCTTTCTTCACGTTTAAACGCTGCTGCCCTGTCTGCATAGGCCCTAGCAAGTTTTTCATCTTTTACAGCATAGATTTTATCCCCTGCTTCTGCTACTTCTGATAGGCCTAGGATTTGTGCTGGTATAGATGGTCCAGCTGTTTTTATATTTTTACCTTTTGAGTTAAACATGGCCCTGATCCTGCCAGATGTAGATCCTGTTACTACATAGTCGCCTGCGTGCAGGGTTCCTTTTTGTACAAGAACTGTTGCTACCGCTCCCCTAGACTTATCTAGCTGGGCTTCTATTATAATTCCAACAGCATCCCTATTTGGATTTGCCTTTAGTTCTTTAACTTCCGCTACAAGAAGGACCATTTCCAAAAGATCTTTTATACCATCACCTGTGTGAGCTGATACAGGGACCATGATTGTATCTCCTCCCCATTCTTCTGGTACGAGTCCATGCTCCATTAGTCCTTGCATAACCCTATTTGGGTCTGCTGTTTCCTTATCCATTTTATTTATGGCTACAACAATTGGAATACCCGCAGCCTTGGCGTGGTTGATAGCTTCTACAGTTTGAGGCATAACTCCATCATCTGCAGCTACTACAAGGATTGCAATATCTGTTGATTGAGCTCCTCTCATCCTCATTTCTGTAAAGGCTTCGTGGCCTGGAGTATCCAAAAATGAAATGCTTTTGCCGTTTATATCTACTGTATAAGCACCTATATGTTGAGTTATACCACCAGCTTCACCCCTAGTTACAGAGGTATTTCTGATTGCATCTAGGATTGATGTTTTACCATGGTCAACGTGACCCATTACAGAAACAACTGGAGGTCTTTCTATCAAATCTTCTTCTTTATCTTCGTAGTCAAGATCATATGATTGCTCCTCTAGGGCATCATATTCTTCTTCCTTGAAGATTTCTTTGTTAAACTCCATAGCTACAAGATTTGCTGTATCAAAATCTATCTGGTCATTTAGACCTGCCATTGTGCCTAGTCCTATAAGCTTGCCTATAACTGCATTAGGACTTTCTCCTAATTTGTCCGCAAAAGTCTTGACATTTACAGTTTCTGGTATTTCTATTCTTGAATCTTTTTTATCTTTCATATTATTCTCTACTTTATTAATTCTTTTTGATTTTTTCTTCTTATTTTTCTTTTTTCTACGTTTACCAGGTTTTTCTGTTTCTTCATCATTTTCATCCATAGAAATATTTTTAGGGTTTATTTTCTTCTCCCTTTTCTTTTCTACAGTTTTTTTTGTTTTGACTTTTTTCTCTTCCTCTTTTGGAGAATCGTCCTTTAATTCATCTAGGTATTCATTTATTAATTTGCGATCTTCCCCGCTAATCATAGACATATGGCTTTTGATATTTAGATCAAACTCCTCATTTAGGATTTTTATGATCTCTTTTGATTCCATACCATTTTCTTTTGCCAATTCATATACTCTTATTTTGTCAGCCATCTAATCACCTCATTTTATTTCATAAGCTTCTAACTCCTCATAAATATCATCTTCTATTTTCATTTTGAAGGCTTGATTTAGCTTATTAGTTCTGCGAAGCCCCTTTATGCACTCTTCGTTTTTGCATACATAGGCTCCTCTTCCGTTTACTTTTCCACTTTCGTCTATTAAGATCCCTTCTTCTTTGTTTTTTACAATCCTAAGAAGGTCTTTTTTATCACTTAGCTTTCCACAAACTATACATTTTCTTTGTGGGTTTTTTCTAGCTTTTTTCATTATCTTTAACCTCTATATTTAGTAGTCTAAAGGCTAATGCTAAGCCTAATTTTCTTCATCTTCTAGGTCTTCTTCTCTTTCCAAGTCTTCGCTTTCTGACTCAGATGTCAAAACTTCGTCTCCTAAATCTTCTTCAGATCCTTGACTTTTAAAAGGATCCTCAGCTTCTAGTTCTTTCAAAAGACTATCCAAGGTATTGGCAGTTTCATCTTTTGACTTATCTGACAAATCTGCCTCTTCTTGGTTTAGACCTAGGATCTCATCGATTTTTTCTTTATCCAATTGATCGAATTCTAGTTTTGATTTTATATCTATCTTCCAACCAGTAAGTCTGGCTGCAAGTCTAGCGTTTTGACCTTCCTTGCCTATGGCAAGAGATAGTTGATCATCTTCTACAACAACAAGGGACTGTTTATTTTTCTCATTGACTAAAACTTCTATTATATCAGCTGGAGATAGGGCATTTGATATAAAAGTTTCTATGTCTTTAGAATAATTTATTATATCAATTTTTTCTCCCTGGAGACTATCAACTATAGAGTTGACCCTGGCTCCCTTATAGCCTATACAAGCCCCAACTGCATCTATAGACTCATCATTTGAAAAAACTGCCATCTTTGTTCTAGATCCAGCCTCCCTAGCTATAGAATAAATCTCTATTATACCGTCAGTTATCTCTGGAACTTCTAGTTCAAAAAGTCTTATCACTAGGTTTTCTGATGATCTAGAAAGTAGGATCTGTGGGTCTTTGCCAGAGTTTTTAACCTCTTTTATCAAAAACTTCATCCTATCATTTGGCTCGTATTTTTCTGTAGGAACTTGCTCTTTTAGAGGAACAATACCTTCTATTTTGTCTAAATTAACATAGACATTGTATTTATCTACCCTTTGGATAAGTCCTGTGATAAGTTCATTTTCCCTATCTATATAATCACCAAACAAGGATTCTCTTTGAGCATCTCTTATTTTTTGGATAACTATATTTCTAGCAGTTTGAGCAGCAACCCTACCAAAGTTTTTTGGTACCAATTTTATCCTACAAACATCACCTATCTCTAGGTTTTTATCTATTTCCTTGGCCTCTTTTAGACTTATTTGACTGATATTGTCTTCCACTTCTTCTACCACATCTTTTAGGGCAAATACATCTATCTGGCCACTCTCATGGTCTATTGATACATCAACATTTTCTTGGTTATCATAGTTTTTTTGATAACTTTTAATTAGTGCTTTTTCAAGGGCTTCGAGGATAATCTCTTTGTCTACATTTTTATCCTTACAAAGCTCATCAAGAGCCAGCATAAAGTCTTTATTCATTCTTTCTCCTTCTAGAAAACTATCTCTATTTTTATCTCTTTTATATCTGACTTGTTAAATTTCTTCTCTTCGTTATCATCTTTTTGGCTAAATACCAAATAGTCGCTTTCTATTTCTTTGATCTTTCCAAAAAAAACATTGCCATTTTTATCTTTTACTTTTAGTAACTCATCTTTGTTTCTTTCGATATCTCTATCAGTTTTTAGCGGTCTTGACAAGTCCTGTGAGGATACCTCTAAATAGTAGGAAGAACTTATCAAATCAAGCGCATCTAGTTTTTCATCAAGGAAGGTACTTACCTTTTCGCAATCATCTATTGTAACTCCCTTTTCAGTGTAAATATAAAATATAAGTCTCTTTTCATCCTTAGGGCCTATAAATTCTATATCGACAAGTTCATAGCCCAAGTTTTCAATATCATCATTAAAAATCTCTTTTAGCTTATCTGTTAAATCCATCCTATCCTCCTCTTAACATGAAAAAAAAGTGGAATTTGGCCCCACTCTTACACAAATTATTATACTGCACTTGCTTTTAATATCAATATATGGTTAAATATTTTAATTCATTTTAATCCTTTATCTATTTTTAAAAACATCAAAGATAGTTAAAGATCATGAAAACATTACCATCCTCTATTTTACAATTAGATCTTGTATTTAAATCTTTTTTATTTTATAATATAAGTAAGATAATAAATAAAGGAGGTAATTATGACACTATTTATTATTGGACTTATAATTTTATTTGCTGGCGGATTTTTCTATTCAAAATATGTAGAAAGTCAATTAGAACCTGACGATAGAGAAACTCCAGCCGTAAAAAAAGCCGATGGTGTTGACTTTGTTGTTATGAGCAAGACCAAAAACTGGCTGATCAACCTACTAAACATAGCAGGTACAGGCCCTATCTTAGGACCTATCCAAGGTATCCTTTTTGGACCAATAGCATTTCTAGCTATCCCAATCGGATGCGTGTTTGCAGGTGCTGTCCACGACTTTATGACAGGTTTTATCTCTATGAGAAATGGCGGTAGGCAAGTACCAAAACTTGTTGGTAAGTACATAGGCGAAAATACTAGAAAATTCTACAATGTGGTTATCGCCATTCTTTTACTCCTAACAGGAGTTGTATTTGTTTATACACCTGGCGACTTGATTGCAAAATTCGTCCTTAACAAAGACCCAGAGGGTGCTGTAGTTTGGATAATCTACCTTGTAATTTTTGCTTACTATATCTTATCAACTGTTATGCCTATTGATAAGATTATAGGAAAAATCTATCCAATCTTTGGTGCTTTCCTAATAATCTCTGCTATAGGAGTATTTATCGGTATCTTTGTAAGAGGTGGCGGACATATGTCATTTGAAGGCCAAGGCCTACTAGCCCAACATCCAAAGGGACAAAGATTTATACCAACATTCTTTATCACTGTTGCCTGCGGTATCCTATCAGGTTTCCACGGTTCACAAGTAACCCTTGTTTCTAGAACTGTAAAAAGCGAAAGAGAAGCAAGAGCAACCTTCTACTCTACAATGATCACAGAAGGTTTTATAGCAATGATTTGGGCAGCAGGTGCTATGGTTTTATTCTCATCTGGACAAGCTGCACTAGATACTCCAGGTACAATCATGGTTGGAAATATTTCTAAATATTTCATGGGTAATATCGGTGGTCTACTAGCAGTAATAGGTGTTATTGCTCTACCAATCACCTCTGGTGATACTGCCTTTAGGTCTCTAAGACTAATAGTAGCAGAAGAGCTAAACATAGACCAACAATCTGGATCAAAAAGAGCAGGACTAGCTGCTTGCTTGTTTGTACCAGCCCTAGCTATCCTATACTTTGCAAAATCAAATCCAAACGGATTTAACATTCTTTGGAGATACTTTGGTTTTACAAACCAATTCGTAGCTATATTTGCCCTAGCAGTAGCAAGTGTTTACTTGATGTATAATAACAAAAACTATCTAATCACACTTATACCTGGTATCTTCTACACTTTTGTAGTATTTTCATTTATCATAAATGCTGACCCACTAGGATTTAGACAACCTTATACAATTGCCTATCCTATAGCAGCTGTTATAACAATAGCCTATGCAGCATTTGTAATTAGATGTGGAAAGAAAAATAAATCTAGAATTGACTCTATAATTTTAGACTAAATTATCCTAAAAAAGGTGGCTTAGGCCGCCTTTTTTTAATATAATAATCTAAGGAGGGCTTATGAAGATATTTTTAGATGAAAAAGCAAAAAGATTTGCAGACAAAAAAAATATAAAAGAACTTTTTATACATCCAGACCTTGATAGCAAGGAGGCTTGCTGCACAATAGGGACTGTCGATTTTGATGTATCCACAAAGCTTGTCGGCAATAAAGAAAACTACAAAAAATACCAGGACCAATTTGTAGATATCTATGTCAATCCAAATATATTTTCTTTTATAGATGATGATTATGTTTTAGATATTGGAGTTTTTGGCCTTGGATCATTCAAAAAGTTTTATATAAAAAACGAAATAAATACAATCGAGCGATAAAATGAGAAACTTTCATAAAAAAATCGAAGAATTCAAAAATAAATATCCTCTCGACAAGGACCTAGAAAACAGGATTCCCAATCCCAAATTTTTATACATGGGTAATACCATCTTAGAAGAGGCAATAGCCGCCATCCTTGCTGGCAAAAATATCCTTTTGGTTGGAGATAAGTCTACCGGCAAAAATGTCCTCGCAGAAAATTTGGCCTATCTTTTTGGCCGACCTATGTGGAATATTTCCTTCCATGTAAGCGTTGATGCCTCAAGTCTAATAGGCGATGACACTCTAAAATCAGGCAACGTAACTTTTAGAGAAGGCCCAATTTCTCTTGCCAGTCGTTATGGGGGCTTTGCTGTCCTTGACGAAATAAATATGGCAAAAAACGAAGCCATGGCCGTTCTCCATTCAGTCCTTGACTACAGGAGGAGAATTGATGTACCGGGATACAAACTTATAAATGTCCACCCTGCCACCCGCTTTATAGGGACTATGAACTACGGATACGAAGGCACTCGTGACCTAAACGAAGCCCTTTTATCTAGGTTTGCCATTATCAAAATGCCTAGGATTTCAGATAATGATTTAAAATACCTTATAAAAACCCACCACCCAGACCTTAAGGAAACTTATATCTCTGACTTAGCAAACTTCTTCAAAGATCTAAAAGATAAGACGGCTGCCCACGAAATATCTGACTCAGCCCCAGATCTTAGGGGGATTTTTGATGGCCTTGACCTAATCAAGGAAGGCCTCGAATTTAAGGAAGCAATGAGACTTTGTCTTGTAAATAAGATTTTCGATGACTATGAGGCCGACCTCGTTTATGATTTGTTAAGGGCACGTTTTCCAGAAAATATCTACCAAAAAGACATGACAAATGACTAGAAATAAAGATCAAATTAATGAAAATAGAATATATAACATTCAGTGGGCAGGGGCCGAAAGTTACGACTTTGATAATTTTATTATAGGGGAAAATATCGACGGCAATCCTGATTTTTACCTCAATCTAATAATTGGCCTTAGTATAAAATATCTGGGCCAAGAAGAAATTCAAAATCTATTTGATACCTGGGCCTATAACCCAAGGCGTGACAGGTACGACCTCGCCTTAATCTTTGTCCTAGAAGACTTTGCCTACAAAAAAGAAATCGAGAAAAGACCAGTTTTGAAATCTTTAAGAAAATCCTATGCCCAAAAGTTCCTAGATGACAAATACGACCTCCAAAGGAGAAATCTTGCCCTTAGGCAAAATCAAATTTACAGGCTAGAGTTAATTAGAATGAAGGAAATCCTTGGAAAAAAGTCAGGGAAAATCTCCGAAAAAGATTTGAAACTCTATAATAATCTAAAACTTCCAGAGGATACCGACAAAAATAATTTAGAAAAAAGGGTCCTAGATCTTTTTAAAACCTATTTAGCCTATAGGGAAAATAATATCCTTCAAAAGTTCCCTTCCTTAAATCTTTCCCTCTTTGAAAGTGCAGGCTTGGTTAGCCTTGAAAGGTCAAATATGCCAGCAAACTTTGCTGGTAAAAACCAAAAATCAAGAGGAATTGGAAGTTTTATCCTAGATTTTAAAATCAAAAAACGCAGGGAAAGACTATCTTACATAGAAAAAACCTTTGGTAAATCCATTTTTGACGAAAAAATTAGGCTAGGAATTGAAAGAGATCTCTGCACTGGCGGCCACAAAAAATCTAGACTTTTTTACTCCAGGGGAATTTTAGAAAATGATAAGGACCTCGACCAAGACCTCAATAAAAAAGCTATCGAAAGGCATCTTTTAAAATTTAAAGAAAATAAGTCCGCCTACACAAGGGCCATATCAGTATTATCCAAGGAAATAAAACTCAAATTAAATCTCACTTCATCTTTTGATGAAGACATTTCTTCTAGAGGAAAACTCGTCTCCAATCTTGCCTACAAGGCAGAGATTACCGACAGAGCAAAGATTTTTAAGAAGAAAAACTTGGTCACTCACCCATCAATGAAGGTAGACCTTTTGATTGACGGATCAGCCTCCCTCCTTGATAGAGAATCAGAAGTCGCCATAGAAGCCTATATCCTGGCTAAATCTCTTGAAAACAACAATATTTTAGTTAGGGTAATCTCTTTTCAGACAGTCGGCGATTTTACAATTTTAACTATCCTCAAAGACTACGACGAAAATGCGGAAATAAAGAAAATATTTCGCTTCAAGTCTATGGGCCGGAACAGAGACGGGCTTGTCTTTCGTGCCTACAGGGCAATTTTAGACAAGGACATCAAACACACCCTGGCCTTAATTCTCACAGATGCCAACCCCCAAGACCTAAAGCCCCTAATTACTGACGGCCTTAAATTTAATAGGCCCTACCTAGATTTGGTTGGCCTTGAAGATGCCAAGAAAAACCTCAAGGTCCTTAGAAAAAAAGGTCTAAAAATCGCTGCAATCATAAGTGGCGACCATGTTGAAAATGCCAGGGAAATCTACAGGTCAAACTTCATAAAAATCGACAAAGCAAGCGCCATAGCTAATGCCTGCGGGAAATTCATCAAAAAACAAATATCATACATAGAAAGATAAGCTAGAAAAGTAAAAAATCAAGCATTTTATAAAGAATAATTTTATTCTTGCTTGGTCTAATGATTTTCTAGCTTTTTAAAAGCTATTTTTTTCTTCAAAAGCTGTCCATAACTATTGTAGGCAATTTCCAATCGTGCTATAATAATGATATAGATTATCAATTTCAAAGGAGCCTTTATGATCAAAATTAAAAATTTATGTAAAAGTTACGGTCAAGGCCAGGCTAAGATTGAAGTTTTAAAAAATATTGACCTTGACATAGAAGAAGGTAAGATTATCTGTATTTTAGGACCATCTGGGTCTGGCAAATCCACCCTACTCAATATAATAGGTGGTATTGAAAGCATAGATAATGGTGAAGTTTATATTGGCGAGGAAAACCTTGCCAGCATGAATAAAAAGGACTTGGAAACCTACAGGAGAAATAAGTTAGGTTTTGTTTTTCAGTTTTATAACCTAATCAGCGACCTAAACATTTTAGAAAATATAGAAGTCGGAAAATATTTGGCAAAAAATCCCCTAGATATTAATAAACTTGTAGAAGATTTGGGGATTAAGGACCAACTTTACAAGTATCCAAATGAAGTCTCAGGTGGTCAGGCCCAGCGAACTTCAATTGCCAGAGCCCTTATCAAAAGGCCGGAAATTTTAATTTGTGACGAACCAACAGGTGCCCTTGACTATGAAAGTGCTAAAGATGTCCTAGACTTGCTTGAAAAAATGAACAAGGACTATAAGGCTACCATTCTTATAGCTAGCCACAACATCCAAATTAGTAAGATGTGCGATTATATCCTAAATGTCCACGATGGTAAGGTAAAATCCTATGTCAAAAATGATGAGAAAATTCTAGCAAAGGATGTGACCTGGTAATGAAAAACCCAATTTACAAGAGAGCCTACAGGCAAGTTTATTTTCACCCTTCTAGGGTCTTGCCAATTTTCATAGCCCTTTGCTTTATAATTATCTTTTCTTCATCTTTTTTTACAGCCCAGGATTCTACAAAAAAGCTTTATTACGACTTGATAGACAAGGGCATGGTTGAAGACGGAAATTTTACCTGCCTTGATAAATTATATGAGAAAAGTTTTAAGGATTTAGAAAATAAAAAAATAAATTTATACGAAAATTTTTATGTAAAGGCAAAATCAGGAAATAATAAAACCTTAAGAGTCTTTGAAAATAGAGAAAAAATCAATCTTCCATCAATCCTTGAAGGTAGACTTGCCCAAAGTAAGGGCGAAATCGCTCTTTCTGCAAACTACGCTAGGGCTAATAGTTTAAAAACTGGAGATTCACTTAGCCTAGAAGGAAAAGATTATAAGATTGTAGGTCTAATCGCTCTCCCAGACTATTCTACCCTTCTTAAAAATAATAGTGACCTAGTCATGGATACTGGATTTTTTGGTGTTGGTCTTGTGGCAAAAGATAGGCTAAAAGATATAACAGATCAAATCACCTACCAATATTCATACAAAGACAAGGAAGATTTGCCAAAATCAAAGGCTAGGGACAAGCAAAAAGACTTGCTTAAAATCGTTAACAAGAAAAATATGGTCATAGATTCGCTCTTAAAATATGACAACCAGTGCATAAAGTATTTCATAGAAGACATGGGTGGGGATGTGCCAATGATGACAGCCCTTATGGTTGTCTTGGTCATAGCTATTGCCTTTATCAGCGCCATCCAAGTCAAAAGTATGATTGAAGAAGAATCACCAATTATCGGCACCCTCCTGGCTTCAGGCTACAAAAAAAGTGAACTAAGAAAATCTTATATGCTAATGCCTATTTTTATTACCCTACTCGCTTGCCTAATCGGCAATATCATAGCCTACACCTATGCTTACCAGACCTACACCAAGCTCTACTACAAGTCCTACGACCTACCAAAATTCGTGGTTTCTTTTAACCTAAGGTCCTTTATCTTAACCAGTCTAATCCCACTTTTAATTTATTTGATAATAAATTTCCTTGTAATAAGTGAGGCTCTTAACCACAAGGCCATAGACTTCTTAAGAAATACACTCAAATCACCAAGACCAAGGTTAAGGCTAAGGCTAGAAAAATTTTCTTTTATTAACAAATTTAGGTTAAGAGTCATCCTTGCCAATAGAGCCAATATTATCAGCCTAATTTTTGGTATAGGCCTTGCCAACATTCTTTTGATTTATTCTCTAGGAGTCAAGCCAATTTTTACAGACTATGCACAAAAGGTAAAAGATTCAATGAAATATGACCACACCTATCTAGTGAAAGCTCCAGATCCTAAAATCAAAGCAGATAAAATTTCTATTCTTAGCTTTGACTTGGTAGATTTTAATATGAAAAAAACCCAGTGCCTAGGAGTGGATGCCGATTCAAAGTATAAAGATTTGGATATTAGAAATTTGGATAAGGAAGATGTAATAATTTCAAATGGTCTGGCTAAGGTTTATAAGTTAAAGGTTGGCGATAATCTTGAAGTCATAGAAAATTTCAACTATGACAAGATAAAACTTAAGATAAAATCTATAGATAAGGCCAACAACCAATTTCAAATCCTCGGTAAAAGGGAAAATATAAATAAAATCCTAGACCAAGATAAGGATTATTTCAATGCCTACGGCTCTTGCCAAAAACTAAATATCGACAAAAATCTCCTGGTAAATGAAATTGACAAGGAAGAAATGAATAAGTTTATGACCCATTTTCTTGATTCCTTTGGCGGGGTCTTCGATAGTCTCCTGGTCATAACCCTAATCTTTTACCTTATCATTTCCTATTTGGTCACAAGTCTAATCATAGATAAGTCAAAGACAAATATATCCTACCTAAAGGTCTTTGGAATAAGGAATGGAGAAACTACAGCGATTTACACAAGTCCTATCTTCCTGCTTCTCCTAGTCTTTGAAATTATAATGATTCCAGCCATGGACTTTCTAATTAGGTCAATGACTCGCTTCGCCATAACAAAACTAGATGCTTATGTAGAAATAAATATTCCTCTTACAAGTTTTCTTGGAGCTATAGGCTTAAGTTTAATAATTTTTATTATAGTTCAATTTTTAGAAAAGAGAAAAATTTCAAAAATCGATATGGTCAAAGAATTAAAAATAATTAACGGATAAAAAAAACTGTTGGTTGAAGCTAAAAAATAAACTTAGCTTCTCCAACAGTTTTTTGTTAGAATAATCCATCAAATAAAGACATCTGATTTTCTTCTTGGATCCCGTCTATTATACCCAAGTCTTTTAGACTTTTTAGGGCATTTTTGTTTACGCTTGTCCTAGTTTTCAAATCTTCTACAGATATAAAATCTCCGTCTTCCCTTGCCTTTACTATATCTTTTGCCATGGCTTCGCTGACATCATCGACAGCTGCAAGTGGTGGGAGTATTGCTCCATCCTTTAGCATAAATTTTGTGGCATCGGACTCATAAATATCTGCCTTGAGCATTTTTATTTCCCTAGCGTGCATCTCCTCTGCTACTTCTAAAACAGTCCTAAGGGCCTGCTCTCTCTGGCTTATGTCAAACCTGTCCTTATATGAATCTAGGGCCAGCCTTACAGAATCAAAACCACTTATTATTGTCGAATATGAAAAGTCATTTAGCTTTGTTGTAAAATATGATGCGTAAAAAGCCTCTGGGAAATATACCTTGTAGTAGGCAATCCTATAGGACATCAAGCAATAGGCAACAGCGTGGGCCTTTGGGAAAAGATATTTTATCTTTAGACATGATTCTACATACCAATCCTTGACCCCATTTTCTTTCATATAGGCAATTGTCTCATCATCTAGGCCCTTGCCTTTCCTAACTCTTTCCATTATGGAGAATGATTTTTTCTTATCAAGTCCCTCTTGAATCAAGGCGTTCATTATATCATCCCTGGTTGATATGATCTCATTAAAATCAGCTGTATTTGATGCCACAAGGTCTTGGGCATTGTTAAGCCACACATCTGTACCATGAGAAAGACCAGAAATCCTTGCCATCTCAGAAAATTTCTTTGGGAAGGTATCCCTTAGCATTCCCCTTACAAAATTGGTTCCAAATTCTGGTATGCCAAGAGTGCCTATATCATTATTTGAAAAATCGTGTTTTATATCAAGACTTTCTGTAGATGAGAAAATTTTCATAACCTTTTGGTCATCCATTTTTATTTTTAGGGGATTTGTCCCGGTCAGGTCTTGCAAGTGCCTGATTATAGAAGGCACATCATGGCCCAAAAGGTCTAATTTTAGGAGGGTTTCCTCCATTACCGAATAAGGAAAATGAGTTGTCCTTACATCGCCCTTGGCATCATCGGCTGGGTATTGGATCGGGGTTATATCAAAAACATCTATGTCATTTGGTACAACGATAAGACCGCCTGGGTGCTGGCCAGTTGATCTTTTGACATCATTTAGGCCTCTTTGTAGTTTTCTGATTTGGGCATTTGTTAGGTTTTTATTGTTTTCTTCCATATATTTTTTTATATAACCAAAGGCTGTGTTATCCTGGATCTTGCCAATGGTGCCTGCCCTAAAGACCTTGCCCTTGCCGAAAAGTTCCTCGGTATATTTATGGATTGTAGGTTGGTATTCACCGGCGAAGTTTAAATCTATATCTGGTTCCTTATCACCCTCAAAGCCTAAAAATACTTCAAAAGGTATATTGTGTCCGTCTTTGTTCATAGGTGTCCCGCACTCTGGACAATCCTTGTCTGGATAATCTATACCAGATCCTAAAAGGTCTTCTTCAAAAAACTCTGAATGTTTGCAAGATGGGCAAATATAGTGAGGAGAAAGTGGGTTTACCTCTGTAATATCGGCCATAGTCGCTGCAAAAGATGAGCCAACAGACCCCCTAGATCCTACTAGGTAGCCATCATCATTAGATTTTTTGACTAGCTTTTGGGCTATTATATAAAGGACTGCATAGCCATTTGAAATTATAGAATTTAGCTCTCGGTCTAGCCTGTTTTTAACTATGTCTGGTAGAGGGTCTCCGTAGATAGAATGGGCTTTGTCAAAGCAAGTTTTCCTAAGCATCTCTTCAGATCCCTCGATCTTTGGTGGAAAGGTCCCATGAGGGATTGGCCTGATGTCTTCAAGAGTCTTTGCAATTTTTTTAGGATTTCTAATTACTAGCTCATAGGCCTTAGCCTCGCCTAAATAGGCAAATTCTTTCATCATCTCATCTGTAGTTCTTAGATAATAAAGGGGCCTGTTTTCCCTATAAAAGAAAAATGATCCTTTTTTCAAAACATTTCTAAGTTTGTAGCCATCTGGATTTAGGTACCTAACCCCACCAGTAGCTGCAACCAGCTTATTTTTCTCTTCGCCAAAATCAATTATCTTTTGGTTTATAGCCTTGACCTGGTCTATAGAGTCAACATTGCCTGATTCTATTTTATCAGCATAGATAGATATAGACTCTACTTGATAAAAATCAAATAAGTCCAAATATTTTTCTAGGTCAGCTTCATTTCTTTGGTTTAGTAGGTAATCAAACAAAATACCTTCTGATCCACCAGAACCTAAGACCAAGCCCTCCCTATATTTATTTATAAGAGAAAGTGGAGTCTTGGCTTCTCCATTTGCTACATGGTTCATCCTTGATTCTGATATTATCTTGTATAAATTTTTAAGACCTGTCTTATCCTTTGCAAAGGCTAGGACAGAAAAATTCTGGTGTTTGGCCTTTGGATAATTTGTTTCTAGGCTATTTATATTTGAAATATTTATGCTTTCTTGGTCTGTGATCATCCTATACATTTTTATAAAAATCTGAGCTGTTGCCCTAGCGTCATCGCTTGCCCTGTGATGGTTAAAGGCTGGTATATCTAGCCTTCTTGCGATCTTATCTAGGGAAAACTTGCCCATGTCATCAAAAAGCGCCCTAGCCATTGGCAGGGTATCTAGGTATATAGGATCAAATTTATAACCAAGTTTTTGGGCATTATGTCTTATAAAACCTATATCAAAATCGGTATTTTGTCCTACAAGGAGACTATCTCCACTAAAATCTAAAAAGCCTGGCAAAACCTCGTCTATCTTTGGCTTGTCAGCAAGCATTGCGTCTGTTATACCAGTTATCTCTATTATTTTTTCTGGAAGCATCCTCTCAGGATTTATCAACTGGTTGTAGGTCTCTGTGATCTCTCCATTTTCAACTCTTACAGCACCGATTTCTGTTATAGCATCTCTGTATCTTAAAAGCCCTGTTGTCTCTATATCGAAAACAACAAAAGATCCATCCTCGATATTTTTAAAATCAGGAAGCTTTTTATCAGAAAGATTGGTAAGTATCCTAAGCTCATCTTCTACCAAAAGGAGCTCTGCCCCATTTAAAAGTCTAATCCCATTTTTCTTATAATTGTCATAGAGGTGTGGGAGGGCTTGGAGGTTTTCTGTGTCAGTTATGGCAATTGTATCCCACTTCCAATCTTTTAGGGTCTCTAGAAGCTCTTTGTCATCTACAAATCCATCTAAGTTGGTAAACTTGCTATGAAGATCAAGCTCAAATCTCTTGTCAGCTGCAAGGTCCACCTTTTTATAAAGCTCAGCCTCCCTTACCGAAGTAACTGTAAAAATGTCCTCCTTGGCATAATCATCAAAGTTTAGGACTCCCTCTACCTGGATACCCATAGAATTTTTGAGGGATTCGATTTTGAAATTGTTGTTTTTGTTGGCAAAAAGCTTGCAAGATATGACATCAGTCTTATCTTCTAGGTCAAAGGTATAGATAAAATATCCATTTTTTGTTTCAAAAACACTTAGCTCATAAACCTTGCCTACAAGAGAGCTAGTTAGGCCCTTTTTGTCATAAATTTCTTCTATGTTTATAGGTTTGGACTTTATTTTTTTGCCAAATTCTATCCCATCAAGTTTTTTCTCTTCTTTTTTCTTATTAGCATTTTGATAATTTATGGCCTGGGCTATCTGCCTTTGCAATTGGGCTTGTTTGGCTTTTTCTAACTCCTCTAGGGACTTAGTCTTTTTATCCATTTGATCTGGTCTTATTTGATCCTCGTCAGAAGTTTTTAGGTCTTCGTTTTGATTTCCAGGATTTTCTTCTTTATTTTTATCAGAAATATTTTCTGATATTTTTTCATCCTCAAAATCTTCTTCATCTTTTGTATCTACATGATTTTCTATTGGTATATCTTCTTGATCTTTATGATAAGTTTCAGGTCCTAGATTAGGATTTCCTACTAGAGGATTTTGACTATTTTCTATAGGGTCATTATAAAAATCATAAGCCTCATCATTATAATCGTCCTCTTCTATATAGTCTGGTAAGGGACTGTCATCTATGGGAAAATCTTCTGCTAGATGATTTTCTGGCTCTTTTATAGATTTTTTATAAATAATTTTTAGGTCTAGATAAGAAAAAAACTCTCTAAGGTCATTTTCATACTTTGAGTCCATAGGGTTTTCTGACTCTATGACAATCTCCAACCTATTGTCATCTTTATAATAGGTAGCCCCTATTATGTGAAATATATTTTCTTGTATTTGTATTAATTTTCCTAGGTCAATTTTCATTTTTATCTTCTCTCAGGGCCTCTATCAAGGTATCAACTATTTCTTCTTCTCTTACTTTTTCTATGGTCTTGCCATTTTTAAACAAAAATCCCATCCCATTTGCTGCAGAGATTCCAAAATCTGCTTCTTTTGATTCTCCTGGACCATTTACCGGGCAACCCATTATAGCAACTTTGGCATTTATATTTAGGTCTCTTGTTTTCTCTTCTACTTCTGCTACTATTTTTGGCAAATCGACTGTAGTCCTAGAACATGTCGGACAAGAAACTATATCTAGACCATCTCTCCTAAGTCCTAGGGCCTTTAAAATAGCCTTGCCCGCCCTTACTTCTTCTACAATATCTCCAGTTATAGAAACCCTAAGAGTATCACCGATTCCATCTTTTAGGAGGGATCCTATGCCTATTGATGATTTGACAAGGGCTTGGTAAAGTGGTCCTGCTTCTGTAACTCCCAAATGGAGGGGATAATCAACCTTTGATGATAAAAGCCTATAGGCATCTATCATGGTGTTGACATCAGAAGATTTGACTGAGATTTTTATATCGTGAAAATCCATATCTTCTAGGATTTTGACCTCCTCGAGGGCGCTTGCCACAAGAGAATCTTTGTTTACTCCTCCAAAACGATCGATTATATCTCCAGAAATCGATCCAGAGTTGACACCAATCCTGATTGGTATTTGCCTTTTTTTGCACTCTTCTACTAAAAGAGCCACCTTATCCTTGCCGCCGATATTGCCTGGATTATACCTTAGGCAATCACAACCATTTTCTACAGCTGCTAGGGCAAGTTTGTAGTCAAACTGGATATCCGCCACAAAAGGAATATTGGTCAGCTCTTTTATTTTTCTGATGGCTATCGCATCTTCTATGGTATTTATTGCAGATCGTGAAATATCACAGCCTTCTTTTTCTAGGGCCCTTATCTGGGAGACAACCGCTTCTATATCGCTTGTCTTGGCTGTTGTCATTGATTGGATAGAAATAGGAGAGTCGCCACCAACTGCAACATCTCCTACAAAAATTTTCCTAGTTTTCTTTCTCATTTTTTCTCCTTTTGCTATTTAAACAGATTCATTATATCTTTTATACTGACTAAGGCTATAAGGGCTAGCAAGACTATAAAGCCGCCTATAGTTATTTTTTCTTCAAGTTTTTTGTTAATTCTCTTGCCTGTGATCATCTCTACTAGGCTTGCAAGTAGTTTTGACCCGTCTAGGGCTGGTATTGGCAAAAGGTTGAAAACTGCTAGGTTAACTGAAATATAGCCCAAAAAGTATAAAAGACTTGCAAGGCCGTTGTTGGCCTGGACTCCAATTTCTTTTAAAACTCCAATAGGACCTGATAGGGCCCCTAGGGCGATCTTGCCTGTAAAAAGCCTACCCAGGATTGTAAAAATCATTTTTATATTCTTGCCAGTTTCTACAAAACCAAGACCAATGGCCTCAAAAAATCCTGGTTTTCTCCTAGCTGGCATGATACCGATATAGGCATTTCCATCTTTGACTTCTACATTCATCTCTTTTGTCTCTAGGGTCTGTGTGCTTGGCCTGTAGTATTCTACATTTATTGGCTTTTCGTAATCCCCATCCTTATAGAAATCAGAAATGGCATTAGAAATATCTACAAATTCTTTGATATCCTTATGGCCTACTTTTCTAATTTCATCTCCTAGGTCCATACCAACTTTTTTGGCTGGAGAATTTTCTGTAAATTCCCCTATCTCTGTAGTTACAATCCCTGATATAAATCCAACTATAGTAAAAACTACTACTGCAATTATAAGGTTGGCGACAGGTCCAGCAAGTATTGTCAAAAATCTCCTGGAAGCTTTGGCATTGTCAAAAGACCTTGGGTCATCCGACTCATCATCCTCACCTTCCATGGCACAATAACCGCCTATAGGGATCAGCCTAAAAGAATAGGTCGTCTCTCCCTTTACTTTAGAAAAAATAAGTGGACCCATGCCCACCGAAAACTCATTTACCTTTATCCCAGAACGTTTGGCCACTATGAAGTGACCAAATTCGTGGAATAGTATCAATAGCAAAAATAAAACTACTGCTATAACAATTCTCATAAACTCTCCTTAAAACCTAGAAAAAAGATATAAGACCGGCGCTATAAACATCAGCGAATCAAATCTGTCGAGGATACCGCCATGGCCTGGAATAATATTTCCAAAATCCTTAATCCCGGTTTGTCTTTTTATATAAGATGCAATCAAATCTCCTATTTGAGACATGGTTGCAGCTATTATTGTAAAAATTATAACCTCCATAGCCCTTGATTCTAGACCAAACTCGTGGACATAAACTATATTCAAAACCGTAGCTCCTATTATGCCGCCGATCGATCCTTCTATAGTTTTATTAGGACTTATGTGAGATATTCTTTCGATTTTGTTTTTGCCAATGAGGCTACCAACCAAATAGGCAAAGGTATCTGATCCCCAAGCTGTGATATAGAGGATCCAAACATAGGATATATCCTTTATCCTTAGGATATGACTAAACAAAAATGATATATATAGCAAGACAAAAGCTCCTGCAAAACCATCTATCAAGGTATAATGACCCCTTAAAATCATATACATCAATAAAAACAAGACTGACACAACCATAGATGCTATATAAATATCAGAATTATTTATATAGGCTGCTAGCATTATAAGTCCATTGCTCAAAAACAAACAATTCATAGGTATATGAAGGTCTATTTTTTTAAGAGCCTGGTTGATTTCGTGAAGGGCTATATAAGAAAAAGTAGTAACCCCAATAGCTAGGGGTATCCTGCCCAAATATGTGATCAGTATCAGAAGTGTCAATATTATAATGCCCCCGAGGGCCCTATTTAAAAACTTTGTCATAAGCCACCATATCTTCTATTTCGTCTAGCAAACTCATCAATAGCCTTTTTCAAATCATTTTCTGTAAAATCAGGCCAGTACACATCTGTAAAATATAGCTCTGTATAGGCCATCTGGTAGATCAAAAAATTAGATAGCCTTAGCTCTCCGCCGGGCCTTATCAAAAGGTCTGGATCGGTCTGCCCCCTAGTATAAAGGTTGTCAGAAATGAGTTTTTCTGTTATATCCTCTGCCCCGTAGCCTTTTTTTATAATCTCTTTGAAGCTATGGACAAGCTCATCCCTGCCCCCATAATTAAGGGCAATATTTATAGTGAGGGACTTATTATCCCTGGTTTTTTCAAGGGCATAAAGGCAAGCCTCTTTTGTTTTTGTAGGTAGTTTTGAAATATCGCCTAAAAAATTTAGCTTGCAATCTTCTGCCATCAGGTCCTCTATCTTATCTTTTACAAATTTGACAAGTAGGTCCATCAAAAAGCCTACTTCAGAAGCTGGTCTTTTCCAATTTTCTGTAGAAAATGCGTACAAAGAAAGAGTCTCTACCCCAAATTTTTTGGCAGACCTTGCTATCCTTATAACATTTTCTGCACCTTCCTTGTGTCCAAAAGTCCTAACTTTATTTTGTTTTTTCGCCCACCTACCATTCCCATCAAGGATAATGGCTATATGGCTTGGTATATTTTTATCAGTCATAATCCCTCTTTCAGTTCTTTTTTTATTATACTCAAAGCCACTTTATTTTCTATTAATTATAGGCAAATGGGGGCAAAATATCACATATTAAAGTGTCTGGCAGGTAGGGTTATAATTTCATTTAATTCCTCAGGGAGTTTTATATCTTTTTTTAGGCTGGCAAAGCTTATAATATCCTTGCCATATTTTTTTCTAAGGTCATAGATGGCCTTGTCACAAGATTCTTTTTTGAAATGTTTTTCACAGTCCAAAAACATATCAAGCTGGCTGGATTCGTCATCTTTTACAAGGTCAATAGCCCTGATGCCCACAGCCCTTACTGGCAGGTCCCAATCATATTTTTCTAAAAAAAGATCAAAGCCTTCCTTGGCTAGGACTATAGAAGATTGGCTTGGCAAGGAGATTTGCTTTTGAAAAGTCCTAGAAAATAGTTTATTATCCCTTATAAAAATTTCTACTCCCTTGGCGGCAAGGCCTGCCTCTCTTAGCCTTCTAGAGACAGAAAAACTCAATTCTTGCAAAACATTTTTTACCTGGCCAGAATTTAGCAAATCCTCCCTACAAGTAGAGGAATTACCTATGGTTTTTATAATATCCTTGTGGTTTATATCGACAATTGGCCTGGTATCCCTGCCATTGGCATAGGTCCACATATAGGTCCCATTGACTCCAAGTGTATTTTTTAAAAGACTTTCTGGTGCATGGGCCAAGTCCCCCAAGGTGAAAATCCCTATGCGGTTTAGCTTTTTCTTTGTGGCCCTTCCAATACCGACCATCTTGTCTATATCTAGGGGCCAGACTTTTTCCTTCCAATTATTTTCATCTATTATGGTTATGGCATCAGGTTTTTTCATATCTGATCCAAGCTTGGCAAAAATCTTGCAAAAAGAGACACCAATAGACACTGTAAGTCCAAGCTCATTTTTCATCCTCTCCGAAATCTCTCTTGCTATATCAAAACCTGACCCAAAAAGTTTTATAGATCCTGATACATCTAGGAAACACTCATCAAGTCCAAAAGACTCCACCTGGTTGGTATAGTCATAATAAATTTTTTTGGCAAGCTTAGAATGTTTTAGGTACTGGTCATATTGGGGAGGAACTAAAATCAAATCCCTACACTTAGTCAGAGCCTGCCAAATAGGCATACCGGTTGCAACACCCATTTCCTTTGCCTCCTGGCTTTTGGCAAGGATTATCCCGTTTCTATTTTTTGGATTGCCAGCTACTGCCATAGGTTTTCCCTTTAAGCTGGGATTTAGTTTGGCTTCTATGGAGGCATAGCAAGCGTTCATATCTGAATGCAAAATAATTTTTTTCATAAGTGCTCCTTTATAAATCTTTGGTCTTGATTGTTTTAGACTCTTAATGTATAATTAAGACAGTAAATGTCTTTAAGATAATTATAGGACACTAAATGTCCTTTGTCAATTATATTTTTTCCTTACTTATCCCTGATTTTTTTGACAAAAATTGTATAGATAAGGAAAAATAATCACAAAAGAAAGGATAGCTATGAGTTTTTCAAATAAACTAAAAAACCTAAGAGAAGAAAAAAACCTAACCCAAAAAGAGCTTGCAGACCTAGCCGGTGTGTCTCTTAAAACCATATCCCGTTATGAGCTTGGCTTATCCAAGCCAAGATATAGAAAAACCTATGATCTTTTGGCCAAGGCCCTAGCTACTAGCCATGACTACCTTGTAACTGACGAGGAGGACTTTATCCTAAAAACTCGTGAAAACTACGGTCTAAAGGCAGGCAGGGATGCAGAAGAACTTGTAAATGGTGTCATAGGACTTATGGCAGGAGGGCAAATTCCAGAAGAGGATAAAAAAGCTATCCTAGATGCCATATCAGAGGCCTATTATATAGCCAGACAAGAAAGCAAAATGAAAAAGGATTAGAAAATGGCATATTCATATGATCAAATCTACCAAGATGCTATAGACCTTATAAAAGTCCACAAAACAAGAGATCCCAAGACAATCCTTAAAGACCGTGGAGTCCACCTCATAGCCTTCAACAAAGATACCAAACTTTTGGGCATGTATAAAATTATAAAGGAAAGTCGCTTTGTTTTTTATAATCCCAATGTAGACTATAGGATACAAAATATGGTCTTTGCCCACGAGCTGGGCCATGATATCTACCACCAGACCTACGCTAAAACAGGCATGGTAGAATATGAAATCTTTGATATAAACAGCGAAATGGAGCTAGAAGCAAATATTTTTGCAGCCCACCTACTCCTAGATGAAGAAAATCTAATGGATGATATCTTAGAGGGCTACACCTACAACGAGCTTGCAAGTCTTTATGATGTCAATGTCAATCTCATGATCTTTAAGCTAAATGAGATGCACAGGATGGGCCTACCTATTAGAAAAGAAAGTCCTTCAAAATCAGACTTTTTTATAAGTATAGACGGCAAGGACAGAAAAAATTTGGAGCAGTTTTGATGGGAAAAAGAGTAACAGACCTGGTCAAAATTATAATAGACCAAAAAAAAGATATAAATATTGGCATCGATATGACAGCCGGCAAGGGCAATGACAGCAAATATATCCTAGAAAATACAAAGATCAAAAAACTATACGCCTTTGATATCCAAGAAGAGTCTAAAATAGCCACTGAAAGTCTCATAAAAGATGACAGGCTAAATTTTTTTCTAGATAGCCATGCCAATATCGATAAATATGTAAAAGAAAAAATCGACCTAGCAATATATAACCTAGGCTACCTACCAGGAGCAGATAAAAATATCACAACCTCCTACAAATCGACCATAGCTAGCCTAAAAAAAGTCCTAGACCTCCTAAATCCAGCTGGCCTTGTCATAATAACAGTCTACCCAGGCCACCCATCAGGTTTTATAGAAAGCCAAAAGCTAGGAGAATTTATAAATAATCTAGATTCAAAAAAATACCCAGTAATAAAAATAAACTACGAAAACAGACCCAACAACCCACCCTATATCCTAGTCATAGAAAAAACGGCATAAAATATTTAAAGACCCTATCCCTTATTATGGCTAGGGTCTTGAATGCTATAAAGTGGTTTAAAAGTTGTTCGGTGTACTTGAATAGAGCTCTGAGGATGGCTAGTAGAAAAAGAATAAGCGCTATTGTTTTAATGTACACTGGTTCTTCTAAAATAATTTCCTTAGGTAAAAAACTCCCAAGCTTGGTAAAAGACTTGCAAAAATATAACCCAGTGATCCAAGGAGGATTGCAAAAAACATATAGATTCTTAGACCTTTTAGGAGTCCAAGAAGATCTGTAATCAAATTTTTATAGTCAATAAATTTTCTCATGTAAACCCCACATTTCTAATTCTCTTTGGTAGTTGTGTATAGCTGAGAAATCTCTCCATGGGTGATCTCATCGAACTTGCCCTCTACGCCCAATGTTATTACTTCAGAAATAGAAACCTTGCTTGAGTATTCCATCTCAAAAGAAAATACTTTTTCTATAAGTCTTTTCCTCAAACTATTTTTTATCCTATATGACGTCTTATAAGAAAGAATAGAATCAAATTTAATCAAGCAAATATTTATAATTACTATGGCAAGCATCCTTAAAATAAATAGTGATATGTCAAAATTATGTATAGATAAATTTTTTATCAAATCACCAATAGAAAAAATCATTGCAATATGGGTCAGCAATTGAAAAACCTTGATGACAACCATGGAAAATATTAAATTTTTTTCATTTTTTTATTCTTTATAAATTTTTTATTAAACATCCCTACTCCTCTATAGTTTTCACTTTAAAAATAAATAATAAATAGTGAAACACAAGCACAACTAACATAGCAATCCTGGCATGTAAAGAATTTGTCATATAGATAGAAAATCCAATAGCAATTGTAATGATCAATAGTATCCTTATCTTTCTAGTCAAAGTCATACCTGATTTGTTTTTTATAGGTTCTACATTTGCCTTATAAAAATTTGTCGATACAAAATAGTCATTAAACTTCCTAGATCCTTTAGAAAAACATACTGCTGCTAATAAAAAGAAAGGCATAGCAGGCATGACTGGCAAATATATGCCCAAAATCCCAAGCCCTAAAAAAATAAAACCTGCCAACAAAAATAAAATTTTCAAGTAAATCCTCCTCTTCGAAAATCTCTAAGCTAACTAAACTCTCCATAAGGAATTTGTTTTAGCAATATTTCCTGGTCAATTATTTATCAAATCAATTATAATATATTTTTATTCAGATATCAATAATTAATATCAACCGCTAATATTTTTTCTTAAATAAAAAAGCACCTATAGTTTTATAGATGCTAACTTGTCTTTGTCAATAATATTTATTGGCAAGCTAATCAAGGCTTATGATATTTTCATAGTATTGTTTGTGCTTATCTTTTTTCTCCTATATAGGTTTATTAAAAATATAAACTTGTCATAAAAAGGGACTCTTGCAGAATGAATAAATCGTCCCAATATCACCAGAATAAGCCCTTAGAAAATTTGCCTCCGCAAGCGACGGGCTTTTCTCTGCCTATAGGACGATAATTATTCACAATTTGCAACAGCCTCTTTATTTGAAATTTAAAATTCTTCTCTAGGGTAGGCAAACTCTATTGATTGTATATATTTTCTATATTTTTCTAGGTCATGAAAACCAACTTTTTTAGAAACATAGTCCAAAAGATCATCAAAGTCTTTTTCAGAATCTTTTGAATAATCAATATAAAAAGCCTCGTAGGCTACGTCACCAGCATCAAAAGATGAATCTCCATCACATTCATCATTTAGATATTCACTGATATCAGCTATGTCAGACGCATCACAATCAAAATCCAAATCCTTCATATATTCATTTCCGATACCATCATCATATCTTTCTTTGAGGTCTCCTATCTCTAGATCTTTATTTCCTACTCCTTCCTTGCTTTCAACTAAAAAACTAATAAAACATGGCTCATCACTATTGGTGTAAAATGCTATTTTCATATAAAACTCCTTTATAAAATATTTTCATTATTTTCTTCTTTAATAAGTCCCAGTGCTCTTCTAAACTCAAACCTCTCATCCCGATCTAAATAATTATCCGCTGTTAAATCAAGCCAAGAATTACCGTTACCACAAGTCCAATAAATCTCACCATCTTCTTTTATTGGCTCAAAAATTTCAATCTTTTTGAAGGCTTTTTGGGCATCTTCATTGCTTATTTTGCCATCCTTCCAAAGTCTGGCTAATTCTACCAAAGTCATTTATAAAAACTCCTACTTATCTCTTATTTTCTATTTTTATAACTTCTTTTATACATCCATCTTCATTTAAATTTATAAATGAATAATATTTTGGATCAACTTTTATATCAGGAATAGTATATACTGACTCTTCTCTAGTAGCAGCATCTATAAGTCCTAATTGCTGGCTCATCCTAAAAATATATTTTGTATTAGGAAGCTTAAACATAGCAGGTGAAGTCCCTATCCCATCTCCTCCACTTTTTTCTCCTATGATAGTACCTAATTTATTTTCCCTAAAAAAGCTACTAGCATTTTGGGCTGAAGAATATACATTTTTATCTATCAAAAGATAAAGATTGCCATCAAACCTATATTTATTTTGAAAACTATTTTTTCTTTTTTCTATATTTATACCCTTGCTAGAAATTTTTATAGACCTATCTAGCTTTGGACCAGAATAATACAAAATATGTGTGAAGTTTTTTTTGATATCATCCATCATAGTCCTGTCATTTTTTAAAAAACTGATATCTTTTTCTAATAAATCATAATCACTAGGTTTTATTTTTCTAACAGATGGCTTCAAAGACGGCCATTGGGGATCGTATTTAAAAACTTCATCAGACCTAAAAAGCAAATAATATGAAGGAACCTCGTAGGCTCTATCACCCAAAATCATTGGATATAGGTATTCTGAAGTATAGGCTGAGTTGCCCCCGCCATTGCCCCTAAGATCTATTATCAAGGCATTTTTATTTTTTGATTTGACTAGGTAAGATTTTAAAAGATTTATATCTTTTTCAAAATCTTGGCTTCCAGGGTCTAGCATAGAGCCTATTCTAATATAAGCAATGTCTGCATTTATATCTTGTGTCAAAAGATTATCAGTTGAAGCACTCGCTTTTTTAAGAAAGATGTCATAATAATTTTGCCAAGAAACATCGCTAGCAAACAAATAATTGATTAGATCCATATTAACAAGATTGTCATACAGGTCATTCATCAACAAAAAACTTTCTTTAAAAGAATCGCTGGTCTTTTTATCAACTAAGGATGTATGCCTATCTCCTAGATCTGAAAGTATGCTATTCATCTTTTCAAAAAAGATATCATCAGACCTTATATTTTTTATTTCCTCTTTATAAATATCTCTTTTTGCCAAAAAATCTTTAGTATTATTTCTCTCAAATAATGCATAATATTTTTCTAGAGTATCAAATATGTAGTCAAAATCATTTTCATAAGGACTTTGATCATCAGAATAATATTTAGGATCTATTTCATAGGTGAAATCTTCTTTTTTATGATTCTTATAAATATTTACTAAGGAGAAAGCAAGAGCAAATATGATTATGCTTATAAAAATTTTATGTTTTCTCATCTTAGTACTCTATTGTCCCTAGGATTTCTTCAAAGGAAGTTTCTCCTTCTAGGATTTGGATCAAGCCATTTGTTATCATTGGCCTAAACTTATCGGCTCTTAGTTTCTCTTTTATCTTTTGGCTTTCAAAACCGTATTCTTTTAGGATATTTTTAAAATCCTCATCTAAGCTTATGACTTCTTCTACAGCCTGGCGGTCTAAGTAGCCATGATTGCATTTATCGCATCCTCCCGGCCTATATATTTTGTGACTTTTATCTACTCTTATATATTTGCTCATAAATTCGTATTCAAAATCTGTCATCTGAGATTCTTTTTTGCAGGTACAAAGTTTCCTAACTAGCCTTTGGCTAGCAAGTGTAGTGACAGCTGACCTTATGAGGTATTCTTCAACTCCCAAATCCTTTAGTCTGATTAGGGCAGAGAAGGCATCCCTGGAGTGGGTCGTTGTCAAAAGCAAATGGCCTGTTATGGCTGCCCTTATGGCGATAGAGGCAGTTTCCTTATCCCTTATTTCTCCAATCATGATTATGTCTGGGTCTTGGCGGAGCATGGCCCTTAGGAGTTTGGGATAGGTTAGGCCGATTTTTTCATTGACTGAAACCTGGTTTATATTTTCGATTTTATATTCGACTGGGTCTTCGATTGTGATTATATTTACCTCTTCTTTATTTAGTTTTTCCAAAAGTGCATAAAGCGAGGTGGATTTGCCAGACCCTGTTGGTCCGCTAATTATAATCATACCCGACTTTTTTTCTAGGGCCTTATCTAGTTTTTCTTTGGAGTTTTTAGAAAAGCCCAAAAGCTTGGTCTTTTTTTTGAATTGGCTGAGGGATAAGATCCTAATTACAAGTTTTTCCCCACAGATTGTAGATAAACTTGATATCCTAAAATCTACACCAGGAAAAGTATCTAGGGTCAAGGAGCTATCCTGGGGCAATCTTTTTTCTGATATATCCATGTGGCTTATGAGTTTGATCTTTGTCACGAGTTTTTCAAAATTTGTCTTTTCAATCCCCATTATATCAACAAGCTTGCCATCTATCCTAAGCCTTAGTTTGCCCATAAAAGATTCTGGCTGGACGTGGATATCTGATGCCCTTTTTTCTATAGCAAAGGCTAAAAGATCTAGGATAAAACCATCTATATCTGTATTTATTTTTCTCTGGTCTAACATCAAACACTCCAATATTTGCCATCTAGGGACCTATACCTTATGGCCTCTAGGAGGTGTTTTTCTTCTATATCGACACTTGCCTCAAGGTCTGCTATGGTCCTTGCCATTTTTAAAATTTTATTAAAACTTCTTACAGAAAAATTGTATTTATTGAAGGCCATTTGGGCAATCTTTTCTAGGTCAGGTGATAATTTTATATATTTTTTCATCTGCCTATTAGATAAGAGGGCATTTGTTTTTATTTTTTCGTCCTTGTATCTTTCTTCTTGGATTTTTCTCGCCCTTACGACTTCTTTTTTCATCTCAGCAGATGATTTAGACTTAGTATCTTCTTTTAGGTCATCGTACTTGACTGGTTTTATCTCTATATGGATATCAATCCTATCTAAAATTGGAGATGAGATTTTGTTTAGGTATCTTCTGATCTCATTTACAGAGCAAGTACATTCTTTTAGAGGATTGCCGTAATTACCGCATGGGCAAGGATTCATAGCCGCTATCAAGATAAAATCTGCTGGATATTTTACACTTGCTTGGGCACGGGCTACGTTTATCTCCTTGTTTTCTAATGGCTCTCTTAGGGCTTCTATAACATTTTTTTGGTATTCTGGAAACTCATCTAAAAACAAAACTCCCCTGTGGGCTAGGGTTATCTCGCCAGGTTTTGGGACTGAGTGGCCGCCGCCTATTAGGGCTACTTGGCTTGATGAATGGTGGGGAGCCCTAAAGGGCCTCTCATTTACAAGGTGACCACTATCAAGAAGTCCCATTATAGAATAAATTTTTGTAACCTCTACCCTCTCCTCGAAACTCATATCTGGGAGAATTGTTGGCAGGTGCTTGGCAGAAAAAGTCTTGCCCGAACCAGGGGCACCGATCATTATCAGATTGTGAGAGCCTGCGGCTGCAATTTGCAAGGCTCTTTTTAGGCTCTCCTGGCCCTTTAGGTCCTTGAAGTCATAGTCGTATTTGACTTCTTCTTTTAGGTAGGCTGGGTTTATCCTAAAAGGCTCGGCAGATATTTCTTTGTTGAAAAAACCTACGACATCGTTTATAGACTTAAAAGGATAGACATCTATATCAGAAATGATGGCGCATTCTTCTTTGTTTTCTTCTGAGATTATAAATTTGCTAAAACCTTTTTCTCTCATAGAAATAACCATGGCAAGGGCACCTCTGATAGGCATAATCCTCCCATCTAGGGAAAGCTCTCCTAACAAAATAAAATCATCGTCAGGCCTTTTTACAACTCCCATAGAGCTTAGAAGGGAGATTGCTATAGGTAGGTCCAACTGGGTCCCCTCTTTTTTTAGGTCTGCTGGCGATAAATTTATAGTGATCCTGCCTACTGGAAATTTATAACCAGAATTTATAAGGGCAACCCTAACCCTGTCCTTGGATTCGTTTATAGATGAATCTGGCAGGCCTACAATATTAAATTTTGGCAATCCAGATGTTATATCACTTTCTACCTCGACTAGCCTTCCTTCAAGACCAATCAGAGATGTGGTATTAGTTTTAGAATACATATTTCCTCCCAAGCTTATATTAATATAATTATATCATAAAAAAAGGCACAAAAAAAAGATCCCTTATAAATCTATAGATTTATAAAAGATCATTTATAAGCCCAAAATTATAAGCCCAAAATGTTTTTGTATTTCAAAAACTCATCGCTAGGCTCTTGGTCAAAAGAAACAATATTTCCATCCATATCCTCAAAAGATAGGTGTCTACAATGCAAAAGCTGGTGGTCTAGGTTGAACTTGTGTTTGACATTGCCATAGACAGGGTCTCCTAGAAGTGGATGGTTGATATTTGTCATATGAACCCTAATCTGATGGGTCCTGCCAGTTATAATATGGATATTTACCAGAGAAAAACCCTCAACCTCATTTAAAACTTGGTATTCTGAAATGGCAAGCCTACCACTAGGTCTTACTGCCATTTTTCTCCTGTTGTGGGGATCCCTATCCATATAATTTTCAATCCTTCCTGACTTTTTATCAAAATTGCCATGGACAATGGCTATATATTCTTTTCTGACCTTTCTTGTTTCAAAAAGATTTTTTAGGTACCTGTAGGCATCATTATTTTTTGCTATAACCATGAGGCCTGTCGTATCCTTATCTAGCCTGTGGACAATTCCTGGCCTATCTTCGCCACCTATGTGGGATAGGCCCTCATAACCATATTTGAAAAGCAAGGCATTTACCAAAGTCCCAGTCACAATAGACCCTGCTGGGTGGACAATGAGATCTGCTTGCTTGTTTATGACTGCATAGTTTTCATTTTCATAAACAATATCAAGAGGGATATCCTCAGCTACGATTTCTGGGACTTCAAAAAGAGAATCATCTATAAAAATCTCATCTCCCATCTTTAGTTTGAAGGATGGTTTTATTTTTTTGTCATTAACTTTTATTAAATCAGCTTTGATAAAGTCTTTTATCTTCTCTCTTGGTATCTCATCAAGCTCATCAGATATATACTTATCAACTCTTATAATGTCATCTGCTATTAGTATCATAGGCTTATTATATGAGATTTTTAATTTTCTGCATTTATCCTTTGGAAATACTTATCCATTTTTATAAAATTTTCTTCTGACTTTTTGATACTATCTAAAAGAGATTTTCTAATAGGAAGGCTGGCCCTAGGTGCCTTGGTGAGGATAATCTCTGCCGCCTTGGCCGATGATTTGTTTTTATAAAAAGCAAGGGCCAGATCTCTATTTATATCAGAATTTCTTTCTTTATTGGTATAAACAAGCCTGATTAGGGAGATAGCCATATCATCAGCTGTGAATATATCTTCGCCTGATTTTCTAGCTAGAGAGCTTTTTGCCTCATCTAAGACCATTTCGCCCCTAGCTACTGTATTTTCTAGGTCAGACCTTATCCCATCGATGGATTCTAGGTCAGAATCAAGCAAGATTTTGGCTGCATTTATAGAAATCTGATTTTTATAAATCCCATAGGCTAATCTTTTTTCGTCTGTATCAAGGTTTTTTATTAGATTTTCTTGGGTATTTTTTTCTTTTTCTCTGCTTGCCTCTTGGTATTTTTCGTAGGCCTTTGTCACATCAGCACCAAGTTTATTGATTAATTTTATTTGACTATTATGGTCCATATAATTATCATTTTGGGTCAAAAGGCTTATTATAAAAGCGTTTGATCCTGTTTGGACTAGGGCCATGTCATTTTCTATATAGTTTAGCTCACCAGTTTTATTCATAGACTCATAGGAGGGATTTATATCTTTGAGAAGTTTTGCCCTCTTGGTCGAAGAATTTTCAAGAGACCTTCTCATGTCTTCTCCTATTTCATCATCACTTACGAAAATCTCGAAAAGTGCCTTAGAAAGGTCTTTGACATTTGCTGTATTTTCATCGCCAGATCCTAGCATAAGCCTATTTAGCCTGGTCCTATCAGAACCTGTAAGGCTTTCTATATAAGAATTAATTTCTTCAAAGCCACCGAGCTCTTCTATGATCCTGTTTGTAGCATCATTATCAGAAATCCTAAGGCTTAAATCCAAATCATCTTTTATGGCATCTGTGTATTCTATTTGGCCATTTTGGGACTTTTCCATAAGGCTAAGTCCGATCATGGTTTTTATAGTAGATGCTGCTGGCAAAAAATCCTGGTCAGAATTTGCCATATAAATATCAATGTCGCTAAGTCCATAAAGTGTTTTTATATGGGCCTGGTAGATCAGTCTCCCATCTACACTTTCTTCTATGGCCTTATAGATATCTTCTTTTAAAATATCATCCTCAGTATTTGCTAAGGATTTTATTGGCAGGCAAAATACAAGGGCTAAAATAATTAATATTTTTTTATAAGTCATCTGTATCTATATTTCCTAAAAGAATTTGGACATCATCAGTATCAGATTTTTTGATCCTAGCCATATCTGTGATTTTTTGGCCATCCTTAACGTGTGAAAACTCCATTTGGATAAAGTTATCATCAAAAAGTATCTTTTTTATGGATGGGTTTTCGTAATATTGACTAAGCTTTTTCTTGCAAGCAGTGGCAAGGATATTATTTTCTGTCACATGATGACCTAGGATAAATTTGTAAAAAACTGAGTCATAAAGCTTGCCAAGCCTATCAGATAGGTCAAAAGTTTAATCTATATCATCGATTATTTCTTTATCAACAAGGCCAG
Source organism: Anaerococcus mediterraneensis (assembly GCF_900128415.1). NCBI lineage: Bacteria > Bacillati > Bacillota > Tissierellia > Tissierellales > Peptoniphilaceae > Anaerococcus > Anaerococcus mediterraneensis. The sequence continues at coordinate 1,811,624 of NZ_LT635772.1, forward strand.
AAGCTTTTATTGTATCATTGTAAATATTTTCTATAAAAGAAGAAATCTCAGAGGATTTTTCTGTAGTTTCATAATTTTCCCCATCAAAATCTAAAAAGCCTTTTTCTACAAGACTTTCTATGATCTTTTTGCTATCATCTATGAAATAACCATCTATATAGTCTATATATTCTCCATTCTCCTGAGTAAATGGATCATTTTCGTAGTATAAAATAAATTCAAATTCCCCCAAGGTCAGATCATAGGCTGGTGATATAAATGAAAATAAATTTCTAAGCCTATCTTTCATCATTTTATGGCTGGTATTTAGGTCCTTTATATGGGTTAAAAAATCATAATAAGAATAATTATCCGCAAGCTCCATGAAATCCATGTCCTCGTCATCAAATGATTCAACACCATGGTCTTCAAAACCAGATCCAATATCTATTATATCTTCGTAATCATCTATATTTATAAGGAGGATCCTCTTTATCCTTCTGCCCTTGTACATAAATTCTATTTCAAGGATGTGTCTTTTATCATCAGCATCAAAAAATGGATTTTCTGTTGCAGCTCGGTAGTCTTCTCTCATTTGATCATATTCTAAAAGACTGAGTATATAGACATAAGGATACTTTTTATACAGGGCCTTTTTTATATCCCTTGCTAGGCTAAATCTCCTATTGAAATCACTATCCCCATCGATTGGATTTTCCATTTTAAATAAAAGACTATCTGCGGATACTAATCTCATGTCATAAAAAAGTACACCAAGTTTTTCTATAACATCATCGTAGGCCTTACCCACCGCCTCTACACCATATCCACGATCGTCAAGTATCTGTGAAACCCTAGAGGTGAAATCATCATATAATTTCTTTGCCTTTTCTGTATGGATATAAGAATAAAAATAATTATCTTCGGATTCATTTTTAACATCTATTTCTACATAGCCCTTCTCCTCTAGACCAAAAAGCTCATCTATATTTTCTTTACCCCTAAAAAATCCTGAAGAATCCAAGTTTTTAAAAATCTCAGACCTGCCGAAATGGACGCTATCTATTATAAAATCAAATTCACTTATGGATAGGTCATAAACTGGTGCCATAAAATGATAAAGATGACTCAAAGTATCTCTTACAAAACCATATCTCTCGGCCACATCAAAAATATTAGAAAGTTCCTTCTTAAAATAATTGTCCATAATTCTCTCCTTTACTTTACTAATAATTTTATCATAAAAGCTAGATAAATAAAATTATTATATATAAAAAAACGGCACAATTATATGTGCCGTCCTTAGAGGAAACTTTAAGTTTTTTGCCTAAATTTTTGGGGAAACTTAAATATTTAAGAAAAATTATTTTTCGCTTGTCTTTTTATAAGCAAGACTTGCACCAAGAAGTCCTACTAGGGCAAAGGATGATCCTATTAGACCAGTTTTTGGGTTTTTTGCTCCCATTTTTTTATCCTTGTTTGGTTTTTGCATTTCTTTGTTTGCTTCTTCGATTTTAAATATTTTGCCAAATTGGGCTGGGTATGAAGTTAGGACTATATCATCTGTATAGATTTTGTATTCCTTACCCTCTTTGATCTCTAGTTTGCCAAAGTCTTTTTTAGGAACTAGGTATTTATCTTCCTTGTTTGATTTTCTATAAACAGTCACACCTGTTTCGTCGATTTTTTCTACAACAAAGATGTCAGAAAGAGTTTTTTCGGCTTCCTTTTTATTCTCTTTTTTATTTTCCTTGGCTTTTTCAGCTGGTTTTTTCTTGTCAGCTGGCTTTTCGGCCTTCTTTGGAGCTTCTTTTTCAAGTTCAACCTTATAAACAGCTGCAAACTCAGCAGGCTCTGAAGTTAAGATTTCTTCTGAAGTTTCGATTTTATAAGTCTTACCGACTTCTGGATTGATTTTGCCAAAGTCTTTTCTAGGAAGAGTGTACCTGCTTTCCTTATTATCTTTTTCATGAACTGTTACAAGGACATCTGATAAATGTTCTACAACATAGGATTTAACCATGGTCTTTGCTGGCTTTTTCATTTCTTTTTTCTCAACAATTGAGAAAATCTTGCCAAATTGAGCTGGGTAGGATTTGGTCGCTGTGCTATCTGAAGTAATTGTAAAGACCTTACCCTTTTCGATTTTCATGCCCTTAAATTCAGATTTTGGCACATTATATAGGTTTGATACGTTGCCAGCCTCATAAAGGGTGACGCCTTCTTCGTAGATTTCTTTGACAATGAAGTCTCTTACTAATTTTTCCTCAGGTTCGTCCCTTGATTCAATTATGTCATAGATTTTTGTAAATTGGGCTGGATAAGAAGCAAATACAGTATCATCTGCAACGATTTCTACTTTCTTGCCCTCTTTTAATTCAATATCCTTAAATTCTTTTTTAGGGACACTATAAAGGTCATCTAGGTTTGATTGTTCATAGACGTCAATACTTTGATCATTTATAGTTTTTATTACATAAACATGAGAAGAAATGTGACTTTCCTTACCCTCTATAACCTTATAAACTTTTCCAAATTTTGCTGGGTCTGATTCTAATATATCCCAGTTTGTATAAAGGGTGAAAATCTTTCCTTCCTTAAGGTCCATGCCTTTAAAGTATGATTTTGGTACATTGTAGACTTCTGCATCGTTATCTACATCTACAAGGTCCACCCCCTCTTCGTAGATTTTCTTTACCTTATATTCATTTACTCTTGGATTTGAAATAGGATCTTCTGCTTCGATTTCATTTACTTTTTGATTTTTCATTTCGCTAGCATATGTACTATTGATAAGCATAGCAGACACTGCTAGGGCTAGTAATAATTTAGATTTTTTCATGACACCCTCCTTAAAAATTCTTATATTAGTGTCTTTATACTTATATATTACCCAAAGACTTATTAAATTTGTGTTAAATTTGTAGAAATTTTCATTATTTTTTATTAGTTGTATATTAATATATGAGTTTAATTTTAAATTTATGAATGAGAGGTAAAAAATGAAATTTATTTCCTGGAATATAGATTCACTAAATGCGGCCCTAACAAGCGATTCGGCTAGGGCTGTAATGAGCCGTTTGGTTTTAGATACTATCGCAAAAGAGGATGCTGATGTCATAGCTATCCAAGAGACAAAACTACCGTATACAGGTCTTAGCAAAAAACATATAGGAGCTCTTGCCGAATATTTCCCAGATTATGATTATGTCTATAGGCAAAGCGAGGACCCTGCGAGAAAATCCTATGCAGGGACTATGACTCTCTATAAAAAAGATCTAGAAGTAGAAGCTAGTTTTCCTCAAATCGGTGCACCTTGTACCATGGATTTTGAGGGCAGGATTATCACTTTGGAGTTTGATGATTTTTATTTCACCCATGTCTACACACCAAATGCTGGCAACGCTCTATCAAGGCTAGCTGATAGGCAAATTTGGGATAAGGTATATGCTGATTATCTAGAAAGTTTAGATCAAAATAAACCTGTAATAGCAGCTGGTGATTTTAACGTAGCACATGAAGAAATTGACCTAGCTCATCCAGAAAATAACCACATGTCAGCAGGCTTTACTGATGAGGAGAGAGAAGGTTTTACAAATCTTTTAAATAAAGGATTTACAGATACTTTTAGACACATCCACGGCAATGTGGAGGGCAAATACACCTGGTGGGCCCAAAGGGTAAAGACAAGTAAAATCAACAACTCCGGCTGGAGGATTGATTATTTCTTAGTTTCTGATAGGATAAGAGATCTAATCACAAATTCAGATATGATCGACTCAGGAGAAAGACAAGACCACACCCCAATTGTTTTGGAAATCAATATATAAGAAAAAACCTTGAAGTATCCATTTTAAAATGGTCTTCAAGGTTTTTTATTTGCAATTTGCAATCTATTTTTATTTTAATTTTATACTCTTAACTTCTTATCATCCATATAAACTTCATCAATTATGGCAGAACCTAGGCAAACCTCTCCGTCGTAGAAAACTGCTGCTTGGCCTGGGGTTACGGCCTTGGTTTCATCATAGGTCACCTCGACCTTGCCATGACCTAGGACTTTCACATGGGCCTTGATATCTGCTTGCCTGTACCTAAATTTGGCTGAACAGTCAAATTCTTTTGGACATTTTCTATCAGAAATTGTAGAAAATTCTGATCCATAAAGCTTATTTGAAAATAAAAGCGGATTATTTTTGCCCTGGCAGACTAAAAGCTCGTTTTTCTCAAGGTCCTTGCCATAAACAAACCAAGCTTCTCCCTCACCACCTATGCCAAGTCCACGCCTTTGGCCAATTGTGTGATACATTAGCCCGTCATGCCTACCCAAGACCTTGCCTTCTGTATCGACAATATTACCTGGCTTAGCTGGCAAATAATTAGATAAAAATTCATTAAAATCTCTCTCACCAATGAAACAAATCCCTGTAGAATCTTTCTTATTAGCAGTTGCAAGACCAGCTTTTTTGGCAATTTCTCTTACTTCTGATTTTTGAAGATCTCCCACTGGAAATAAAACATCTTTTATTTGTTCTTGGGATAATTGGCTTAGAAAATATGTCTGGTCCTTGTTGGTATCTAGACCCCTTAGCATCTTGGTTTCCCCATCGGTCCTATCAACTCTGGCATAATGTCCAGTTGCAAGGAAGTCTGCCCCAAGATTTTTGGCAAAATCCAAAAAGGCCTTGAATTTTATTTCCTTATTGCACATGATATCAGGATTTGGTGTCCTGCCTTTTTTGTACTCGTCTAAAAAATAAGTAAAGACCCTATCATAGTATTCTTTTTCAAAATTTATAGAATAGTAAGGAATACCGATCTGATTACAAACAGCTACTGCATCCTCAAAGTCTTCTTCGGCAGTGCAAAAGCCATTTTCGTCGGTATCATCCCAGTTTTTCATGAAAATCCCTGTCACATCATAGCCTTCTTCTTTTAATAGAAGAGCCGCAACAGAGGAATCCACCCCGCCTGAGATCCCCACTATTACCTTTATATCTTTTTTATCTGTCATTTAATTCTCCTAAAACTTCTATAAACCTATCTATATCCGCCCTTGTATTTGAAAAACCAAGGCTAATTCTAATAGATGATCCTGCCCTAGCCTCATCATAGATCCTTGATACGACCTTGGAGGGTATAACAGATCCTGCCCTACAAGCAGATCCTGCCGATACGCATATCCCCCTCATATCTAGGTAGGTCAAAAGAAAGTCTGCCCTAAAGTCTTCAAAATAAATATTGACTATATGGTCTACTGTATTTTCTGGATTGGCATTGATCTGGTAATTGATATTAGATTTGGAAAGTTTTTCTAACAAATAATTTTTTAAATCCTTAATCTTTTCTCTCTCAGAAATCATACAAGAAAAAGATTTGGCCATAGAATAGGCTCCCATGACAAAGGATGTGCCTGCTCTGCGATCTTTTTCTTGCTCTCCGCCCTTTATGAAACTTTCTATATTTTCCCTAGCATAAAGGATACCAAAACCATTTATCCCGCCAATCTTGTGGCCTGATAGGGATAGGAAATCTATGTTTTGTTTTTCAACATCTATATCCAAGTGGCCATAGGCTTGGACCCCATCCACATGAAATTTTATATCCTTTTCTTTTAAAAAACTACCGATCTCTCCTATTGGCTCGATAGATCCTATTTCATTATTGACCATCATTATAGAAACAAGTTTGGTATTTTTTGTAATAGATTTTTTTATATCATCAAGGCTTATAAGTCCATTTTTGTCAGCCTTTATAATAATTGTATGATCTTTATCATAGGCATTTTCTATAGAATCGTGCTCGATATTTGTAGTTACAATCTCTTGGTTTCTAAAGGCAGATAAAACTGTGTTGTTTGATTCACTAGCCCCTGATGTAAAAATGACCTTGTGAGGGTCAGCTCCGATGCTTTTTGCAATTTCTCTTCTAGAATTTTCCAAAATCCTCTTTGCATCTCGTCCATATTGGTGGCTAGAGTCAGGATTCCCATCAAAAGCTTCGCTATTTTCAAACATATCTGATAAAATTTTCTTTCTTTTTATGCTTGTAGCAGCATAGTCAAAATAAATCTTCTTCATTCTCTCAATATACTTTTCTAAGGCTTGTATTCAAGATTTTTAGACAAAGGAAAACCGCCCTTAGGCGGCTCTTACTTCTTGATTTTTTCATAGATAAAAATTACTGGTCCAAAAACATAGGAAACTAGGTGGATTGTACGAGGAGTCACAATAAAATATTTTTCAATTTTGTCATTAACTATACCATAGACAGAAACCATGGTGAGAACCGAGATAATAAAATAAATAGTTGGTATTAGTGCAAGGCCTTTAAATGGATCAATTTTGATAATTTCTGTCATTAGTAAATAATAACCAACAAAGCCAAATAGTCCAAAAATAAAGACTAAAAAGTCATAAAAATCAAATTTCTTTTTCATATATTTCTTCCTTTCTAATATCTCTTGTCCAAATATAAGAGCAAAGTATAAAATAAGCCAAGACTATGACATTAAGTATTTCATCAATTCCTTCCAAGATAAATTTGTAAGTGATGGCAAGGCTTATGGGTCTTAGGAGGCTAAAAAAGGTTAAGTCTTTTTTTATAAATTTATATAGGTCTAGACAGGCAAAAATTATTAAAAATATTAAAAATAATTTATTTTCCATTCGCATCCTCCCCAAGGTCTAAACAAATTTTGGCGCGCCCTCCATTTTGGTTTTCAAGAACAAGCCTTCCACCCATGGCTTCTATATATGAGTTTGCTATAAAAAGTCCCATGCCAGTCCCTTTGCCGGATGTCCTGCCATAATTATCTGTATAAAAAAGATTTTTGCCACAAGCTAGGGCTTTTTCATCAAAGCCTGCCCCATCATCGGCTACTATGATTATAATTTGATTATTTTTTCTAGAAAGCTTTATCCAAACAGCACTTTTTCTATGCTCAAAAGCATTTACTAAAAGCTGGCTTAGAGCCTTGTCAAACCTTTGCTTGTCGATATTTATAGATAGCTTATCAAAGTGATCTATTTCATTTATTATCCCAATCTTCTCTTCCCACATATCTTCAAATAGACCTAAGTTTATTTTTAAATTATAAATAAAGTCTGTTAGGATAATTTTTTCTTGCTTTATATCTTCGATAAAGCCCCCGCTTACCTCCATCAGATCATCAATATAGGCTGCAATTTTTTCGCTCTCATCTTTTATTTTTATAAGTCTTTTATTATCTTTTGGATCTGTGGATTTTATCAAAGAAAGATTGGTATTTATCACTGTTAGGGGTGTTTTCATATCATGTGAAATAGCTGCTAGGCTTGTTTTTATAAATCTATCTTTTTCTTTTATTTTTTCATTTTTTTCTTTTAGGGTTTTTCCTATGATGTCAAATTCAGCAAGATCTATATCTTTATCATAATCATCTTTTTTTATAGCTTCTTCCAAGAGTCTTAAATCTTTTAGGATATTTTTATCAACTCCTACATAAAGCCTCCTTGCAAAATACAAGCTATAAATCATAAAAACTCCCAGTCCAAAATCTCTTTTTAGCCTTAGAGGAAATAAATATTCTTGGGTCAATTTCAGAGCCAAAATTGTAAGGATACCGTAAACTAAGAGTCTTATAAAATTATCCAAAAGAAGTCCCAAGACCAGATTTTTTACTCGTCTTTCCACCTGTAGCCCTCCTTCCAAATATTTTCTATAGGATCATCAGCAGAAATTTCTAAAATCTTTTTTCTAATATTATAAATATGGGTTACGATTGTCCTTTCTGATACGGTTTCAAAATTATCCGATGCCATGGAAAGTAGGCTCTCTTTGGAAAGGACCCTCCCCTTATTGATAAATAAAATTTTTAAAATCTTTTTTTCTTGACTTGTTAAATATACTTGGTTTTGATTTTTCTTAACCAAACCCGTTTCAAAATCAAAAGTGGTATCCTTATAGGATATTTCTGAATTTTGATTTATCCTTAGTTTAGATTTTATCCTGGCAAGTAAAATATCTGGATCAAAGGGCTTTTTGATATAGTCATCTGCCCCAAGCTCTAGACCCCTAAGCTCGTCTTCTTTGCCGTCTTTGGCAGTAAGTATTATTATCGGTCTTTTTATCTCACTTCTAATCATTTTTAGAAAATCCAAGCCATCAAAATCACCCAGCATTAAATCTAAAATAATTAAATCATATTTATTTAAAATCAGATAATCGTCAATTTCACCAAGGTCTAGAAAATAATCCACCCCATAACCTTCATTTTCCAAAAGATCTTTGAGGGATTCGACCAGAGCCAAATTATCTTCTATTATACAAATATCCATCTTCTCACCTCTTAGATATTATATGGTATTTTTATCAAGAAATAGTAAAGACATAAAAAACCAGACTAAAAGCCTGGTTAAAAATATTTTTTATTGAGTAGTTTGACCTATAAAACCATTACAAGGGTCCCGATCCCTATCAAAATTGTCCCTATTATTGCTTTTTTGCTTGCAGCCTCTCCTAAGATTATAAAAGCAAAAATCATAGTAAAAACGACGCTTAGCTTATCAATAGCCACTATCTTTGATACATCAGCCATCTGGAGGGCCTTGTAGTAGGCTAGCCAGGATATGCCTGTGGCAAGTCCTGAGAGAATGAGAAAAATTAAAGATCTTTTACTAATTTCTCCCAAACCATGTTGACCACCAACTACAAAAACCATTATCCAAGAAAATACCAAAACAACTGTTGTTCTGATGGCTGTAGCGAGGTTTGAATTTATATCATTGATGCCAATTTTTGCAAGTATTGATGTAAGTGCTGCAAATATTGCAGAAATGAGGGCGTATATGTATGCCATAAAATCTCCTTTAAAAAAGCTCCCCCAAAAGGGAGAGCCGTCTAATTATCAAATTCGTCTGCGAGTATATTTTTTAGAACTTCTGCTTCCTCACTTGTAAGGGTTATGCCCTTGCTCATTCTAGTGTGGTCTTCGTTCCAATCTCTGATGTCATATTTTGGGTCTCTCTCATTCCAGCTGACTAGGTTTAGCTCCTTGGTCCAGCCCTTGGCGTTGGTTGAAAGAACCCCAAGATTTTCTACAATATCGTATTTTATTGCCATAAGATCATCCTTTCTTTAGATTTCTATTATCATATTGCAAAAATATTTTTTTACAAACTGACTCTCTTGTTTACTTCTTCTTGGATTTTTTTGTAATTATATCCTGCATAGGTCAAACGGCGTTCACGTTCTTTGCCATAGGACCACTGGCCATCTAGGACTTCTTGGACAAGTTGATCCATAGACCTGTAGGATTTGCCCTTCATTATAAGTGGATAGTCTCTATAGAGGACATTTTTATCTATATTTGCACTATAGCCGCTTACCCTGCCTGTATGGGCATATTGCCAAGCATCAAATTTAGTATCAGTATATCCTGTAAATTCTTTGCCCTCATAATCAGCTATCCAAAATTCATTGTTATTTCTAACTTCTTTTGTCAGATGTTTTTTTGCAAAATATGGATAGGAGTAAATCCCTCCTACATAGCCATTTCTTTTCATAGCCATGACAAAGGCTTGGGCAGCATCTGATAGGTCTTTTTTGCTTGCTTTTGCTTGTCTGATATTATCTTCTATGTCTATATAGATTGGCAAGGAAACATTTTTTCCCCTAACATAATCTAGGACAAAGTTTGCTTCTTCGATGGCCTGGGCCTTGTTGGTTGCCCTTGAATAGTGATAAAAACCTATAGGGACATTTCTCCTATTTAGGTTTTCATAGTGCCTATCAACTGTCACATCTTTTCTGATATAGAAAGTTTTTTCTCCTGTGTCTTCGTCCTCTTTGTAGGTTGTTATAGAAGATCTGAGGATAGCACCATCTATATCCTTGGCAAACTTGTCGTAGTTAATTGCAACTGGATTTTGGTGCTCAGATATATCTACAACATTTGAATAAACAGCAGTTTTTGGATAAAGTTTTGGTTTTTCTATCTCCTTTGTCGCTTCTTTTATTTCATTGGTATTTTCTTTTTTGTCATCAACAGTCGCTTGTGTATTATTTTGGATCTTTTGACTTGCAAAGTCTTTTTTTCTTTGCTCTACTTTTTTCTTGTCAATTTTTATACCATGAGCTTCAAAAACAGAATCTAAGTCTGTATTATCATAGGCCACTATCTCTTTGGCACTGGCTAGGCTTGGAAAGGCAAATGCCAAGGCAAGGCCTAGGGCAAATATTTTTCTAATTTTCATCATTTTTCTCCCATACATCTGATAAATTCACATGGCAGTAGCCATCTGGATGCTTGATTAGATAATCTTGGTGGTATTCTTCTGCTCTTACATAATTTTTTAGATCATCAACTTCCACTTGGATTTTTCTATCAGTTAATTCTTGTTTTTTCGATAAAAATTTCCTTGCAAAGTCTGAATCTCTATCATCCTTAGAATATATCCCCGTCCTATATTGCCTACCAATATCTGCTCCCTGTTGGTTTAGGGAAAATGGATTTATAATATAATAAAAATGCTCAAAAATATCATCTAGGCTTATAATATTTTCATCAAAGATGACCTTGACTGTTTCAGCATGGCCTGTTAGGGATAGATTTTCATAAAAAGTTTGATCTCCATCTCCATTTGCATAGCCAACCTCTGTTTTTATAACTCCGTCTAAATTTCTAAAATAGGCATCAGTGCCCCAAAAGCAACCGCCTGCCAAATATATTTCTTTCATTTTTTTCTCCTTAAAAAATCAGTTCTCCTCTGACTTCTCTGTTTAAAGGTCTTTAGAGAAACAGAAAATGATGATGATAACAAGACACCAAAGGCTATGGCTGCAGCTATACCCAAGGCCCTATATGAAGATAGGATAGTCATATAGTTATCATTTGCTATAAAATATTTCATAGTATTATATATGGCCTCACCCGGGCAAAGATTTATTATGCCTGGGAATATAAATACGCTTGCTGGATAATGAAATATCCTTGCCAAAAATTCTGATGATATTGCCACAGATAAGGCTGATATAAAAGATCCCAAGTAGACTGATCCAGTTGCATCTTTTATAAATTTAAAAATAATCCACCCAAAACCAGCATTTAGAGCCGATATGAGTACAGATTTTTTTGGAGAACCAAAAACATAGGCAAAACCTATAGCTGCTATAGTCGCTATTATAAATTCTCTTATATAAGTCATATTAACCCCAAATCTTTATTATAGTTATAGGAGTACCAACTCCCAAAGCCAAAGCAGTAGATATGAGTACAGAAATAACAGCTCCTGTAAGTCCTGACGTAGAATCTCCACTCATCAAATCCCTCATGGCATTAGTCATAGTGATACCAGGCAAAAAGGCCATCATCGATGATATCATGACAATAGGAGCCTTCAAATCTACTAGGAATTTGCCTATTAGCAAGGTTAGTATAGAAATGACTGCCCCATAAAGGTAGTTTATTATAAAAAATCCTAGACCATTTTCCCCTAATATATCTGCAAAATAAAATGCAAGCATACCTACAAAAAATGATACAAACATTTCCTCAAGGCCGCCTTGGAGCAGCAAAGAAAAGGCGCTTGCTGCAATACCTGCTCCTAAAACCTTTCTAGCTCTTGATTTGCCCTTGTCATTTTTTATCTCTTCAAGTCTAATGAGAGCTTCTTCTAGGTTGTATTTGCCGGCTACAAAGTCCCTAGAAAAAGTGTTTACCAAGTCTACATAATAGAGATTGTTTGACCTGGATTTTACTCTTCTAACGTTGGTGTGGACCTGGCCATCGTAGGAAAAAGATAAAATTATTACATTAAATGTCGAATAAACATCCACATCCCTAGTATCCTTTTTGCTCCTTATGATTCTTTCTACAGTATCCTCTACCCTATAAATCTCCGCCCCATTTTCTAGCATGATAGCCCCAGCATTGGAGGCAATCTCTGATAAGAGTACAGCTTTTTGTTTGCTTTCTTTTCTATCGACCATGATCATCCTACAAATATGTGTTCTTATATTTTTTTATATTTTCTTCTGTCAAAAACTCATAGGCAGAGTTTATCTCTTGGAATTTTTCCTTAGCGCCTGGGTCTTTATTTAGGTCTGGGTGGTATTTTTTAGCTAATTTTCTATAATTGAGCTTGACTTGGTAAATATCTGTATTTACTGGCAACTCTAAAAGAGAAACTGCATTTTCATATTTTTCCTTAAAGCCAAGATCATTTACCCCACCAAAGTTTTGATAGGATCCTTGGTAGCCACTATAATTATCCTGCCTAAAATCTCCCATATCATAATAGGTAAAATTGCCAAAAAGATCTTCAAAATAGTCATTGACCCTTTGTTGACGGGCCCTGGCTTCTTCTTCGGCCTTTCTTTGACGTTCTTTTTCCTGGTCAATCTTATATTTTTGTGAATAATCAGAAATATTTTCAAAACCAACTTTTTGACCTGTTATGAAGCTATCAGCCCTATCATAGAGCCACTCTGTCAAAACATAATTGCCATACCTAAGTATAGAAATAAACTTAGGGCCTAAGACCGGTATTATCAAAATCACAAATATGGCATACCAGACTTTTTTTGGCAAAAACAAAAGGAGGGTTGGCAAAAATATAAAGGTTGAACATCCAACCATAAAAACTATGGCCAAAAGTGACCTGATCCCCTCAAAGGTCATAACCAAAATATTCATAAAATTTATAAGTACTGTAAATATAGTCCCAATCACAGTTGCCAAACCGTGAAGGAATTTACCAAATATTTTTTTCATAAAAATCCTTTCTATTTTCTTATTATACAACATTACTTATTTTTACCAAAACAAATGTCCTAAGTCTATTTTAATTTTTTTATAAAAAAAATCCTAAATAAATCCATAAAAAAATGAGGGCATCGCCCTCATCATTATCCGAACAAGTCTTCATTATTTGAGTTGTACAGTTTGTAATAAACTCCTTTTTTGGCAAGTAGATCCTTGTGTGATCCTCTTTCTACTATGCCATCATAGGTTAAAACCAAAATCTCATCTGCATTTATGATTGTTGACAGCCTATGAGCTATAGTTAGGGTTGTCCTACCCTTAGATAGTTTTTCTAGGGATGATTGGACAATTGCCTCACTCTTGTTATCAAGAGCGCTTGTCGCCTCATCTAGGATTAGGATTGGTGGATTTTTCAAAAATACCCTAGCTATGGATATTCTCTGTTTTTGTCCGCCGGATAATTTGACTCCTCTTTCTCCTATATAGGTATCAAGGCCATCTGGCAGGTCTTTTATAAACTCATCAGCACCTGCAAGTTTTGCTGCTGTCTTGATATCTTCTTCGCTGACATCTTCCTTGCCATATTTTATATTATCTCTGACTGTACCAGAAAATAAGTAGACATCTTGTTGGACTATACCAATGTTATTTCTAAGAGAATTTATAGTTAGGTCCCTGATATCTGTATCATCTATTTTTATAGCTCCCTGGTTTACATCATAAAATCTTGGGATAAGTTTTGAAATAGTGGTCTTTCCTGCTCCTGATGGGCCAACTAGGGCTATGTTTTCACCAACATTTATGGTAAATGACATATTATCAAGGACATTTGCTTCATCATCTGGTGTATTTGGATATTTGAAAGATACATTTTCAAATTCTATTTTGCCTTTGACATCGTTGAGCTCTTTTGGATTTTCTTTGTCAAAAATCTCCATATCTAGACTCATGATTTCTACAAATCTCTCTATCCCGGTTGTGCCTCTTTCAAAAGTATCAGTGAAGTTTATAAGCCTTTCTATAGTAGCTACTAGCATATTTAGGTACATGGTAAAGGCTATGAGCTGGCCTGGACTTATCTCTTTATTTATAACAAAAAATCCACCGACAAGGATCAAAAGCAGGTACATAAAGCCAGAAAAAGTATCTTTGACAGAAAAATACCTAGCCATAGCATAGTATTGGTCTGATTTTATATCGGCAAATTTGTTATTTTCCTTGGCAAATTTTTCCTTTTCTATATCCTCATTGGCAAAGGATTTGACTACTGATATACCTAAAAGTGTATCTTCTATGCCTGAGTTTACCTCTCCGATTTGCCTTTTAGAATTTATTGTAGCCTTTCTAAAGGAAGCACGAGATTTTCTGGAAACAAGATACATTATCGGTATGACAATGTATATGATAAGTGATAATTTTACATCTATTCTCATCAAAACTATAAAAGATATGACAAGTTTTAAAAAGCCTACTAAAAACTCCTCTGGAACGTGGTGGGAAAACTCGGTTATCTCAAATAAATCGCTAGTAATCCTTGTCATGAGTTGTCCAATTTTTGCCTCGTTGAAAAACTCTGTGTCCATCTTGAGTAGGTGGTTAAAGACATCACCTCTCATATCTCTTTCTATCTTGGCCCCCATTATATGGCCTATAGACTGCATAAAATACCTAGCTACAACAGATATAGCCTTGCAAATCCCATATATGATACCAACTTTTATTATCCTAGGTTGGTCTAATATGCCAATCTGCGCCCAGTCAGTCAAATATGAAAGCAAAAGTGGCAATACAAGTTCTGATAGGGTTGTAAGGGCTGCAGCCACAAGATCAAGTATCAAAGTCTTTTTATATGGTCCATAATAAGGAATAAATTTCTTTAATAAATACTTATTAGAATATTTTTGTTTTTCCATAATTCTCCTTTCATTTTATTTCTTTATATATAGATCTATAATACTATTTTATAAATATATTTCATCAAATTTAAAAACTTTGCCAAAATCAACTTTATTTTTACTTTTGCACTCCTTGTAGTATTATAGTAGATGACAGCGTTTTATTTTTAACTAAAATAACCGTGAATAATTTTAATGGAGGAAATATGGCTAGAATAGTAGAAAAAACAAATTTAAATTCAAATACAATTAAATTTGTTGTAAACTCACCAGAGATAGCAAAAAGAGCATTACCTGGTCAATTTATAATTCTAAGGCTAGACGAAAAAGGTGAAAGAGTACCTTTTACAATATCATCAACAGATGAGGAAAATGTTACTATAATTGTCCAAATCGTAGGTGGTACAACCATGAGAATGGATAAATTAAAGGCAGGAGATGGATTTTTAGACTTTGTAGGTCCACTTGGTATCCCTACCCACCTAGATGAATTTAAGGGCAAAAACGTATGTGTAGTTGGTGGTGGACTTGGCACAGCTATAGCATATCCACAAGCTAAATACCTACATAATATTGGTGCAAACGTAGATGTAATAATGGGTTTTAAAAACAAAGATCTTATAATCTTAGAAGACGAACTTAAAGAATCTTCTACAAATCTTTACATAACAACAGATGACGGATCCTATGGTAGACAAGGTTTTGTAACCCAAGTTTTAGATGACCTCATAAATGAAGGCAAAAAATACGATCACGTCCTAACAATAGGCCCTGCCATAATGATGAAAAATGTAGTGGGAGTCACAAGACCTCACAATATCCCAACAACTGTATCTATGAACTCTATCATGGTAGATGGTACAGGTATGTGCGGATGCTGCAGGCTAACAGTTGGTGGCGAAATGAAATTTGCCTGCGTAGATGGTCCAGACTTTGACGGATTTAAAGTTGACTTTGACGAGGCTATGAACAGAGCTCGTAACTACGCAACAGAAGAGAGAGAACACATTTGCAACTTGACTGGGGAGGTAAGAAATGGCCAAATTTAATATGTCACTTGAAAAAGTAAAAATGCCTGAACAAGACCCTAATGTTCGTAATAAAAATTTTAAGGAAGTAGCAGAAGGCTATACCCTAGAGATGGCCCAAGAAGAGGCCCTAAGATGTGTCCAATGCAAACACAAACCATGTATGGACGGCTGCCCAGTTTCTGTTAAAATCCCAGAATTTATCCATAAAATTGTAGAAGGTGACCTAGAGGGAGCTTATCAAAAAATATCAGAAACAAACAACCTCCCAGCTATATGCGGTAGGGTTTGTCCTCAAGAAAACCAATGCGAGGGAGTTTGTACAAGAGGTATCAAGGGCGAACCTGTTGGTATAGGTCGTCTAGAAAGATTTGTAGCTGATACACACAATGCCCAAAAATATACAAAACCAGTAGAAGTTTATGCCAACAAAGAAAAAGTAGCAGTAGTTGGTGCTGGCCCATCAGGACTTACAGCTGCAGCAGACTTGGCTAAACTTGGTTATAAGGTTACACTTTTTGATGCCTTCCACACAGCTGGCGGCGTTTTGATGTACGGTATCCCAGAATTTAGGTTACCAAAAACTCTAGTAAACACTGAGCTTAAAAACGTAATTGGTCTTGGTGTAAAACTTAGAACCAATGTCATAATTGGTAGGACAATTTCTATAAACGACCTTATAGAAGAAGGCTATGAAGCAGTTTATGTATCAACCGGTGCAGGACTTCCATCCTTCCTAGGCATACCAGGAGAAAACTTAAACGGAGTTTATTCAGCAAACGAATTTTTAACCCGTATGAACCTAATGAAGGCCTACAAATTCCCAGAATATGACACACCAGTCCATGTTGGCAAAAAAGTATGTGTTGTTGGTGGCGGTAACGTAGCAATGGATGCTGCAAGATCTGCAAAAAGACTCGGCGCTGATGTCACAATAGTATATCGTCGTGGTTTTGATGAAATGCCAGCCAGGGCTGAAGAAAGCCACCACGCCAAAGAAGAAGGTGTAAACTTCATGAACCTTCACAACCCAGTAGAAATCATTGGCGAAAATGGTTGGGTCAAGGCTGTAAAAGTAGAAAAAATGGAGCTTGGCGAAGCTGATGCCTCTGGTAGAAGAAGACCTGTTGCCACAGGAGAATACGAAACAGTTGATTTTGATTCTGTCATAGTTTCTATTGGCCAATCACCAAACCCACTTATCAAACAAACAAACCCAGATATAAAAACAGAATCTTGGGGTGGTATTATCATAGATGATAACACAACAATGACTACAAAAGATGGAGTTTTTGCTGGTGGAGATGCTGTAAGCGGTGCTGCAACAGTTATACTTGCAATGGGTGCTGGTAAAAAAGCTGCAGAAAATATAGACAAATACATCAGAAACAAAAACGACAAATAAGATAAGAAAAGGGGCTGTTGCAGAATGAATAAATCGTCCCAATATCGCCAGAGGAACCCCTTAGAAAATTTTGCCTCCATGAGCCGGCAGGCTATATAAAAAATTTTCTAAGAGAACCCTCTGCCGATGGGACGATAATTATTCACAATTTGCAACAGCCTCTTTTTTAGATTGGTTTTAATAAATGAATTAGGGGTATAAAATAGTAAATCAAAAAATAAGGAGTATATATGAAAATCGGATTATTAGTAGGATCTCTTAGAAAAAATTCATGGAATAAAAAATTAGCAGCAGAAGTAGCAGATTTATTAGATGTTGATTCTTATTTGATCGATCTAAGTGACATGCCATTTTATAACCAAGATCTAGATGGAGCTGAGCCAATAGCTGAGTATAAAAGACTTAGAGAAGATATAAAAAAATGTGATGGATTTATCTTTATAACCCCAGAATACAACCGCTCCCTTGCCCCAGTTCTTAAAAACGCTATAGACATTGGATCTCGTGGTCCAGAAGGCAATCTTTGGACACAAAAACCAGCCACAGTATTTAGCTCAACAATAGGTACAATGGGTGGTGTCTCATCCAATTTGGCCCTAAAACAATCATTTAACTGTGTAGACCTACTAGCTATGAGCAAACCTGAAGTCTACCTATCAAAAATCAATGAACTTTTTGACAAGGACGGAAAATTGGTAGAAGGCACAAAGGAATTTGTCAAATCTGCTTGTGATGACTTTGTAAAATTTGCCAAAAAATTTGTAGACTAATAGGCTAAGATCATTCTTAGCCCTTTTTGAAACCATAAATCAATAAATATAAAATACAAATATTTAAAAATTGTCCTTCCCTTTATATTTTTCTTTTATAGAAATATTTGATTATTGGCTAGAATTTTCACCAATATTTCAATCTCCTTCATGTTAAAAAGTTCCCAAATATAACTTTACAAATAAAATACCAATAGTACTATATATCTAGTTAGATATATCTATGTAGATGTATTTAAGGAGTAAATATGACAAATGAAAATTTAAAAATCCTCATAGGCTTGCATAAAAATGTCAAGGAACTTGATAACAAAACCCTGGCTATTGCTAGGAAATATGGTCTTAGTTTTAGCCAATTCATGGTTCTTGAGGCACTTTTATCAAAGGGCATC
Organism: Anaerococcus mediterraneensis; assembly: GCF_900128415.1. Taxonomy (NCBI): domain Bacteria; kingdom Bacillati; phylum Bacillota; class Tissierellia; order Tissierellales; family Peptoniphilaceae; genus Anaerococcus; species Anaerococcus mediterraneensis. Next base: position 1,829,838 of record NZ_LT635772.1, read on the forward strand.
CTTTCTATAAGTGAGGTTAGAGATACTATTTTGTCCAGTGTCGGTACTATATCCCTTGTGATTTCAAATCTTGAAAAAATGGGTCATATAAAAAGAGATCCTGATAAAAATGACAAGAGAATTTGCCTGATCTCCCTTACCGACAAGGGTAGGGACATAATTAGTAAAATTGTCCCAGAAAATGAAAATATGATTAATAAATACATGGAAAAGCTTGATAAGAGGGAAAGAAAAATCCTACTTGAGCTTTTGAAAAAATTAGGACCTAGAGATGGCTAATAGAAAAGTCAAAAGGCTTTGAGAGTAAAGACGGTGCAGGCCTTAGCTAACAAGGATCCTTGTCTTGTCCAATAGTGATAAAAAGTGAAAAATAATTGCCGACCTAAATAACGACAATTTTATTAGAGAAAATTTAAAGTTTAAAGATTAAGGAGAAAAAATGAAAATAGGATTATTAGTAGGTTCCCTAAGAAAGGGGTCTTTTAATAAAAAAATAGCACAAGTAGTAGAAGAAGTTATAAATGAAAAACACCAAGCAGAGATTATAGATATCTCCTACCTTCCAATATATAACCAAGACCATGACGGAGCAAAGCCAATAGAAGAATATGTAAGAATAAGACAAGAGCTTAAAAAATATGACGCATATATCTTCTTTACTCCAGAATACAACCGCTCCCTTGCCCCTGCCCTTAAAAATGTCATAGACATCGGCAGCCGTGATCCAAAAGGCAATATCTGGGATGGCAAGGCAGCTGCAGTTTTTTCTGCATCCATGGGCTCTTCTGGGGCAATGATGGCAAACTTCGCCCTAAAAGATAATTTCGTCTATGTAAACCTAATAACAATGAACCAACCAGAAGTTTATATTTCTAAAGTCCACACCCTCTTTGATGAAAAGGGCAGGCTGGTCGAGGATACAAAGAAATTTGTAGAAGCTTCTGCAAGGGATTTTATACAATTTGCTAAAGATATATAGTTTATAAAAGGCTAAGGTCATCCTTAGCCTTTTATTATTTTCTTGGGTCACTGCTAACAGTAAATATCCCAAATTTATAAACTAAGACTCCTAGTATAGCTTATGAAATATCAAATATCAAGAGGCTATATTTCTTTGTTAGGTCTCTATCCATATCCTTTTTAAAATAGGCAATTATAGATATATTTACACAGCTTGCAAGAATTTTTATAGACTTGTCCTAAAGGAAACCAAAAAACAAGCTAGCATATATAGGATAAAAATAAAATTTATGGTCTTAAAAATACATTTAAAAAATTTTTAGCTTTTTCTTGTTTTTATTGAGTTTTAAAATAAGCCATAAATAATTTTTATATTTATAATACTAGCAATATTTTAAAAACAATTATCCCCCTTAAAAGCTATGGTCTGTTTTTAGCCAACCTATATCATCCTTTGATAAATCAACAGATCCTAAAAGCAAAAAGTAGATGTAGATGGTTTCTTCTCTGATTTTTTTTATCTTTTCTTCATCCTTTAGATTGTCTTTGTGAAAATAACCATTTCTATAGTAGGTTCTCCAGACTCTGAGTTTGCCCCTTAGGTATCTCATCAAAAAATGCTTGCTATAAGCAAAAACCTCATCAAAAATATCATCGTTTTCATATGAAGTTATAAAATACTCCAAAGATCCTAGAGTCTTGTCTATATCATCATTATCAGTCTCTTGTATCTCTAGCCCCCTTATATATTTGCCCTGGCCAAGCCTAAGGATGATATCCCACAGCAATTGCTCTACAGATTTTAGGTATCCTGCCACAATATAGGTATTGTCTAGGTTTTCATTGTAGAGATATTTCCTAAAAATCCACTCACTGGTCAAAAAAGACCTAGCAAAATCAGACTCTCCTACCATAATTTCATATCTTTTTTCTCTTATAAAATTGTCATATAGTTTTCCAAAATTTTCTTTGTTTAATTTCTCTAACCTAGACCCATCATCATAATTAGAAGTCCTGTCATTTATGGACTTGTAGTCAAAATTTATAAGTAGGTCAGAACTTTCTTTTTTTAGTTTTTCTAAAGTTTCATCATTGAGGAGCTCTGTTATCTGAAAACCAAGGATTTGATGCATCTCTTTTTGGTAATCAACCATAAATTTATTAAAATTTTCTACTTCTTCTTTACCAAAAAATCTTTCTATCAATCCTTCATATGTTATGAGTTCAATATCCATATTAGGATTTGATTTTTTCCATGACCCCTCCATAGAATTTAGCCTTTCTATGTTATAAGTGTTAGGCTTTACCATAAAAACACCCAAAACTTTTTTGCCAGTTTCTATCGCCTGGTTTCTAAGATCACCAGCTCTGACTCCCCCAAGTTCGTATGTAGGATACAATTTAAAATAGACTACTTGGCGGTCTATCAAAAAATAAGAATACAAGCTCCTACCTTGTGAGTCGTAGCCATTATCTCTCTTAAACTCTGCTTCTACACCATATTTTTTGCACAAAAGCCCTATCAATTTCTTTGCATACTTAAAAGAAATCCTATCAAATTTTTCTATAATCTCCCTATACAAATTATCATCTAATGAACTTATTGAAAAAATCGACCTGACTCTTGGTTTCTTGTAGCTGATAATGGCAAGCTCTCTAGCCATGGCAAGGTCTTCTACCAATTTTTTTCTTAATTCTTCATACATAAAGTTCTCCTTTTATTTAAAAAAAATCGGCAAAAGTTTTAGCTCTTGCCGAAATATCTTATCCCCTTCTCGCCTCATCTAGCCAAGCCTGGTCTTCTGGGTCGTTTGAAAACCTGGTTTTCTTATCTAGGCTAGATAGGGCGTGCATGTCTTCTGGGCTGAGATTAAAATCAAATAAAGATATATTTTCCCTTATCCTTTGTGGATTTGATGATTTGACTAAGACCATAGTATCTCTTTCTATATTCCATTTGAGGGCAATTTGGGCAGGGCTCTTGCCATACTTATCCCCAATTTCTTTTAGGATTTTTTCATCTAATAGCTTTGATTTGCCCTGGGCAAGTGGTCCCCAGGCTTGGTGGAGGATATTATTTTCTTTTAGGAAATTTTTATTTTCTGTATCTTGCAAATAAAGATGACTTTCAAGTTGGTCTAAGACTGGTTTTTCACCTAGTTTTATAAGTTCAGTCAATTGTGGGATGGTAAAATTGCAAACGCCTATTGATTTTACAAGACCCTGGTCCCTGTAGTCCATAAAGACCTTCCAAGCCTTATCAAAGTCTTTCCCATACCAGTGTAGGAGGATAAAATCTATATAGCCAATGTCTAAATCCTCTAAGGAAGTATCGATTGATCTCTTGCAATCATCAGTATCAAAAGCTGATGGCCAAACCTTACTTGCGACCTGATAGTCTTCTCTTTTTAGGCCAGTTTGATTGAGATATTTGCCCAAAACTTTTTCATTTTCGTAGTATTTGGCTGTATCAAAATACCTATAGCCAGCATCTACTGCAAGTCCTATGGTTTTTTCCATCTCTGCTTCTTCTTTTATTTTATAAGTGCCAAGACCTATAGCTGGTACTTCTATGCCGTTGTTTAGTTTATAATATTTCATATCTACTCCTTTTTTTTTCTTACTATTCTTATACCCAATATGATATAATATTTTTATGAAAACTGTATTAATAACTGGCTCTTCTAGGGGAATCGGGGCAGCAACTGCTAGGAGACTTGCCAAAAATTATAAAATTGTAATAAATTATAAAAACTCAAAAGACCAAGCCCTAACTCTTTTGAAAGAACTTAGGGAAATAAATCCTTTTGTCATAGCCATCAAAGCTGATGTATCAAAAGAAGATGAAGTCGTATCTATGTTTGAAACCATAGAAAAAAACTTTGGCTCTGTCGATATACTCATAAACAACGCCGGGATTTCTCATTTTTCCCTAATCCAGGATATGTCCTTTGACAAATGGAGGGAAATTATGGATGTCAATCTCAATTCGGTTTTTCTAAATTCTAAGAGAGCTGTATCAAAAATGATAGAAAAAAAATATGGGGTTATAATAAATATTTCCTCAATCTGGGGAGATTTTGGTGCATCAATGGAGGCCTGCTATTCTGCAAGCAAGGGAGCTATCAATGTCTTTACAAAAGCCCTGGCCAAGGAGCTTGCCCCATCAAATATCAGAGTCAATGCCATAGCTCCAGGAATGGTAGATACTGATATGATGAAAAGAGATTTTGACTATGACCGATTAGAAGAATTAAAAAATGAGGTCGGCCTAAATAGGTTTGCAAGTCCTGATGAGATTGCAAGCCTCATAGAATATCTGATATCTGATGATGCCTCCTATATAACAGGAGATATTATCCACATAAATGGAGGCTTTAATTAGCCTCCATTGTATTTTTTTATTTTATTTTAGATTTCTCTTCAAATTTTCCCTAAGGCAAAAATATTATTAAAATCTCATCAAAGAAAAATATTTTTATCCATCCTAATTAGTCTCAATCTCTTGGAATTCTTTGAAATTGTACCAATAGATCAAAGATTGGCTTACTTTTTTGCCCAAGGCTTTTTCTATAGCTTCTTTATAGATCATAAGTTGGTTTTGATAGACCTCTTCTCTTTTTATCCTGTCAGTCTTAAAATCAACTAAGACTATTTGATCATCATCCTCAAAAATCAAATCTATTTGACCATTGACATAAAAGCCATCATAGGCCATGAGAAAGGACTCCTCACTCCTAATAGGGATATTTTTTTCTATCAGGTTAGAAATCTCATTAGAATTATAGAAGCTTAAAAGCTTATCATTTTCTAGCAAATCTTTTATATTTTTATCAAAGATATTATTTTCTATAAGCTTATCTATCTCATCTATGAGAGTTTTTTCTGTATAAGTCTTCATAGGTAGTTTTTGGAAGACCTTGTGGATCAAACTTCCCTTTTCTGTTGGACTATAGGTTTTTTCTTTCTCCATAAAAGATGGTTTTTTAAAGGATATATTGTGGCTAGGGCCATCTGCATCAAAACTTTCATAGCCGTCCTTTTCAGCATTGAAATTTTTAGCTAGTTCTGTTACAGATTTTTTTAGACTCCTTCCTATATCATCCTTGCCATGGTAGGTAAAATCCATGTGATTTTTGATTTCTTCTAGGGTTTTTGGGTCAGCTTTTTCGTTTAAAACATCGACCAAGGTCTCGTTTTGACTTTGGCTAATCTCTTCTATATTTTCAATATAGTCTATGCTTATCCTAGGATCAAAAGATGACTTTGTCTTTATACCTGTAAAAATTTCCGAGCTGATCCCATCATCAGAAAGAGCCGCCATGATCCAATCCATGTGAGAATTTAGAGAAAGATAATTTGAATTTTGGTATAATTTGTCAATCTTTCCTTCCTTATCAAAATTGCCACATATATATAGCCTCTCCTCTGCCCTAGTTAGGGCTACATAGAGGATTCTCATCTCTTCTTTTTTCTCATCCTCTTTTATCTTATCCTTGATAATTCGCCTATTCATAGTTGAAATTTTTACTTTTTTATCATAGTCAGCTACTTCTATACCTATGCCTATATTTTCATCAAAAATTATAGGATCTGTCTGCTTGTTGAAGGCTTTATCAGCGTTAGCTAGGATTACAATCTTAAATTCCAAGCCCTTGGACTTGTGGACTGTCATGATCCTTACAAGGTCTTCTCCTTCTGATAGGTCACGACTTGGGCTTATAGAATCTGACCTAGATTTTTCTAAGTTTTCAAAATATTTTACAAAACCATAGAGACCCTTATCATTGGCCTGGTCAAAATCAGCCATCAATTCTATTACAGAATCAATATTATTTATCCTATCCTCTGCCAAATCCCTAGCCAAAAGAAAATCATAAAGACCGGATTTTTCAAAAAGATAGTTTGCAAAGTCATAGAGGTTAAAGATTGCAAGCTTATCCTTCAAATCTCCTATCAAATCCTTGAAAGCTCTTATCTTTTCTCCTAGGTCATCATCTCTATCATAAGAGTCAAAGGCCTCATAGAACTTGTATGAATCAGAAGATAATTTTATTTTTGCCAGATCGTCCTCATCTATATCAAAAATTACAGACCTTAAAACCGACATCAAAACTATATCATCATTTGGATTTGTCAGATATTTTAGGATATTTATGAAAAATCCGACTTCACTAGCCTGGGTTGAAACTTTGGATATATCATTAAAATAAGGAATATCTGCCTTTTTGAAAGCTTCTTCATACTTGTAGGATTCGGTACCATTCCTAAGAAGGATTGCTATATCCCTATACTGGTAGCCTTCATTTAATAGGTCTTTTATAAACTTGGCAAGGTAGACTTCTTCCTTGACATCTGGGTCTAGAAGTTTTATACCAACCCTGGCAGATTCTTTGAGGTCTTCTTCTTTTTTTCCATAATTTAGTCTATGACCTGCCTTTTTGTAGTCAATATCGGACATTTGCTTGGTCATGATCCTATCAAAAATATAATTATTAAAATCTAGTAAGAGCTTATCAGTTCTGAAATTTTCATTTAGGTTTATCCTCTCAGAATCTGGGTCATTTTCATAAGAGTCTAGTTTTTCTAAAAATAAATCTGGCCTAGCCCTCCTAAAACCATAGATTGATTGCTTGACATCGCCTACAAAAAATAAATTTCGCTCAGATTTCAATTTGTCTACTATATAATTTTGGATCTCGTTTGAGTCTTGGTATTCATCAAAGAAAATATATTTGTACTTTTCTTTTAGTTTTTCTCTGGCCTTGTCATTTTCTAAAAGTCTTATAAAGACATGCTCCAAGTCATTGAAATCCAGATAATCTTTTGCTCTTTTTTTCTTATCGTAAGTATTTTTAAAATCCAAGGTCAAATTATAAATCTTGTCAAATAAGATATCCTGTTTGTCCTTTATAAAATCAAGGGCGGCAGGATCTGTATTTGCTATTTGGCTTTCCAAATTTTTTACACTTTGCTTGTAGGATTTTCTAGCTTTTTCGATCAGATCAATCAGATCATCATCTAACTCTGCCTTTATATTTTTTCCAAAAGTTTTATATTTTCTAGAAAGTAGGGCATCAGGGAAATCATCCCAGCTATCGATCTTTTCTTTTATAGCACTTATAACCTCATGGTCGCTTGCTATGAGGTTGACTGCACTAGCTGGTCCGACCTTATCAAGCCTGGTCCCAAAATCTGCCACATCACTTAAAATATAATCAAACTGTTTTTTGAGATATTCTTTAAATAAATCTAGGTTTTCCCCCTTTGTCATGGCCTTTTTTAGCCAAGCAAAGCCATCTATCATGCCTATAATTTTTGCATAGGTCAACAAAATTATATTTTTGGCATTGTAATCATTTTTTTCCCTAGAAAAATTTTGCAAAAAGAGAACAAAATCATCATCCATCTTTTCATATTCTCTATCAAAAACCTCATCTATGGCATCAGCCATATAGATCTTGCCAGTGGTTTCTGGCATGACCTTGAAGTTTGGACTCAAATTATCTAGGTAATAAAAATTTTCCCTAAGCATATCTGAGCAAAATGAGTGGAGGGTCTTGATTTGTGCTAGTTTTAGGAGTTTGAATTGCCTTTTTATAAAGGTTGGATCAAATTCCTCAGCTCTTTTTTCTAAGGCTTCTCTGATTTTTTCTTTCATATCTAGGGCTGATTTGTTGGTAAAGGTGACTATGATCATCTTATCTATATCTATTTTTTCTTCTAGCATAATTGATATAACCCTATTTACCAAAACCATAGTCTTGCCAGAGCCAGCAGCTGCAGATACTATGATATTTTTATCCCTTGTAAATACGGCATCTCTTTGGCCATCAGTTAGTCTAAGCTCACTCATCTATATCCTCCAAATCTTTTATGCTTTTTGTACTGTCAAAGTCCCTAAACCTAAAAGTATCTATCCTCTTATCAAACTTACAAATCCCCTTATAATCGCAATAGGTACATGATGATTTATTTTTACTTTCTCTAAGAGGCTTTAGGTCAATTTTGCCCGCCTTGATATCTTTTACCAAGCTTGCTGCATATTTTTTTACAAAATTAGAAAGTTTTCTAAAGTCATCAGCTGATAATTTATAATTCCTTCTCTGTCTGACTATTGGAGAAGTCTTGCCTTCAGCTTCATTATCCATTAGCTGGATAGCCTTGCCATCCGTATCTAGCAAAATCCCATCAAAGGCAAATTTTCTTATAAGCTCTGCTTGGATTTTTTTATCATCTATGATTGACCCGTCCAAGTCCTCGATTTCATCACTCAAGGAAATATAAAAGGCTCCCACAGGCTCAAAATTTTTCTGATCATCATTAACAGCTATGAGATAAACTATGAGCTGGAGGTCCTTGCCATTTAGGATATTGGCTAACTTATATTCTTTACTCCCTGTCTTATAATCTATGATCCTTACAAGATTGCCTGCCATATCGATCCTATCGATCCTACCTCTCAGATAGTTTTCATCATCTAAATAAACTGGGGCAAAGATCCCGCCCTTGTCAAAGGATTCTTCGTAATATTTTATCTTGAAATCACTTTTATTTAGCTGGTCTACGATCTGACCTGCATTTCTTTTTGCAGAATTGTGGATATTTTTTAGGATATATTGATTTTTTGGATTTTCCTTCCTAGCCATATCTAGGTTTTGGTCAATCCCCTCCCTAAATTTCTCCTCCAAGATCTGGTTGATCTTTTCATTTTCTATGTCAGCTAAGTCTAAGTCCATATCTCTTAGGTAGTCAGATAATTCTTCGAAAGATTTATGGACTATGATACCTACATCTAGGGCATCAATATCGTATTCTTTTTCTACATCTGGCCTTAGTCCATAGGCTATAAAGTGTTTGTATGGGCAGGCCGAATATGATTCTATCTCTGATACAGAAAATGCCTTTTTCTTGTAGAGATTTTCCCTTATCTCTTGGCCAAGTGGATTTTTGTTGTTATTATAAAAGATTCCTTTTTGGATCTTGTCGTAGATTTTTTTATTTACTATGTCAGCCTTATTTTCTTTTAGGAAAGAAATAAAGCCAAGAGCCAAATCCTTGTCCCTTTGGCTGATCTTTTCATTATTTGCTATTTTATTTAATACATTTAGGCAATATTTTTTTAGGCTTTCCTTGGCAAAAAGCGCATCCTTATCGCCTATATCTAGAATAATATTTTTTTCTAATTCTGGGAAAATCATCCTTAGGTCACGGATAAAAAGAGCCTCACCCAGGTCCTTGCCCTCCTTGTCAGATAGGGCATAGGAAAAAATAAGTTTTTCAGATCCTGATATGATCTTATATAAACTTAAAAGCTCTCCTAGGTCCTTGTCCTTGGCATAAAGTTTTAGGTCTATGTTTTGATTTTTTATTTGATCTGCCTCGTCAGGACTTATTAGATAATCTTTGCCAGCTTGGGATGGAAAATATGCATCATCCATACCCATAAGGATATTTATGGTCTTATTTGAAACCCTGTCCCTCGCAAAATCTGTAACTATGAGATGGTCCTTTGATGGAGGGATAAGACCTATCTGTATATCCTGGCAGACTGATTCTATAAGGCTATAAACCCTAGCTAGACTCATCTGCCTCTCGCCCATCAGTAGTACCAATTGGTCAAGAATAGCTACAAATTCATCCCAAATCTGTTCATTTTCCTTGTAGTCATCAAGGGCCTTGTTAGCCAAAAGCTTATCCTGAAAAGCATTTATCCCCGCCCTTATATTTGGATCTGAGATCATCTGATAAATATTTTCTGCCAAGTCTTTTACCTTCATCTGCTCTTGGTCAAAATTTTCTATCAAAGAAAGGATTCTTTTTCTGACTGAATTTACCCTTTTGTATTCCTCATATTTTTTTTCTAGTTTTTGATCACTCCTTGGATCATCTGCTAGGTTTTTCTTATAAAACTCTTCATCTAGAGTAAAATATTTGTCGTTTTCAAACATAGGGCCCTTGATCTTGCGGTAGGATAAAAATTTGATTAGGGCATTAGTATCCTCTTCGTCAATGGATAGGAGTTTAGAATTTAGGACATAAAACAAATCTTCTGACCTATAATTATTTACCGCAAGCCTTAATAGAGCCAAAAAAGTTTTTATGATATGGTTATCTGCCATCTTTCTTCTCTTGTCCAAGAAGATTGGGATTTCATACCTATTAAAGGTTTTTATAATCTCATTTTCATACTGACCCGGATCTGTTAGATAAAGGGCCATATCTATAAAAGACAAATTTGGATCTGTTTTTATCATTTTATTTATAAGTATAGCTATATTTTCTACCTCTGATTTAGTAGATATAGACTCGTACAGGCTGATATTTGTAGGCTTTTGCAAAAACTGATCAAATTTATATTGGTCGAAGTTTTCTCTTAGATTATCAAGGTCGATAGCTTTCTGATCTATATCTGGATATACAAGTTCTGTCATGAAGTTTGACCTAAGCCCATCATAGGTATTAGCTACCCTATCAAAAATTTCTGGTCTCATTTGAGGATTTGATAAGTAGGCTGGATCGATATTTAAACTTATATTTATACCTATCCCCTTATCATATATAGCCTCTATTAGCTCGAGTTTTCTCTCCTCAAAAAAATCAAATTTGTCTATAAAAACCTCATAGTCATCTAAAAAGTCAGTGTTTTTTATATTTTCAGAAACAAAGGATAAGACATCCTCTTGGTCTAGGTATTTGCCCCTTATTCGGTCCTGGTAGGTATCTATAATTAGCCTTATTTCATCGAATTTAATTTTTGAAATATCACTGACCTGGCTATTTTGGATTTGATCAAAAAAGTCCTGGTCAAAATTATTGTCCTTGAATGATGAAACCAAAGTGACTATAGAGTTTATAAAATCTATATTTTGGTAAGAATTTTCAAAAAGTTCTAGTTTATCATTCAAGTCTTGCAAGATGTTTGCAAGGAGGATAACCTTGCCCTCCTTATTTAGAAACTCAATTTTTTTACCAGCGGCTTTATCGATCAAAAAATTGGCAAAGGATGAAAAGGATAGGACCTTGGCATCCATTACTGACTCATACTTTATAGACCTTAGAAAATCTATATCCGTCTCCAGGGTGTACTGCTCAGGTACGATTAGGATTGACTTTTTATTTTCATCTAGCCTTTTTTCTATTTTTTTGTACAAATAGTGGCTGTTAGCTTTTGCGTCTTTTGAAATTATTATATTAATCATTTACAATCTCCAAACTTGACCCCTGGCTTGGGTCGTAGCTTATCAAAATTTTGGCTTCTATGGCATCTTTTAGCTCATCCACATGGGAAATGAGTCCTACAAACCTATCTTCTTTAGAAAGTTTTTCTATAGTAGAAATGGCATTGGCCAAAAACTCCTTGGATAGGGTTCCAAAACCCTCATCTATAAAGAGAGTATCGATTCTGATGCCGCCATTTTCTGCTCCGATCTCATCTGATAATCCTAGAGCTAGGGACAGACTTGCTAGGAAGTTTTCCCCGCCAGAAAGAGTCAATGCAGGACGTTTTTTGCCTGTATTTGCATCTAGGATTTCTATATCAAGTCCCATTTTAGATCTCAGATTTGCTGCCTCTTTTTTTCTGACCATAGAAAACTGGCCATCAGTCATCTGATTAAATCTCTTGTTGGCAAAGTTTAGGACCTTGTCAAAATAAACTGAAAGGATAAAGGTCTCAAAATCTAGTTTCTCTACGCCCTGGACTGCTCCTGTGACTCCATTTGCAAGGTCAGAAAGGTTTGAAACTATCTGTGCAGATTCTTTTAGACTCTGATAGTCTTTTTCTATTATTTTTATCTTTTCAAAATCAGCTTTTATCCTGGCTAGCTTTGAAGAAAGGTCTAGTTTTTCTGAATCTTTTTCCTTGATCTCTAGACTAATTTTTTCTAGATCTTTTTTAAAAACCTCAAGGTCTTCTATTTCTTTATCTTTATAGGCCGCAAAATTTTCTCTGGTATTTTTCTCTCTTTCTAGGTCGGTAAAATAATTTTTTACAAAATCTTTTTGGCCTGAAAGCTCGTCTTCTCTTTTAAGATAGGATTTGTAGCTTTCTATGTTTTCAAATCCCTCTTTTAGTTTTTGGTCAAAGTCTTTTTCGTAAATCTCTATATCAGCCTGGGCCTTTTCTATATTTTCACCCAGATTTGAAATATTTGATTTTTCCTCATTTATAGCTAAGACCAGGCTTTGGTGGTTTTCTTCTATATCTTTTATATAGGAGTCTTTTCTTTCTATTTCTGATCTTAGATCATCTCTTTTACTCCTTAGACTATTTCCATCAAGCTCTCCCATAGTCTTTTGGCCGCTGAGATATTTAACCTTGAGCTCTTCTGATTCCTTTAGCCTATTTACTATTTCTGTGTAGGATTTTTGTCTTTCTTCTTTTTCTTTTTTGAGCTTTATGCCCTTATTTTTCACATCCTCTAGGGCCTGGCTAAGATTTTTTATATCGTTTTTATTTTTTTCTGCCAAGTCTTTGTAGGATTTTAAAAGATCCTTATTATCTGCAATTATTTTTTCTATCTCACCGATTTTATAAGAAAAACTTAGGTCTTCTTCGTTCTTATTATAAATAGCCTTGGTTTTTTCTAGCCTGATTTTTATATCAGATAGGTCTTTTTCGATTTTTTCTATATCTAGGTCTAGGACCTGGTATTTTTCTTTTGTACCTGTGTGACTCTTGCCACAAACTGGGCAAAGACCCTCCTCATTTAACCTATCAATCAGTTTATTTATTTCAAAGTGGTCCTTATCCAGGTCAGCCCTTTGCTTATCTTTTTCTAATTTTTCTAGATCTTTGACTAAATGATCTAAGCTTTGCCTATAGGATTTATTTTCGAGTAATTTTTTATAATCCTTGTCAAGCTTTTCTAGCCTGATTGTAACTTCACCTATCTTTTCTTTTAAAGAAAAAGCATCTTCCTTTGCCTGGGTCAGATCATGGCTTATCTTGTCGTAGTCTTTTCTTAGGTCTTCTAGGTTTTTTTCATCAATTTTTATTTTTTCATCTAGGTCTTTGGATTTTTTATCCAGGTCTTTGATAGACTCGTAGGCTTTTTTGACCCTTAGAAAATCCTCAAAATCTGCAATTTCTTTTTGTTTTTCTGCCAATTTTATTTTTAGACTGTCAAGTTCTTTTTTAAGGGTTGGCAGATTTTCACAATCATTTGCCATAGCCTCTAGACTTTTATTTTTCTCTTCCAGGAGAATTTGGCTATTTTTTTGCCTCTTTATAAAGTCTATGAGGTCCTCTTTCCTATTTTCAAGCCTGTCCTCATATATTTTTATAGAAAGGCCATAGTCTAAAAGATCAATATCCTTTTTTATTTGACTGTTTTTTTCAAAATCCTGATATAGATTTTTATAGGCAAGGTCTGCGTTTTCGTATTTTTCTATATTTTCATTTAAGTTTTTGGCCTTTTCCAGGTTTTGAATTAGGTTTTTTTCCTCATTTTCTAGAATTGCTAGAAATTTTTCGACCTGGGTCAGACTTTCTTCAAAAGATTTTTGGCTTTTGCTTATAGTCCTAGTCAAGGCCTTAAAGTCATGCCTTAAAATCAAATCTATATCGATTTTTTCGGATAAGATCTCATTATAATTTATGACATTTTCTAGGTCTGTATCCACCTGGGCAATTTTTTTCCTATTTTCTTTTGACCTTTCCTTGAGTTCTTCTTGGATGGCCCTTAAGGCATCGGTTTTAAAGATATCTGATAAAAGATCTGCCTTCTCATCTGATTTTGAAATCAAAAATTTCTGAAATTGACCCTGGGCCAAAAGCATGACCTTGGAGAATTGCCCCTTGTCTAGGCCTACTATCTCTTTTATTTTTTGGTCTGCATCCTTTAGTTTTTCAGCAAGGAGGATTTTTTCTTTGCTTATATCATAAAGTTCTATCCTATGGGTGATATTTTTTGGATTTTTAAGCTCAACTGCTCTTTGACTAGGCACTCTTAGGACCTGATAGATTTTTTCCCCAATGGCAAAATCAACCTGGACATAGGTGTAGGGGTCATTTTCTGATAGGTAGTCACTCCTTAAATCCTCCATGGCTATATCTCTTGGGACCTCCCCATAAAGGGCAAAGGCTATGGCATCAAAGATTGTAGTCTTGCCCGATCCTGTAGGACCAGATATCAAAAATATTTTATTTTTAAATAATTTCGTAAAATCAATTTCGATCTCATCCTTGTAGGTCAAAAATCCTCTAAGTTTTACCTTCCTAACCTTCATTTACCACTCCTATCACTTCTTTCATCAGGTCTATTTCCGCCTCAGATAAAATTCTATTATCCTTGTAGGCTATAAAATCCTCAAACAATTCTAGGGTTGACTTGTTTTCTATATCTATATCCACATCCTCTGACTCCATAGCAAAGACAGACCTAGATGCGTAATTTATAAGAACTGCATTTGGGAATTTCTTTTTAAACTTGCCCATAGCATTTTCTATGGTAGCCTTATCTTCTAGGATGAATTTTATATAAGAATCAGACGGATCTTCACAAATTAGTTCGTCAAAAAAACCGGTCCTGACCTCAAAATCCCTAAAAAGTTTGAGAGGGATTTTTTCTATATCAACCCTATCCTTGCCCAGATCAACTAGGGTTATTGACTTATTTATATCTTTTTTATCAAAAGAATATGGCATAAAGGTCCCAGAATACCTAATTTTTGGATCTAGGACAAAGTGAGCTGAGTGCAAATGGCCCAGAGCCACATAGTCAAAATCCATAAACAAAGAAGCATCCATACAATCAGATCCACCGATTGTAAGAGGTTTTTGTCCCTCATTATAATCTTTTTCCAATCCCTGGGTAAATTTGCTCGCATAGCAGTGGGTGATCAGGATATTTCTGTCATCGTATTTGATATCAGCTAGAGCATTTTTATAAAGATCAGTAAAATCTTCTATCTCACGATCAAAAATTAGCCTGGCCTTGGCCAAGGACATAAAAGGCAGAAGATAAAAATTTATCGGTCCAAAATCATCATAAAGGGTGACTTTTTCACTTGTATATTCACCCGCCAGGTAATATTTATTAGTCTTGTAAAATCTCTTGTTGACATCTAGCCTTTTTGCCGAATCATGGTTGCCGGCTATAGCTAAAACTGGGATTTTTATGTCAAAAATTATCTTTTCTATAAAATAATTATATAAATCAAGGGCCTCAGCACTTGCTACTGCTGTATCAAAAATATCGCCAGCAATCATGACAGCCCCTATATTTTTATCAACTATGATATCCAAAATTTGATCTAACATAAATTTTTGATCTTCAAGGAGGGAAAAATTCCCCAAGGCCTTGCCTATGTGGAGATCTGATAGGTGCAAAAGTCTCATCTCTAATCCGCCTTTCTAATAAATATCAAAGTGTCAGTGGTAGAATTATATGGGTCGTAGGCGTAGCCATTTATATTTAGCTTTTTAACCTCGTCTATATCGTCGATCTTGTTTTTTATTATCTCCCTGGCCATAGCTCCCCTGGCTTGTTTCATATAAGAAACAATTGATTTTAATTTTCCATCACGGACTTCCTTAAAATCAACCGTCAAAAACTTGTCATCTTTTTTTAGATATGGCCTTATGGTTTTGGTGTACTCCTTGCTCGCAAGGTTTAAAACCAGGTCATCATCCTCAAAAAGTTTTTTATACAAATCATCACCCCAAAATTCGTAGAGGTCGTACATGGTGTTGTCAAAATAAAGTCTATAATCGGAAATCCCTGTCATTGGCTTTAAAAGGCCATAAAAGGCATCAAGAATGTAGACGTGGTCGTTTAAATATTCAAGATCCGGAAAATCTCCCATAGAAAATTGCTTAAAAACCAAGCCATCAAAGGAAAAAAGTGCTGGATTTGGGAGATCATCAAAATCAAAGTCCTGAAAATCATAGTAAGCCTTCTCAGTCAATTTGTCATTGGTCCTATTAAGATTTCCCATCTCATTCATAGAAAGTTTCCTAATTTTCTCAAGCAAAACCCTAGTCTTTTCAGGAAACAAAAGTCCTTCTGTCTTTATATTCTCAAAATGTTTAAAACCCTTAGCCGGTGAAATAATAATCTTCATAAAAATCCTTTCTATATATATGTATTATTATATCATAATGACATAAAAAATTTCCCAGTTAAATGACTGGGAAATCTAACTAGTTACTATTATATCCGTTATTGATGGTATCGAAGCATTTTTTCCAATATTGCTCTCTTTCAATTATTTTTTCTGAATCATAAGATCTATTAAAAAATTCTATTAGGGTAAAGGTGAAATATTTTTCAAAGTATTCCTCACCCTCTTTATTCTTAAGTTCAATTAACTTTTTATTACCACCATCTTTGCATGAAAAATAATCCCCCCACCTTTGCCTAACTCCTTCAATTCCTGTAGCTGAGCCAATATAAAGTTTGCCTGTCTTTGTGTCTGTCAAGCAATATACACCACTTACCTTGCTTAAGGCTTCATAATATGATGGCAAAATTTCACCCTTAAATATCTTAGACAATTTATCAAATGGCAAGTAAACTCTATCATAACCTTCAAATTTATCACCACTATATAGGCAAGAGAGAATTTCCTTAACACTAATCTTCTCAATATATGAGCTTAGATTAAAAGTGTATCTTGCAAATGTATTTCCCTTATTACAATTAATGACAAGCCTGCCAAAAAAAGGCTTAAATCTTTCTAAAATCTCAACTTTTGCCCAATCATCCTCTGGAACTTCTAGAACCTTACCAGCAGAAATAAAGAGCCATTCATCTCCACTTATCCTAGAAAAACTAAAAACCCATTGTCCAGGATAAAAATTCCTTTGACTTGTACCATACCAGCCCCAATAAGAACACTGTTTGCATGTACCATTTAACTTCTCAATATCATTTTGTTTAAGCCAATAGTCTATAAAATAATCTGCTTTCGAACCATAAGTCATATTAAATTCTATTTTACTATTATTTATTTCTTCTTCTGTTAAATTAAAAATATCATTTAGTTTAAGTTCCATAATCTCTCCTTAAATCCCATATAAATTTTCTTTCACACTCTCAATAATCGACTCTCTCAGACTCTTTGGCTCTAGAACTTCCACATAAGGAAGAAATTGCAAGGCCCGGTATTCTATGCCTTTTTCGGGTGCCAAAAATTCTCCTAGGTAATAGTCGCCGTCTTCCCTAATTTTTATATCCGTCCCAAACTGGTCTATGACATAAGATAAAATATCCTTGTCAAAACGAATTTTTATAAATGATGGTTTGCCAAAAAAGGCATGACTTGCTTTTTCTATTAGCCTATTTAAGTCATCGGTCCTAAATTTTTCCCTATTTTCTTTTAAAATTTTAATATCCTTTATAAAATCAATCCTATAGGCCAAAATATTTGTAAATCCAGGCGTGGTTCCCAAAAGATAGTATTTTTTATTGTCGGTTAGGATCCTATAGGCGTTTAATTTGTAGGGCCTTTCCCTTCTCGGCACAAGTTTCTTATCTGGCCCATAGGTCAGGTAGGTAAATTCAATCTGACGATTTTCTTCAATAGCTTCGTTTATAATTTCTATATTTAGAAAAACTTCTTTGTTCGAAGTTCTTTTTGACCTATAAAGGTCTACCTGACTTATATATTTATCGACTGACCTTTGGTATTTGGACTGACTTTTCCCAATTTTCCTTAAAAGCTCTGTGCACTGGTCCCTGTCTATATAGGCAAGGGAAAATATTGCATCCATCAAAAGATAGTTCTCACTTTTTTCAAAATCCCTATCTATTAGATAATAGCCAAGTCCATTGTCAGCAAAGGTTGAAATATCAATCCCAAAGTCAATTAAATCATTGATTGCACTTGTAATCGTTCTCCTATCAAGATTTACACCATAATATAAAGAAAGTTTTTTCCTTATATCTGCCATAGCAAGAATATGGTCAGGGTCAGATTCTTCACGAAGAATTTCTAGGATATATAAAATATTTAATCTCGAACTTGCCATAAGCCCTCCTAGGATAATTATATCATATTAAAGTGCCAACTTAAAAGTCAAATAAGAGTAAAGAGTGGCTTTAACTAGGCTTGTCTTAGGCCAAGTATAATTGAGTTTGCTTAGATAAAAGTCTATCTCTGGATCTATATCTGGAAGGACATCACCTTTGAAAAAGCTAATTGATTCGGTAAGTTCTCCTGCCCTTTCCCTGTCAATCCCATGGTCTAAATAATAAGCAAAAATTTCTTCCCTATTTGATGGATAATTTCTATTAGCAAAGTCTATAAATAAGGAATATGCCCTAGTATAGGTCAGTGTAAGGCCAAAAAGATATAAAAAATCTCCATAGGTTTTTATATTTTCCTTATAAGATGATCCTTCTATAAATTCTGTTACCTTCCATGGTAACCCATTCTTTAATTCAAGTTTCTCGTTTAAATGATATTCTAATAAATACTTTTTAAAATCTTCTATATCTAGGTCTTGAAAGATATTTTTTTCATAATATAAATCATTTAAGATTTCAAGAAAAAGTATATAAGTAGTCTTGTAACTAATTTTATCTCTCCATTCATTTCTATCCTCTGTAATTATTGCTTTTTCGCCAAAGTACTTATAAATATCATTCTCCACTTGCTTTTTATATTTTTTATCAATCTGAATTTCAAAATAAATATCATTTTCAAGTGTATAGGAAGGATCGATATTAAAGCCATCTCGGTAAAATCCTTCCTTTTTTTCTAAATCAACCCCATATTCCGCACCTTCTACAAAAATAAGCTCCTTGGTTTTTTTGTTGTAATAATGGGCTGGAAGTGGATTTATTAGACTAAGACCCAAAAGATATAAGCTTAAAAAAGGCAAGTTGCCGATTAAGATATTTTGGTCAAGATTTTCCTTTAAAAATAATAGAAAGTCAATTTCATCTTCTGAGCTTTTTTTCCTTATTACTTCCATTTCTTTCTTTATCCTATCCTCTATATAAGGATTTTTTCCATATTTAGCTCTTGAAAGGTCTAAAATTTTTTCTTCAAGATTCATACCATCACCTCTTATAATTATTATAACAAAGGTAATATACAAAAAATTGTACAGGTAGATTTCTCAAGCAATAGACCTCCTAATGCCTATAGAGAAATCCTTACAAGGCCTGATTTACCCTAAACATATGAAATATCTTTTAAAAAATATATATCAGTTCATTACAAAAATAAGTTTTTAGATTTTTCCCTAAGCTATAGGTCAGTTCTAGCTTGCAGCTTTTTTAAAGACTTACCATGAGTCAGCACAGCTTTAGCTTTATATTTTTTCAAATCTAAATTCTTAGCTAATCCTTAGCATAAAAAAGAGGTGTACATTTTTTTGTACACCTCTTTGGGTTTTATTTTCTTGTATCTTTTTCTTTTACATAGACCATAAAGTCAAATTGTGAATGAGTTACTAGCTCACCCCTTTGGTTTATTAGGTTTAGGTCAAGATTTACTATGCCCTTGTCACCTTTTTTGGTCAATCTTTTGTCTATGCATTTGTATTCTAGATGAACTGTATCGCCCAAGAATATTGGCAACTTGAATTCTGTTTTGGATCCTAAAAATGCTACTACTGAGCCTTGGATTATATCACTCATTAGTCCAACCATGATACTTTCGCCAAGTTTGCCGTGGGCTATTCTTTGGCCAAAACTATCTTTGGCAGAAAACTCTGCGTCCATATGAAGTGGGTTTAGGTCTCCTGTTAGGGTACCAAAAGTTACAACATCAGCCTCTGTTATTGTCCTGCCAACAGATATTATTTCTTTTCCAACTTCGTATTCTTCGTAATAAATTCCTAACATTATTATCTCCTTTTTTTATATTCCCATTGAAGCAAGTGGTATCATTATCAATACACCGATTATAGGTATGATAATTTGAGTAACGGCTATATCCAAATAACCCTCTTTGTGGGTTAGGTGGCATAGGTTAAGCAATGTGATTTGTGCACCTTGGTGTGGCAAGGTATCTAGGGTACCAGCTGCTACTACACCGATTCTATGAACGTATTCTAGGTTTACACCCATGTTTATAAATGTATCTTTTAGAGCATCAAAGGCTATTGTCAAACCACCTGAGGCAGATCCAACTGCTCCTGCACATATAGCTACTGCTATAGCTACAAATAGGTATGGTGACATTTCCCAAGATAGGACTGTATCAACTAGATGATGGAAGCCTGATGTATTTTGTACAACACCACCAAAACCAACTACTAAGGCTGTATTCATGATTGCACTAACACCATTAAGTCCACCAACATTTAGTGGAGCAAATACTTTGTTAAGTCCTTCGCCTGGTAGTCTCTTACCAAAAAATATTATTGATAAAACAACACCTAGGAAAACAGAAGTTTCAACCAAGAATATGTCAGGGAATAGGTTAAAGGTCAAAACAATAACCAATAGTGGTACTATAGCCAAAAAGAAATTTGGTAGGTCATCATCATTCATCGCATTTGTCATATCTCTTTCTGGTAATGGAGTGATACCTTTTTCATAAAATCCAATTTTCTTGTTTGCAAATCTCTTTGTTCTCCATTCTAACCAAACTATGATAGCAACTAGTTCAAAAACTGTGACTATATAACCAAGTGTAGCTGCTGCTTGAATTGGTGTGCCAAGAGTTTTGGATGCTATAACGTTTTGTATAGATGGTGAAATAGGTGCTATCATGGAGAAAGTCCATGTACCTGCTGAAATAGCACCAGGTATAAGTCTTCTTGTGACGTTATTTTCCCTAAAAAGTTGTTCTGCTATAGGATAGACAACAAAAAATGCCACAAAACCACTGATACCACCCAAGGTTAGGATACCTGTTATGATGGTAATAATTGATGCTGTCATCTTTCCTTTAGATAGTTTTAATATACCAATAGCAATAGATTTAGCTGCTCCTGTTTCCTCATAAATTGCTCCAAAAACAGCTCCTAAGAAAAATATGAAGAAATATTTTTGAACATATCCCGATGTCGAATCCATAAATGGACCAAACATAGTTTCAGCGACTGGTAGTCTTGCCAAAAGTGCAACTATAAGTCCTACTAGAGGGCCCATGATAATGGCACTTACTCCCTTAAATGCTAGCACTGTAAATAAAACTATAGCTAGCAATAATATTAGCATATCCATATGTATTTATATCAGTATCCCTGATAATCCCCTTTCCTTTGCTTTAAAAAACTGGGCTTGAAGCTGCACTGCCGATTTATATTAAAAATTTTCTTGTGGCAAAATAGTCAAACCCAGTTTGTTAGAAACTTTATTTCTGATTCTTATTTAATTACTACAAACTAAAAATCTTTGAAGTCAGCTTTTCTTTTCTCAAGAAATGCAGTCATTCCTTCTTTTTTATCTTCTGTTGCAAAAGACAATCCAAATAGGTTGGCTTCTACTTGAAGACCGCTTGCAAGGTCTACATCAAGACCTACATTTATAGCTTGTTTTGCAAGACTTACTGCATAAGATCCCTTGCTGATGATCTTTCTAGCCATGTCTTTACAATAATCTATAAGTTCAGCTTGTTCTACAACCTTATTTGCTAGACCGATTCTATATGCTTCTTCTGCATCTATCATGTCAGTTGTAAAGATAAGTTCTTTTGCCCTGCCCTTGCCAACAAGTCTTGGAAGTCTTTGTGTACCACCAAATCCTGGTAATATGCCTAGGCCTACTTCTGGTTGACCAAATTTCGCATTTTTAGATGCAACTCTGATATCGCATGCCATAGAGATTTCGCATCCACCGCCTAGGGCAAATCCGTTAACAGCTGCTATGGTTACTTGTGGCATATCTTCTAATCTCTTGAATGCTTCAAAAGCTAGCATACCCATTTTGCGTCCTTCTTGAGGAGTTGCATTTACCATTTCAGAAATATCAGCTCCAGCTACAAACGATTTCTCACCGCTACCAGTTAGGATTACTACCTTAACATCCTTACGATTTTCTATATCTTTGAAGGTCTCGTTAAGCTCTGTTAGAGTTTCACTATTAAGAGCGTTTAGAGATTTTGGCCTATTAATAGTAACTAAAGCGATTTCCTCTTCGATATTGATTGTTAAATTTTTCATCTTTTATTTTTCCTCCTCATTTTTTTTATGTATTATACAATTAATATATAACATTTTTTTAACTTTGTCAAAAAAATATTTATAAGCCATTGTTTTATAGATTTATACTTTGATAAATAATATCAAAAATACGATTGCCAATGAAAAACCGACTTTTTTCCTTAGTCACTATAATTTTTTATGACAATTCCTTTAAAAATATATAAAAAATACCCCTCTATCTGTATGAAGATTTGAGGGGTAGGATCAAAGGGTTGATCTTTTTTTGATTTTTCTAGATAAAAGTTTTACCAGACCGCTTATACAAAGAGAAGCTATGGCAAGCATGACTATAGCGCCTCCTGGTTTTATGCCCTGATAAAATGATATGCTTATACCTATGACCATAAAAACTACTGAAAAAATCAATGATAAGATATAAGTTTTTTTATAAGAGGAGCTTAGTAAAAGTGCATTTGCGACAGGTATGACCATCAAAGATGTGATCATGAGTGCTCCAACAATTTTAGCTGATATAGCTATGGTTATGGCTGTCAAAAATGTAAAAATGCTATTTATAAAACTAACCTTGACTCCTGCCAGCCTTGCCATTAGCGGATTTATGGATATATACAAAAGGGCATTGTAAAAATATATGGACAAGACTACTACCAAAATAAATATGACGCTTACCATTTTTAAATCTGTTTTTGATACCGTTGTTATAGATCCAAAAAGATAGGACTCAAAAGATTTGCCTCCTGGTGCAAAATCTGAAAGTATAGCAGCCAGTCCTATACCAAAACTCATAATTATGGCTGTAGCCATATCTCCAAATTCCTTAAATCTTTTTCTAATAAGTTCTATTGCAAAGGCTGATATTATACAAAAAATTAAGGATGCTGCCATGAGGTTGGTAGATAAGATCAGCCCCATGGCAATACCAGCTAGGGATGAGTGAGATAGGGCATCTCCTACCATAGAGGTTTTTCTATTTATCATTACAAGACCTATCATTGGGATAATTATTGCAAGCATGATCCCAGCAACAAGGGCCCTTTGCATAAAATCGTAAGCTAGCATATGACTCCCTCCCTTAGCTTGAAAATTTTATTTGCATAGTCAGAAACCATATCCATCTCATGGCTTATCATAAGTATAGATATCTTGTGGTGAGTGTTTAGGTGGACTAAAAGGTCCAAAAATTCCTCTTTTGACTGGCTATCTATACCAACTGTCGGTTCATCTAAGATAAGGATATCGGGATTGTTGACCATGGCCCTGGCTATCATCACTCTTTGGGCCTGGCCTCCAGAAAGTTTGTTGAAGGGTTTATCAATAAGTTTTTTAATATTTAGGGTGGAAAATGTATTTTCAACCTTCGACTTGCTGGATTTTTTTATTGTGTTTATTAGTGAAAACTCCTTATATAAGTTTAGGCCGACATACTCTCTACAGCTTATAGGAAAGGCTACTTTGATAGACTCATTTACCTGTGGGACATAACCAATCTTGTCAAAATTTTTGAAATCTTCCATGTCTATTCCAAAAATTTTTATAGATCCCTTGTCTTTTTTCAGCTCGCCTAGGATTAGTTTTATAAGGGTTGACTTGCCCGAACCATTTTCTCCTGATATCAGAGCAAAGTCACCCTCTTCTAAGTCTAGGTTTATATTTTTTAATATTAAATTTTCATTGTATCCAAATTTTAAGTTTTTTATTTCTATCAGCTTCATAATATATATTATGCTAGTGACTTATATATATTTTCAAGGTTTTCTTTGATTATTTCTTGCAATGTTACGTTTTTATCTAGGTCTTCCTTTGAAGCAAACTCCATTGTTGATAGTGGGGCTACTTCTGCACCTATTTCATCGGCTATAGTTTTTGCTGCCTTGTCTGAACCACCTTTTTC
The DNA here is from genome assembly GCF_900128415.1 of Anaerococcus mediterraneensis. Taxonomy (NCBI): domain Bacteria; kingdom Bacillati; phylum Bacillota; class Tissierellia; order Tissierellales; family Peptoniphilaceae; genus Anaerococcus; species Anaerococcus mediterraneensis. Next base: position 1,853,762 of record NZ_LT635772.1, read on the forward strand.
AAAAAATACTGTCTTTATTTTTTTAGCCTTGGCAAGGTCTGTCACATCTTTCATAGCCTTGGCATCTGGCTCGTCTGTTGATGTTAGGCTTGATAGAGGTATTTGCTCAAGACCAAAGTCTCTAGCTACATAGCCAAATGCTTGATGAGGAACTATGAATTTTTTATTTGTAACTTTGTCAAATTTTTCCTTGTATTCATTTGTTATATCATCTAATTCTTTGGCGACTTTTTCATAGTTTTCCATATAATAGTCTTTATTTTCTGGGTCAATCTCAGATAATTTGTCAGCTATGACCTTTGCTTGGGCCTTGGCATTTAATGGTGATAACCATGTGTGAGGGTCAAATTCTCCATGGTGGTGGTGATGTTCGTGTTCATCAGCATCTTCGTGGTCGTGGTCTGCGTCTTCGTGATCGTGGTCGTGGTCTGCGTCTTCATGGTCGTGGTCATGGTCTGCGTCTTCATGATCGTGGTCGTGATCTTCATGGTCGTGGTCGTGATCATCATCTGCCTTTATTAGGTCAAGACCTGCACTTGTATCAACCATATCTATATCCACTGTCTCCTCCACAGCATCTTTCCATTCTTCCATGCCTGCACCATTGATAAAGATTAGCTTTGAACCGCTAAGCTCTGCTATCTCCTTAGCTGATGGCTCCCAGCCATGGCTTTCAGAAGTCAAGGAATTAAAGGCTTTAACATCAAACTTATCCCCTGCAATTTGTTTTGTAAGATTGTAAATAGGATAAAAAGATGAATATATCACTTTTGATTCTAGCTTTTCTTCTGCTTTTTCTTCTACTTGTGTAGTTTTTTCCTCAGTTTTTTCTTTAGCTTGGTTGCCACAACCTGTGAAGGCTAGGGACATAGCTAAGAGTATAAATAAATTATTCTTTTTCATAAAAACCTCCTTTATTGCAAGTTATTTGCATTAATGATTATATATGCCTTTTTTATTATGTCAAATAAAAGTATAATTATTTTTAAGGAGCAAATATGAATTACAAAGACTTACTAAAGAAAAATGATCTGAGGATAACCAAACAGAGAAATCTCATCCTCGATTTTATAAATCAAACAAATAAACCTGTATCTGGCCAGGAGATCTATGACTCTCTCAGAAAAAAAATGAAGATAGATCTTTCAACTATCTATAGAAACCTAAATACCCTAGAAGAATACAATATTTTGCTAAAGACAGCTGATATTGACGGGATAAATTATTATCAGATAAATAATGATGACCACAAACATTTTATAAGCTGTTCTGTCTGCCACAGAAAATTTATCATAGAAAATTGCCCGATCCATGAGCTAGAAGAAAATATCATGGCGGAGACTGGCTTTATAATAAATGGCCACAATTTCGAGTTTTATGGGATCTGTCCAGACTGTCAGGAAAAAACAATTGAAAAGAATTCTTAAAATATTTTGGATTTTTATCCTTATATTTTCCCTTAGTTCTTGTGATGAAAAAGAAAATATATCTAATGAACAAATCTCTTCTACTGATGAAACCTACACAAAAGCACAAGTCATTAGGGTAATTGACGGTGATACAATTTGGGTGGATATAGGTGACAGGAAGGAAAAAGTGAGATTTATAGGAATAAATACACCAGAACTTGCTAGAGATGGGAAGAAGGCTCAGTTTATGGCAGAAGAAGCCAAAGATTTTGTAGAAAAAACTATAAAGGATAAGGAAATCTACCTAGAAAAAGACCTGACAGATAGGGATAAGTACGATAGGCTTCTCAGGTATATTTACCTAGAAAAACCTAGTGAAAATCCAAGTTTTGATGAAATTAGAGATAAGTCTTTAAATGGGATTTTGGTCAAAGAAGGACTGGCCTACTCCAATTATTATAAACCTAATATCAAATACCAGGATTTTTTAGAAAAACTTGAGGATGAGGCCAGGGAAAATAAGCTAGGCATCCATTCTAAAAAAAATCGCAAATAAAGAGCTCTTGCAGCCTATAAATAGGTCGCAAGAGCTTTTTTTGGCACGCCTTAGAGGAATCGAACCCCTATCTTGGGCTTCGGACACCCTTGTTTTGCCATTAAACTAAAGGCGCTTATTTGATCGTGATATTTGAATAGGATATTGGATTTAAGAATCTCAACGGCAAAAATGTATTGCCTAGGCCACTTTCTACATAAATCCTACTATTTTCAAAATCAAACAATCCCCTATCAAAATCTGGGAAATATCCCTCACCTGGAGCTACCAAGGCACCAATAAATGGGGCTCTGACTTGTCCGCCGTGGGTATGGCCTGAAAATATAAAGTCAATGTCTTTTCTATAATTATCTCTCACATTTTTAGAAAAATGAGCTAGGACTAAATTTAGGCTCGTATCTGGCTTGAAATTGTCAAAATTACTTCCCCAATAGGTAATTCCATAAATATAGATTTTATTATCCCCTATTTCTACAAATTCTCCATCATTATCTAATTTTGTGATCCCAAGACTTTTTATTTTTTCATAAAAAACTTCAGAATCTCTTGATACTTCCTCGTGGTTTCCAGAAACATAATAGGTTTTTATCCCCAATTCATTTAATCTTTGTAGAAAATACATAGTTCTTTCGATTTTTTCTTTTGTAGGATAATCTATCATGTCCCCTGTGAGAAATATCAAGTCTGGATTAAAATCCCTAATTTTCCCCAAAACTTCATCAAGATTTGCCAATACATTTGAATGAAAATCAGAAATGTGGGTGATCTTTATAGGATCTTTGACCTTGTCAGAAAAAAGCCTTATTCGTTTTTCCACAGCCTTGAAACACTGGTCGTGAATATATTTTCCTGTCAAAATCGTAGTGGCAAGCAAGAGGCCTGCCACTATTTTCTTTCTATGCTTCATCTAAACCCTCTAAATAAACACTTGGGCTCATATCTGATGGGATTTTAAAACCTAGTCTTGGAGAAAAACTCCTACCTGTGACATTTGGTCCATCAACTGCGGCTGATCTTTTAAATTGGCTAGAGGTAAATCTTTTAAAATATGATTTTATCCATTTTTTTAGAGTTTCCGCATCATAGGTGTCAGAAAAGGCAATTTGGGCATCAGATAAAATATCGACAGCCTTCTTGTGGTAGGTCAATTGTTGGTAGATAAAGAAATCTATCAATTCATAAGGGCCTATTATATCCTCTGTTTTTTGGGTGATCTCACCCTCTTTTTTACTGACAAGCTCTGGAGAAACTGGAGTGTCCAAAATATCAATTAAAACATTTCTCAAAGCTTTATTTTCTGAAAAATGCGCATAAGACCTTATCATATACCTAAGCTCAGTTTTCATCAAAGATGCATTTAGGCTATAAGATGACATATGATCGCCATTGTAGGTGGCAAAGCCTTGCATATTTTCAGACAAGTCGCCAGTTCCTATGACAAGGCCCCCGCCCATGTTTGATAGGTTAAAGAGAACTTGGGTCCTCATCCTGGCTTGGGCATTTTCGTAGGCCAAGTCTGGAGTTTTTCCGTCGTGGCCAATATCTTTTAGGTGGGCTGTTACGGATTTTGAAATATTTATTTCCTTTAATTCAATTCCAAGTGCCTGGCAAAGCTTATAGGCATTTAACTTGGTCCTGTCGCTTGTACCAAAGGCTGGCATGGTGTAGGCGCCAATTTTTTTCTTGTCAAAACCAGATATTTCATAAGCCTTAACAATGGCTAGGAGGACTGCTGTTGAGTCAACCCCTCCAGATACTCCCAAATAAACCCTGTCAGTTCCAACAGCTCTCATTCTCTGAATGAGGCCTAGGGCCTGAATTTGGAGTGCATCTTCGAAATATTCCCTAGAATATTCTGCCTTTGGCAAATATGGGAATTTCTCCACATAGTAAGGCTCATCGGTTAAATTATTGAAATTTGTATAATGAAATTCATCTTCTACTTCTAGGGAAAATATTCCTGTACAAGTATCTAAAATTTGTCCATCTTTGGCTAAAATGCTTTTATTTTCATAGACAAAATCAGTTGAAGATTCACCCATACAAGCTGGTGTATGGACATAAATTGCATTCTTTGATAGATAAGATATGTCATCTAGCAATTTTTTAGAAGTACCAATATGTCTTGGAAAAGCGGACGGATTTAGGATTATATCTGCATTTTGTTCTTTTAAATTTAGCGAATTTGGCATATTTCCTGTTTCATCTTCTCCAATACTTATACCTATATAAAGTCCACCAACATAGATTGGGAATTCTCCATTATTATCAACAAAGTGTTCCCCAAAATTTAATGCAAATTCATAATCTGTTGAGAAAATAGTTTTTTCATACGTTTTGAGATTTTCCTTAACTACTAATCCCAAGGCATCACCGCTTTTTATAGGAATCACAACGTTATATATTTTTTTATCTTTTTTTACTGGTAGACCAACGATAAAAAATACGTCCTTATCTTGCGAATAGGCAATGAGATCCTCTAAACCTTTAATAGCTGCCTTTAGTAGGTCTTCTTCTAAATATCCGTCATAAAGACTAGCACCTGTCAGACATAATTCTGGGAGGGAAAGAATATTTACCTTTTCCTTTTCCGCCTCATCTATCAATTCTTTTATTTTTTTAACATTTTCTGCTACATTTCCCAAAGAAACTGGAAAAGATGCAGATTTTATTTTTATATTTCTTTTCATTTTATCACCCAATCTTATTTTACCCCTTCTAGATAAAAAAAAGAGGACCCAAAAGGGTCCTGCTCTCTAAATTTATTAAAGTTTTTCGATCTCTTCGATTAGGGCTGGTACTACTTTGTGGAAGTCGCCTACTATACCATAATCGCAGTTTTTGAAGAATGGAGCTGCTTCGTCGTTGTTGATAACTACGATCTTGCCAGCATCCCTAAGTCCTCTGAGGTGTTGACCTGCTCCTGAGATACCTATACCGAAATATAGTTCTCCCTTGAACTTTCTACCAGATACACCTATATATTGTCTAAGTGGTACATATTTTCTAACTTGGGCTGCTGGTCTTGATGAACCAAGAACAGATCCTGTTAGGTTGGCGAGTTTCTTGGCTAGTTCTAGGTTTTGTTCCTCACCTATACCCATACCTACAACTACAACTCTGTCAGCTTCTTCTACCTTGCCTTCTAGGTCAACTGGATCTTTCTTTAGGGTAAATCCATCAGCTACTAGGGCCTGAACAAGTTTTTTAGCTGCTTCTTGTGGATCACCTGTGAAGATTTGGCTTTCAGATTTAGCTTCTTCTTTTTTAACTACTGGTTTTTCTTTCTTAGCACTACCATCTCTTGGTAGGATATATCCAGAGATAACTAGCTTCATTATCTCATTTGTACCTTCATAGATTTGAGTAATCTTAGAATCTCTATAGAACCTTTCTACATCTGATCCCTTGATAAATCCAGAACCGCCATATAGTTGTAGGGCTTCTGATGTTAGCCTTTCAGCAAGGTCTGATGCGTATAGTTTTGCCATAGCTGCATCCAAACCATAGCCTTTGACATGGGCATCTTTTTTCTTTGCTGCATCATAGATTAAAAGTCTTGCTGCCTTTAGCTCTGTTGCCATTTGTGCAAGCTTAAATGAGTTATATTGGAATCTACCAACTGATTTACCAAATTGTACCCTTTCCATAGAATAGTTTAAGGCAGATTCATAAGCACCTTGGGCTATACCAAGACCTTGTGATGCTATACCAATCCTACCACCATCTAGGATCATCATTGCATATTTAAAACCTTTATTAAGCTCACCTAGTAGGTTTTCTTTTGGAACTTTTACATTTCTAAAGTGAAGCTCAGCTGTAATTGATGATCTGATACCTAGTTTGTCATATGGTTCTGAGAAGGTAAATCCTTCAAAGTCTTTGTCAACGATAAACATTGAGATACCGTGGTTACCCTTACCTGGCTCTGTAACTGCAGTTACTAGATATGTTTGAGCTTCTGGGGCGTTTGTGATAAATATTTTTTTACCATTTAATAGGTAGTGGTCGCCTTTATCTACTGCTGTGGTTTCTGTCTCTGCTGAGTCTGAACCAGCATTTTCTTCTGTAAGACCAAAACCACCTATATAGGTACCATCTACTAATGGTCTAAGGTATTTTTCTTTTTGTTCTTCTGTACCAAATTCATTGATACCCCATGTTCCTAGAGAGGTATGAGCTGAGCAGATAACACCAACACCACCGTCTACCCTAGATAACTCTTCTACAGCTATTGCGTAGTGCTCGTTTGTAAGTCCTGCTCCACCATATTTTTCATCAAAAGGTATGCCCATTAGGCCCATCTTGCCCATCTCTTTAATAATTTCTTTTGGAAATTCTTTTGTTTGGTCAAGGTGAAAAGCGATTGGCTTAATTTTATCTTCTGCAAAATCTCTGACGACTTTTCTAAATTCTTCTAAATCTCTTGGTAAATTATATCCCATTTTTTCTCCTTCATTTTTCTAAAATTACTAAGCTTTTTATCTTTTTTGCTTGCGTCTTATAAATTGATACCCATAATAATTTAGTTAAAACAATTCTAAACACAAGTTATTTATTTGTCAAAATATCGTTTATTATTCTTTAATAAATGGTATAATTATTTTAGCAAGAAAAAATATAAATAAAAGGAGTTTCTTATGTACAATATTATTGAAGTTCTAGATAACATATATTGGGTCGGTGTAAATGACCGCAGGATCGCAAGATTTGAAAATATGTTTGAAGTTCCAAATGGAGTTTCTTATAACGCTTTCCTAATAAAAGATGAGAAAAACGTTCTAATGGATTCTGTTGAGGGAGCTTTTACTAGACAATACCTAGAAAATATAAAAGCAGGTCTAGATGGTGAAGACCTTGACTACATTGTTATCTCTCACATGGAGCCAGACCATTGTAGAAATATAGATTTTGTCCTAAAAGAATATCCAAATTGTAAATTTGTAGGAAATGCAAAAACCCACAAATTTTTTGAACAATTCTACAGCGATGCCTACAAAGATAGGTATGTAGAAATAAAAGAAGGCGATGAGCTAAATATAGGTAAAAGAAATCTTAAATTCGTTTTTGCTCCAATGGTTCACTGGCCAGAAGTATTTATGACCTACGAAACAACAGAAGGTCTATTCTTCTCAGCAGATGCCTTTGGTGCATTCAATGCTATTGCAGGCAATATCGAAGCATCCAAAGTTATCCACAAAGGTGACTGGCTAGACCAAGCTAGACGCTACTATATAAATATAGTTGGCAAGCAAGGAAAAATGGTTCAAAACCTATTCAAAAAAGTAGAGGGTCTAGAAATAAATGCCATCCTTCCACTACATGGTCCAGTATATAAAGATGCTGACTCAATTAATTTCATCTTAGAAAAATACAACCGTTGGTCAACATTTACACCAGAAGAAAAAGGTGTTTGTATAGTATACTCATCAATGTATGGTGACACCGAACAAGCAAGCGACATCCTAGCTAATTTCCTAGCCCAAGAGGGTGTAGAAGATGTAGTTTTATATGATGTTTCTGACTGGGACCCATCATATCCAATTGCTGACTGCCACAGATACAGCCACCAAGTATTCGCTCCAATCAACTACAATGCAGGCCTATACTACAAAATGGATGCATTTTTAAGAGAATTAGTTGGTACAGGATATCAAAATAGGACAGTATCATTCTTAAACAACTGGTCATGGGGCGGTAGGAGTCTTGAAATCTCTAAAGAAATCCTAGAGCCAGCAAAATGTAAATACATCGGCGAAGTTGTAAAAATCAACTCAGGCGTAAAAGAACCTCAAGTTGAAGAATTAAAAGCACTTGCAAAAATAATAGCAGAAGATTATAAAAATACAGAAATATAAATCAAAACTACCAGCTTAGCTGGTAGTTTGCACAGCGCCTATAAGGCGCGAATACCGGCACGCCCCTACTGGGGCTCCGAATATTCCGTCACATGCACCACTATCCCAACTACTGCTAAAGCAGTTTTTTTATTTGTTTTTATTTACTGACTCTCCCGTAAACGGGTCATTGTATTCCTTTATACTTATTTGGTCAGCATAATAATCTTCTTTTAATTGATTTTGTATATATTCTTTTATTTTCTTTTCATTTCTGCCTACTGTATCCACATAGTATCCTCTACACCAAAAGTGTCTATTTCCGTATTTATATTTTAAGTTAGCATGTCTATCGAATATTATCAGAGAACTTTTTCCTTTTAAATATCCCATTATTTGTGATATTGAATATTTTGGTGGTATTTCTACCAACATATGGACATGATCTGGACATAGTTCTGCTTCTATTATGTTTATTCCTTTTCTTGAACATAATTCTCGAAGTATGCTTCCTATATCTTTCCTTAGTTGTCTATATATTACTTGTCTTCTATATTTTGGCGCAAAAACTATATGATATTTGCATCTCCAGCTTGTATGTGATAAAGTATTTTTATCCAAGATTACCTCCTTGTTTAATTGTGCATGTGATTATCACAATTATACTTTAAGGAGGTTTTCTTGGTGCTTAAAGCTAAAGCTAAATCCCTCCACCTGCATAGCAGGTGGTTTTTTGTTTCGCTCTCTTTCGTTCGCTCAACTCACTAAAGTGGACAAACAAAAAAATGACAGCCTTCATGGCTGCCATTTTTTATCTTTTTTAGAAAAAGGATATACAAAAACTGAAAAAAGATAATAAATCAAGACGTAGGTAAATTTGATTTTTATTGAAAAATAAAAACAAATAAGTATAAAAAATATATTTACTAAAATGGATGGCAATATAGATAATAAGCTTTTAAAACCAGTACTTAAATCTTTATACAAATCTCTTCTGTACCCACTTTCATAAGCAGGTTGATTTTTATAATTTATCAGGAGTATGAGATTATCACTGGCTAAAATTAATAATAGGTATCTATAAATATCTTTATAAAATAAATTTATCTCAGAAACTAGACCTAGTTTCCTTAAGATATTTAAAACTATAACAACCAAAGATAAAATTATGCTAGTGAATATCAGAGCAAATAAATTTTTATCAAAAAGAAATGATATAGAGCCACCTGGTCCTTTCCAACCCATAGGATTTTGGAAAAATCCCTCATCTCTTGTCACAAAAGAAAACAAGGAGCTTTGTAGGATCCCTATAGAAAGAAAAAACAACCAGATCCAACTAGGCATATTTATAAAGGCAAAGCATAATAAAAAGACTATACCTATTATCAAAAAAATTAATTCAGAAAAGCTTCCGTAGTTTATAAATTTTTTAAAAGTTTCCACAACCTGTCCTCCTTATTTCATAATCTTTTTTATAAAATTAAATTTCTTTTTTGTATAAGGTGGGTATTTTAGAAAATTATCAAAGTGGCTTGCCTTTAGGATGGATTTCCTATTTGAAAAATCCATAAAGCCAAAATATCCATGGTAGCCGCCCATGCCAGAATTACCCACGCCCCCAAACTCCAAATGAGGATTTGCTATTTGCAGCAAAGAGTCATTTATAGCACCATTTCCAAACTCCATCCCCCTTAGGATTTTCTCCTCAATACTTTTATCCTGGGTATAGGCATAAAAGGCAAGAGGTTTTGGCATTTTCTTTATCTTGTTCAAAATCTGGTCAAGATTTTCATAAGAAATAATTGGAATAATCGGTCCAAAAATTTCCTCTCCCATTACAGGATCAGAAAAATCCACCCCATCCATGATTGTAGGGGCAATTTTGAGTGTCTGTCTATCAAATTCACCGCCAAAAACAATCTTTTCTTGGTCAATCAATCCCAACAGCCTATCAAAATGATTTTCATTTATAATCCTAGGCAGGTCTTTGCTTTCGATAGGATCTTTGCCATAAAATTGGGTTAAATTCGCCACAAGTTCTGAAATCAAATCAGCTTTTATAGATGTATCCACAACTATAAAGTCTGGCGCAATGCAAGTTTGACCGGCATTTACAGTTTTGGCCCAGGCAATTTTCTTGGCCGCCATTTTTATGTCAGCAGACTTTTCCACAAGGCAGGGGCTTTTGCCACCAAGCTCTAGGGTAAGTTTTGTGAGGTTTGCTGACTGGCTTTCCATAATTTTTTTGGCAACATCTGGCCCACCTGTATAAAAAACGTGATCATAAGGCTTGCTTATCAATTCGTCGTAGTCGATTTTTGAGTTATCCAAATGGATAAAAAATTCTTCCCTAAAATTATCTCCAATGATTTTTGAAATAATTTTTGTAGTTTCTTTAGACTTAGAAGACGTTTTTAAAATAATAGTATTACCAGCTGAAATTGCACCAACAACAGGACCCAAACTCAAATTAAAAGGATAATTCCATGGGGAAATTATGAGGGTGACACCTAGTGGCTCGTAAATATAAAAACTTTTTGCTGGAAATGTGGTTAGGGATTTTCTGACCCTTTTTTTCTTCATCCATTTTTTGAGATTTTTCTTGGCAAATTTAATCTCTTCTAGGACAAAGTGGTATTCCGTCATATAGGATTCAAAATTTGATTTGCCCAAATCTTTCTCCAGAGCTAAAAGAATAGCTTCTTCATTATCTCTTATGGCTTTTTCAAGCTTGTCTAAGTTTCTAATCCTAAAGTCATAAGATTTGGTATTGTTCCCCAGAAAAAATTCCCTTTGACTTTGTATTATTTGTTCAAGATCCATTTTTATCCTTTCAAATTTCGAGGGTTGTTAATTCATAAAAAATATCCAATAAATTTAATCCTTCAAAATATCTTTTTCCATCCTTATACACATATATATCATTCCTAAAATCACAGGAATTAAGATAATAAACGTGCCTAATAAAGGATCAAATAAGTTAAAGACTTCCCCTAATATCATTGTAAAAAATGTGATTCCTATGCCCACCATTCCAAGCTTTACACCAGACCTATACCAATAAGCATTTCCATTTTCCCAATTTGCTTGGCTTTTAACAAGTCTTGGGAGAACATAATGGGAGAGGCCATTATACTTATATGAAGATAGCCTTTCTCTCCCACTTTTAAATTCTTCCCTAATTTCCTCTGGTGGGTATGATTTTGGATTTTTTAATAGATTGTAATTTACTATAATAATTAAAATATGTACTCCTAATAATATTAAATATATCTTATTAGACATAGATGCATCCTAAAAGTTTAAATCTTACCATTTTAATTAATTTGCCTAAACAGGGTTAGCGATATAAAAATCTATTTCCCCTATCCTTATGGATAAATTATTTGCATCATTGCCACACCTTATAGACCTGTCAAGTGCAATCTTGCAGCAGAGGAGAGAAATAAATTTATATAAAGAAAGGTGCTTATTATAATTCAAAAGCAGGAAGGGTTTCGTCAGACTCTTTCATCTGTAATGATGTGTTCTATGCCCTTATGGTCTGCTTTAAGATAATCTTTCATAAAAGTCGGATAAGCCTTATATTTTTCGACTTGGTCGATTGGTATCCAGTGCATGGTCTCTTTTATTCCGCCCATGGTGAAACTATGGCTCTTAAGATTTTTATTGCCCTTTGGCTTCATCATATAATAAAAGCAAATCTCATGGCAGTCGACACCTTTTAAACCAGAGCTTCCTACAAAGAAATTTTCGTGAATGATAGCCAAATAATCAACTTCGTATTCGACGCCTGTTTCTTCAAAGACTTCTCTTCTTACGGCTTGTTCAGAACTTTCCCCTAAATGGACTCCACCACCTATGGAATAGTAATAATCTTCTACTTCATTTCCAGCAAACAAAACGCAATCATCTTCGACTATAATGGCAGCTGCCCTATACCTAAACCACTTATCCCCTTTTCTAAAACCACAATCTACTTCCATCTCAATCCTCCTTAACTAAAAAAAACAGCAAAACCTATAAAAAACAGGTTATGCTGGTAATTTTTTATATCTTATAATAAAGCTATAGCTTCTATCTCTATAACAGCACCCTTCGGTATATTTGCAACCTCAAGGGCAGATCTGGCTGGTTTGTGATCTCCGAAAAATTCTTCGTATACGCCATTAAAATCAGCAAAATCATTTATATCATCTAAGAATACATTGCATTTTATAATCTTGTCAACTGATGAACCAGCTTCTTCTACTATGGCCTTGATATTTTCTAGGGCTCTTTTTGTAGCTTTTTTAATATCACTTTCAAGCTCGCCAGTTTGTGGATCTAGTGGCAATTGGCCTGATGTGAAAACTAAATTGTCTGTGGCGATAGCCTGAACATATGCGCCTACTGCTGCTGGTGCCTTGTCTGTATGGATTTTTCTCATAATATCTCCTATTTTATCTTCAAATACTCTTCTAATGTAAGCTTGTTGTCATAGATTTCTTTGGCGTTTTCTACACCTACGAACCTAAAATGCCAAGCTTGGTGTCTGTGACCGGTTATATTTTCTTTTCCTTTTGGATATCTTTCAATAAAACCGTATTTGTATGCATTTTCTGCTAGCCATTTGTATTCATTGCTGGCTTCAAATTTGTCATTATATTTTGATCCTTCTGTGAAAAAATCAAAGGCAGAACCTAATTGGTGCTCGCTTGTACCAGGAAGCTCCGCATCAACCTCACCTGCTTCGTGCATCTTCTTTTCTAGGTCATAACCCCTATAGTCAGATGCGATCTTTAGGTGAAGATTTTCCCTTTCCATATCTTGTCTCATTGTTTCAAAAGCTCGTCTGGCTGTCTTATCCACCCCTGGGTCAAAGTTTGGATCTAGTGGGTAGTCAGGGCTTACATAGGCTATTCCATTTACAACCTTGATCTCTTGTCCCTTTTCTAGTTTTGAAAGGCCAAACTTGTTTACATAATAATAAGTATCATCGATTTTAACCTTGGCAAAACCATTTTCACAACCATAGAATCCCAAAAAAGAACCCTCATTTATAAACTTATCAGTCCTAGAAAAATCGTTTGGGAACTGATAGGCATACTGGGTCTGTAGGCATTTTACATATTCGATTAACTGGTCGCTGTATGAAGAATCTTGTATTTTTAGTTCATCAGCTATATTTATATCATTAAAACCAATCTCTGTAGCCACATGAACATCAGAAGTAGACTTATCTTTGATCTCCTCACTTGTGTAGGATATATCTCCAGAAGCAATCCTGTATTCACTTGGTCTTTTGATTTGGTAATTATCTTTTTCTGGCAAGGCAAACTTTATTGTTGTAAAGGTCAAAACTGCCCCTAAAGTAAGCAATGCTGCTTTTTTTCTCTTCCTCTTCTGCTCTCTTCTCTTGCGCCTTTTAAGCTCTCTAATTCCTCTGTTAGACATTTCTCTTCCTTTATTTATTTCAATATTTTTAGTAAAACTGTTGGGTCTTAGTATATTTCATAAGGATATTAAATATATTTCAATTTTCTATACTTATTTTATAATACTATATTCTATATACATTATAACACTATTTTACAAAAAAACATAGGGGTAAAAAGTGGAAAATCGAAGAAAAGCACAAAAAATCCGACAAATTTGTCGGATTTAAGTCAATTTTAGTTTTATTTTGACGATTTTACAAAAATATTTTTCAAAATACCAAGAATCCCTTTATTCTCTTTGCCAGGGTCAGTAACCTTTGACGATAAAATTTTATTTTTATTTGCCTCGGCTCGGGCATCAATTCTTGATTTTTCATTTTCAAAATCTCTTATGGCTTTTTTCATAAGCTCTTCTTGGGCAGAAAAACTATTTTTATTTTCGATCCTTTTATAGGTCCCGTCAGAAGAAAGTTTTCTAATTTTGACATCATCAGCAAACATCATATCACAAAATTTTAAAATATAAGCCTGGATATTTTTATCTAAAATAGGCACTCCTACTTCCATCCTGTTTCTGATATTTCTTGTCATAAAATCAGCAGAAGAAATATATAATTTCGGGTTGGTTTTTCCAAATTGATAGACTCTATGATGTTCTAAGAATCTACCAACAATTTGGTATATGTCTATATTTTCGGTCTTATCTTTTATACCTGGCAAGATACAGCATATCCCCCTTACCATCATATCTATTTTGACACCTGCCTTTGAAGCCTCGCTCAATAAATCTATCATTTTCCTATCTGAAATAGAGTTCATTTTTAGCCTTATATAGGCTTCTTTTCCTTCTTGGGCTTTTTTGATTTCTTTTTTTATAAGTTTTTCTAAGCCTTCTTGCATAGATTTTGGTGCAACTAAGAGCTTTTGGTATGATCCATTGAGATTTCCTATCAAAATATTGTCAAAAAGATCTTTTGCATCCTGGCCAATTTCTTGGTTTGCTGTTATCAGAGAAAAGTCTGTATAAAGTTTGGCTGTTTTTTCATTATAATTTCCTGTGGCAATCTGGGTAATAAAGAAAGCTTGATTGTCCTCAAACTTTGTTATTAGACATACCTTGCAGTGGCACTTATAATGATCAAATCCATAGACTACTTTACAGCCCGCTTCTTCTAGTCTTGATGACCACAAGATATTGTTATTTTCATCAAACCTTGCCCTAAGCTCCATCAAAACTATGACTTCTTTGCCATTTTCTGCCGCCTTGATCAAACTATTTGCTATAGCTGAATCTTTTGCTATCCTATATAGGCTTATCTTTATTGAATCAACCTTGGGATCGTAACTTGCCTCATCTAATAGCCTAAGAAGAGGATCCATTGACTCGTAGGGATATGATAAGAGAATATCTTTTTCACATACTTGGTCTATCATTTTTCTATTTGGATCAACCATGGTAGATGGGACTGGATTATAGGGCTCATAGCTATGATTTTCTACAAAGTTTTCTTGAAAACTTTCTAGCATAGAAAATAGAAAACTCAATTGCATAGGGCTTTTGCTATAAAAAATTGATTTTTCTTCTATCTCGAAGTTTTTGCATAAAAATTCAATTTCTTTTTGACTTAAATTCTCATCTACTTCCAACCTTACTACTTGAAGTCTCTTTCTTTTTTTTAGCTTACTTTTCATATAAGCCCTAAAATCTTGATCAACTTCGTAGTCGTCATCGTCATAGGATATATCTGTATTTCTAGTCAGACCTATAATATAGGAATTTTTAACCTTATAACCTTCAAAAACATCCTTGCCTAAATGCTTTATTATGTCTTCTAAAAATACATAGGTATTTTCAGAAATCCTTACAAACCTATCAAGTTTTTCTGGGACATAGATTATGCCGCAGACTTCATTTGATTTTTTATCCTTTTCTTTTTCTAGGTCATAAATTATTGACAGGCTCAAATTTGCAATCCTAGGCAAAGGGTGAACCCTATCTATAACTTGGAAAGATAAAATCGGTTCTATATTGGTATCAAAATAAATCTTTAAGCTTTCCCTATCCCTATCACTTAGATTTTCAAATTCGGATAAATTTATCCCCTCTTTTCTAAGCTCGGCTTGGAGGGAGAAAAACACCTCATCTTTGTCCCTATACATAGGGATAAGCTTTTGAAATATAGCGTCTAATTGTTCATTAGGACTCATATTTGATTTATTATCTATGTGTTGTTTTTTTAGCTTTGATAAGTCTGTCAGAGATCCGACCCTGACCATAAAAAATTCTTCAAGATTTGTATCATAGATTGATAAAAATTTAAGTCTTTCTAGAATTGGTACATTTGGGTCTTTGGCCTCTTCTAGGACCCTTTTATTAAATTCCAGCCAAGAAAGTTCCCTATTTTGCGTAAAAGTAATATCCATCATTATTAATCCTTTCTTAATAATTTGCTATAGACATACCCTTCCCTAACTCCAGTTTGGCTAACATTTATGGTTTCTACTTCAAAAAACTTGCAAAGTTTATTTAGAATTATCATTCCTGGCAAAAGTGTATGGACCCTGTCAGGTTTTATATCAAGTATTGTATCCAATTTTTCTTTATCATCTTTTTTCAAAATATCTTTGAGCATTTTATCAAATTCTGATGCATCCATCTGCCTGATATCATCATCTAGCTTAAAATAGTCTCTATAAAACTTTAGGCCTGCCCTAGCTGACCCTCCAACTGCTGCCAGATTTTCAAATTTCTCGGCATACATTGATGAATCCTCTAGGAGCTGATCTATCCTTTTTTCTATAGACTTTCTTGATTTTTTATCAGCAAAAAGCCCCTCAACATAATCATTAAAGGCTGATAGGGACCCTATAGAAAGAGAGGCAGATTTTATAACCTTTTTTTGACCAATAAGGACTACCTCTGATGAACCACCGCCTATATCTACAAGTACACCCTCATCAACTTTTGTAGATACAGAAGCACCAACAAAGGCAAGCCTTGCCTCTTCTTCACCAGATAAGATCTCTATTTCAAGATCAGTTTTTTCTTTTACAAGGTCCAGGATTTCAGACCTATTTGCCACATCCCTAATAGTAGCAGTAGCAAAAGGATGAACCTGGTCTATATCATCAAAATTATCTACCACATCTTTAAACTTTGATAGGGTATGCAAAAGCCTTTTGATACCCTTGTCGGTAAGCCTGCCATTTTTGACAAACTTTCTTAGTGACACCTGTTCTTTTTCAGAAAATAGGCAGACAGCTTGCCCCTCTTTTTCTTTATAAACAGAAAGCCTGACTGTATTTGAACCTATATCCATTATTGCATAAATCACGATAATTCTCCTATATAATCTAATTGGTAGTCACATTCCATGATATTTTCTACTAGGTTTTCAGTTTTTCCTGACTCCTTTGTCATATATATATGTACCCTATTTTGCCTATCATCAGTTTTTATTTTTTCTGCCAAGTGGACTGCTGGATCTATAATATTGGCAGGATAGGTCAAATTCTTTTTTATAGATTCTTTTACGAGGGGATAATGAGTACATCCCAACAATATATTTTCTATTTTTTTATCATTTGCAATCTTCAGATATTCTTTTAGGTGATCATCCAATTCTTTTCCAGAAAAATCTCCATCTTCTATGAGTTTAACTAGGTCTAAGGCAGCTTTTTCATAAACTTCTGCACCGGTAATTTTTTCTAGCTTATCCTTGTAATAGTGGCTTTCTATAGTAGCCTTGGTAGCAAGGACTAAAAAATCTCCCTGACAGGTGCTTGCTGCTTCTACAGCCATCTCTGTAATGGGTATAAATTTTTTATCAAAATTTTCTCTCAAATAAGAAAGAGATGTCACAGATATTGTGTTGCAGGCTATTATATAATAGTCTATATCAAATTTTTCCAAAAAATTTACAATTTCAAATGCAAATTTTCTTATTTCTTCTACCGGTCTTGGCCCATAAGGGACCCTGAGATTATCTCCTAGATAATAGAAGTTGGCCTTGCTAGTCTTGCTTAGCTCGTTTAAAACCGCTATTCCTCCTAGACCCGAGTCAAAAATACCTATATTAGTCATCTATAAGCTCCACTTTTTTTACAAACCTATAAGAATCTTTTATACTTTGGTAGGCTTCTTCTAGGTCATTTTCATCAAAAAATATGCCGAAAACACTAGCTCCAGACCCTGAAACCAAGGCCTTTTTCGCTCCCAAAGATAAGAGTTTTTCTTTTATATCCATCAATTTTGGGAAATCCCTACAGACAACATCTTCCATTACATTTTCAAATTCTTCTACTATTTTATTATCAGAATTTCTTAGGCCACTTACAATCTTATCCATATCTATATGGCCAAAGTGTTTTGTCCTTTCATAAACATAGGATGATGGGATTTCTGGACCGTCATTTATAAGGAGAATTTTTAGGTCAGTCTTATTTGAAAAGGCCTCTAATTTTTCCCCAACTCCCCTGGCCCTAGCAGATTCTTCTAAAAAGAAAAATGGAACATCTGCCCCAAGTTTTAGACCTATATCCATCATTTCTTTTTTTGATAGGCCTAGGTCCCAAAGCTCATTTAGGCCCTTGATCATCTCAGCTGCATCAGTAGACCCACCAGCAAGTCCTGCTGCAAGAGGGATATTTTTTTCAAGTCTAACCCTTATACCTTTATTTTTAGCCCTTGGTGATATGAGCTTGTAGGCCTTATAAATCAGATTGTCCTCAAGGTCCCCAAGATCTATATTTGCTTCATAATGAAATTTATTATCATTAGTTTTCTCTATAAAGAGTTTATCAAAAAGATCAATCCTAGTCATAATTGTATCAATTTCATGATATCCATCCGACCTTTGCCCTAAAATATCAAGGGCTAGGTTGATCTTTGCATAACATTTTTTAATCATATTTACCTCAGTTTTATTATATCCTTTTGGATATTTTTTTCTATATTCTAATAATATAGCTTGACAAAAAAATTGATTAGGTATATAATTCCCCTAACAAGCGATGAGAAGAAGAGTAGCTGATCTTAACGCCTAAAGCGAGTCTTGTAGAGTGTGAGAAGACAGGTAGGAGATTGGTAAAAAGAGTCTTTGAGCTGGGAATCTGAAATATAAGTAGGGTTTTCGGGGTCTGCCCCTTATAGCAGAATAGTATGTACGTACTTATTGAGTTTTATTTTGTGAAAGATAAAAAAATTTGGGTGGCAACACGATTACCTCGTCCCTTGTGGATGGGGTATTTTTTATTGCCAAAAACAAAAAGGAGAAAATTATGAAAATGAAAAAATTGTTTCTAGGACTAGCCTTAGCAGGCATCATGACAGGTTGTGGCAAAAATGAGAGCAAAAAACCTACTCCTGCTGCTAGTAATGATATACTTGCTGATGGAGTTTTGACTGTGGCTACAAGTGCAGACTTTGCACCTTATGAATATTATGAGGGCAAAGATATAGTTGGGATCGACCCAGATATCCTAAAAGCCCTTGGCGAAAAACTTGGTGTAGAAATTGAAATTAAGGATATGGATTTTAATAATATCATAGCATCTATCGGCTCTGGCAAGGCAGACATAGGCGCTGCAGGCCTAACCATAGATGAAGAAAGGCTAAAAAACGTAGACTTCACAGATACCTATGCAGGTAGCGTACAAATATTTCTTGTAAAAGATGATGGAGAAATAAATTCTGTCAAAGACTTAGAGGGCAAAAAAATCGGTAGCCAACTTGGATCAATCGGAGATGACCTAGCCCAAGAGGACTACGATAATGTATCAACCTTTGCCAAATATCCTGATGCAGTTTTGGCCCTACAAAATTCAAAGGTAGATGCCATCCTAATGGATAAGACATCAGCAGAAAAATTTGTAGATGCCAACGAGGGCCTAAAAATCATGGAAGGTCCTTATGAGCCAGAAGAATATGCCCTAGCCCTCGGCAAAGACCAAAAGGATGCCAAAGAAAAAATAAATGCAGCCATAAAAGAACTAAAAGAAGATGGCACAATAGATGAAATTGTAAAAAAATATAAGTAGGATCTGATGTTTGAAGAAATTTACAACAATCTCTTTGCAGATGGCCTTTATATCTATCTTTTAGATGGTCTAAAGGTCACCCTGCTTGTGAGCCTAATATCCCTTGCCATTTCATTTTTTCTTGGCCTGGGACTTGCTCTTATAAAAACTAGCAAAAATGACCTCAATCCATCCTGGTCAAACCCAAAGGGTTTTTGCCTAAATATCTTGGACAAGCTGGCCAATCTTTTTATTACTATCATAAGGGGTACACCAACAACAATCCAGCTTTTGATAATGTTTAATGTAATACTTGTAAATCTGGATAACCTAATAATAGTAGCAATCGTCACCTTTTCCCTAAACTCTGCCGCCTATATGTCAGAGGTTATGAGAGGTGGCCTCCTAGCTGTAGATAAAGGCGAAATTGAAGCAGCTAGGTCTCTGGGACTTTCCTATGGGCAGACTCTAGCAAAAGTTAGCCTTCCTCAAGCTATTAGAAAGGCCCTACCAGCCTTGGGAAATGAAGTTATAACCCTGCTCAAAGAGACATCAATCACAGGCTTTATAGGCCTTGCAGATTTGACTCGTGGTGCATCGATTATAATTTCAAAAACCTTCAAGGCATCTATCCCATATTTTGCTGCTGCCCTGATTTATCTACTAATAGTCATAGGCATTGAGCAGATATTTAAAAAACTAGAAAGAAGGATGAACCATGTTAGAAGTTAAAAACCTATCTAAATCTTTTGGTGAAAATGAGGTCCTAAAAAATATTGATCTTAAAGTAGATCAAGCTGATGTTATCTCAATTATAGGGCCATCAGGATCTGGTAAATCTACTTTTCTCAGGAGCCTAAACCTCCTAGAAGTACCAAATTCTGGTACAATCACATTTTTGGGTCAAGATATAAAAACAATGGACATAAATAAAGTCAGGGAAGAAATTGGCATGGTTTTTCAAAACTTCAACCTTTTTTCCCACCTAAATATAATAGAAAACCTAACCCTAGCACCAGTCCTTAGAAAAAAAATGACAAAGGACCAGGCTATAGATAAAGCAGAGAAACTACTGGCTAGGATTGGACTAGAGGATAAAAAATTATCCTATCCTGATGAGTTATCAGGTGGACAAAAACAAAGGATCGCCATAATCAGAGCCCTGATGATGGATCCGAAAATAATTTTATTTGACGAACCAACCTCTGCCCTAGATCCGGAAATGGTAGGCGAAGTCCTATCACTGATGACAGATTTGGCACAAGAATCTATAACCATGCTAGTTGTGACCCACGAAATGGGTTTTGCAAGAGAAGTCTCAAACAAGGTTATCTTTATGGACCAAGGACAAATCGTAGAAAAAAGCCATAACCCAAAAGATTTTTTTGCAAATCCAAAAACCAAAAGGGCCCAAGTCTTTTTATCCAAACTAATTATTTGACAAAAATTTCAAAAGATAGTATCATTATTAGGTGATACTAAGCGGGATTGGCGGAACTGGCAGACGCGCAAGACTAAGGATCTTGTGACCGACTTTAGGTCGTGGAAGTTCAAATCTTCTATCCCGCACCAGTAAATATTTATACAAGAGTGTAAAATAATATATCGGAATATACACGAATTTAAAGAATAATTATTCTGTACTTTTGGTATAAAAGAGCGTAAATGACTATAAAAATATAAGAATGTAGTTAAAATGTAGTTAGTATAAAATGTTATAATAGAAGTTATAGAGACCCTTAGTGGTCTCTTTTTTCTTTGATATCTTGAATATTCATCTTCAAACTTAAGTATTAAACCTTTTTAAAATCCTAGCCATATTGTAATACCCTTAAAATAATCAAAAAAAAGCCACCTCCAATTGGCGGCTAAGAATAATCTTATATTATTGTAAATTTAATTCCCTTTTTAAGCCTTCTTGTAGGATATAAGAAAAATTTAAATCCTTCTCCCTAGCCATAATGTCTAACCATTGTGGTATAGTCAAGGTTTTCTTTATTGATTTATTATTTATTGCCTTTCTTACAGTTGGCATCCAAACACTTATCAAAGCTGTTTTTTGATTTTCTCCTACTTTTATATCCCTTAAATTAGTAGGTTTAGGAATTTCCTCATTCTCTTCTTCTAATTCAAACATCCATAATCCTAATACATCTTCAGCCATATATAGAGCTTCTTCATCCGTATCAGCACATGAAAAACACCCTGGCAAATCAGGAAACTCTATACTAATTCCATCATCATCGTAATAAAAAAGTGCAGGGTATACGTATTTGTCTTTCATAAATGTCTCCTTTAATTTAAAGAACTTAGGGATTATAATTTAACCCCTATTTGTTTCTAAATACTTTTTAAGGTTCTAATTGGATAAGAATCTCTAGGGCAAGGAACAGTAACTTTACCTAATTCAGGTCTATCTGGATTAATTAAGTACTTATGACTTCCCTTTTGAACTCCTTTTTCAATCTAACCATTCTTATTCAGTATTTTGAGTAGTTCTTTTGAGTTATAAGTCTTCATAAGGAGCGTCCTCCTTACATTAACATCATACGTGTTATTATACGTGTGTCAATAAAATAATAAAGGAGACCTACCCAAGTACAAGATAGGTTTTAATATTGTAAAATTTCAGAGTTTCCTCTTTTCTATAAGATATTTGTACTGTCTTTAGCTTGCCCTAAAATCAAACTTTTTATAAATTTATCATTTCTTAGAGTCGTAGAACTTAGCTTCAACAGTATCTGCTAAAAAGAGGCGAGCTTTTCTGCTGATCCTAAATAAGCTTTTACCGGGAATAAATGTGCCCTATTTTGTGCTGCCTTTATTAGGCTTTTAAAACCTTTAATTTTTAATTTCATTTTTTCACTCCTTTGTTGATATTTATATACCTACATTTTTTGTCTAGCTTTTTGTATTCTTCTTTGGTCAATATTCTTTGCATAGGGAGCTTGTATTTTTTATTGTAGGGATATTTGTTAGCATCTATTAATTTTCTGACATTTTCAGCATCTTTTTTGCATAAAAAGTGGGCGTGCTGGTCATAGCTCCCGCCCTCTCGTATCAGCATCCATTTTCTTTTTGGTAGTTTGGGGTAGTATTTGATAGATAGTTTCATAATATCATAAGATCGTTTATTTATATTTCAACATTTGCCTGGTATTTATAATCATTTATACAATAAAAAAAAACACGCTAGTTTTACTAACGTGTTTAGTCTGATTTTATTAAATTTACAGTCCTGAATTGTTCATTCCTACCACTTGCCAATAACCTAATGTGTCACCTGTCACAATCTCTGGCCAATGCTCTTTAAGTTCATTAGCTGTTAATTGCCTTTCTTCCTTATCTTCTTCACTCATAGAATCCCATTCAGCTTTTTCTTTTTCAAATTCACAAATTATTTTAATTTTATTTTCTGCCTTTTGCATAGTTTTCTGCCCCATTCCAACCGGTTTTAATACATTAAGGATAATTCATAGGCTAATGAATAATCGTATGCACCATTATTATATAAGCATATAAAGATTATAGGCTGTAGACAATACTCGTTTATTGAATGTATCTTTAGCTACAACGTCTTTATCTTTCAAATCCTCTTGTAAACTTTTAAAATCTAGTAAAAATACATCTTCATTTTCTTTCAATTCTTCCTGTATTCCTTCATCTGAACTTAGATTCATCATATCTAGATATTTATTTATAACCGCCTTTTTAAAGTCGTAATAAGAATATTTCATCTTATCCATTACAACTCCTTGTCTCTTTTGCTTTGAGCTTCTCCAACAACAAAATTGTGTTATATGAATTCCTGTATAGTTCCATTTGGCTTTTGCTTCCAATACTGATCTATCAGCTGCTTTTCACTTAATATTATACCCTTATTTTTCTTGCTTTTAAATGATAAATTAGCATTTGGGGATACCTTCATTTGCTTTTTTATTTCTTTCATTGCTAATTCAGGGCTTTTCCATCTCTTAGCCCTGTAAACACCATTTATCCCTTGCACTTGAACCTCGACTAATACTAACTTGCTTAAGTCTAGGTTCTTTTCAAGGATATTTTCAAGTTTTATTTCCTTATTTACTTGTCTTAATGACTTTTGAAATAAATCCTCACTTGTTTCTTCATCTTCTATTTCTGTATCATCTCCCCCGCCTTCTTCATCGTATCCATATGAGTCAAAGTCAAAGTCCATTGAGTCGCCGCTCGGCATCATTTGTTTTGATTGCAAGAAATATGGATTTGCTATTATATCTCCACCTTCTATTTCAGCTAGCCCCTTATCGGCTCTAACCTCATTTATGGTCATGTATGATTCAGTTTTTCTCTTTGCTAGGTCTACTTGTTCAGACTCTGATTCATTGTCTAGGCCATCAAAGACAAAAACATATTCATCATCTAGGCTAAATCTTGATATTATATATTTATTTACAACATTTTCTATATATTGTAGTAGTGGCAATAGACCCTTTGCTTTTGATTGGTCTACCTTGTCTTTGTCACCTGAAAAAAGACTTGATCCCTTACCACCTACACCACCATTATTAGGGAAATTTATTTCTGCTGGATCTATTTTATAAACAGCACAAATGATATTGATTAGATAGTTGATCCATTTTTCAAATACCATCTCCCCACCTGATTGGGCAATCTTTATAAATTCTAGCTCGCCTGGTAGGGTAAAGACTGGTATTTTCCATGCGCCTTTTTGACCTGTTACCTGGGTTCGCCACTGTCTTTTAAATGATTCTAGGGTCTGCCTATCACCTGGTGCTGGACCATTCTTTTCTCATCTTATTTTGTTTTTGGCGAAGCGGATAGGATTTGAACCCTCGCCCTTTTTAAGGTCTAAGGGATTAGCAAACCGTCCCCTTGACAACTTGGGTATCTTGCCATAAAAAAGACAAATAAAATCTAATCTAGTTGTCTTATTAATCAATTTATTTAATTTTTCTTATAAATGGGTATATTAACAACAAATAACAGGTATTCCTCTTCCCCAAAAAGAGATGTCTATATGAGTAATTATATAGAACTGAGGGGGGATACCTGTTTTTTATTTATTTTCTTTAATACCACATTATCTTGCAATCTTTTATGTCTCTTTCTCCCTCTGCCATATCTCTAAGTCCATTTAAGGCATAAATTGCATAAGGATAACTGCTATATTCTTTTTCATCGGTAGGGCTTAATTTCACCTTATAATCATCTAGATCTAAACAATTTACAGATACGATTCCGAACTCTTCCCAATCTTCAGGGTAATATTCTGCTCTTATCCAATTATCCTTTTTTATTACGTTTTTTAATTTTAGCATAATATTCTCCACTTTTTTTATAATTATATTTTTCGCTTGCTAGTTTAGGAGCTTGTTCTTGGATTAGTTCATTAGCTATAAGCTTTTCTTCGTACATCTCGTGTTTTAGTAGTGTTAAATCATGTTTTTTAATATTGTCATTCATGATTCTGTTCCACGACTTGGCAATTTCAAAGCTAGGGGCAAATCTTTCTATACTTTTGCCTTCTAAATCGTTTTTAACAATAAAAATTCTTTTTTCTTTGGATTTCCTCTTTGTATATCCGGTATTTTTGGCTACCTGTCTTTGTAGGTAAGCCTATCTTCTAGATCTTTTATCCTATTGTCCATTCTTGTTAAGTATCTTGAGTAGTTTTTTTGAGTTATAAGTCTTCATAAGAAGCGGCCATCTTACATTAATTCTATACGTCTTATTATAAGTATATCGATGAAAAATAAAAAAGAAGCCTAAAAAACTAGGCCTCTAATTCTTCTATTATGGGTTTTATATACTTATCAGCAAGTTTTTTCTCACCAATGGCGCACAAACTTTCATAGACAGTCTCAAACCTGTTTTCTTCAAAATTAATGACATCAGAATTAAAATACTCCAGTATATTAGCTATCTGTCCAAAATTTTCCTTGCCATCTACCTCTTCTAGAATCCTATCGATAAGGTCCCTTATGCTATTAATCTCTCTTTCCATCCTAGCCTCCAAATAAAAATTTATCTTCTATATATAAATACCCTCTTTGTAAAATTAATAAAAAGCTCAACAAAAAAAGATGAGGCTGGCTCATCTTTTTTTAAAAGGATCATACAACATATAATTTATTATTAGGATTATCGTTTTATTTTAAAATAGATCTTGCTATTACAAGTTTTTGAACTTCTGAGGTTCCCTCATATATTTCTGTAATTTTTGCATCTCTGTACATTCTCTCTAGTGGGAAGTCTTTCATGTAGCCGTAGCCACCGTGGATCTGTAGGGCTAGGTTTGTGACTTCTCTAGCTGTTTGTGATGCAAATAATTTTGCCATGGCTGCTTCTTTGCTATGGCGTATACCTTTATCTGCAAGCTGAGCTGCTATGGTTGTAAGGGCTCTTGCTGCTTGGATTTTGGTTTCCATTGTAGCTAGGTACCATTGTATACCTTGTAGGTCTGCTATTGGTCTTCCAAATTGCTCACGTTCTTTGGCATATTTTATAGAAAGGTCTAAAGCTCCTTGGGCTATACCAACTGCTTGGGCAGATACACCGATTCTAGCTGTATCTATTAGAGAAAGGGCTATAGATAGGCCTTTGTTTTCCTCGCCTAGCAAGTTTTCTTTTGGTACTCTACAGTCTTGGAATACTAGTTCTACTGTTTCTGATGCTCTAATACCCATTTTGTCTTCTACTTTTCCGTAGGTGAAGCCTGGTGTTCCTTTTTCAACTATAATTGCTGATAGGCCACGAGCTTTGGCAGCTGGGTCTGTTAGGGCAAATACTAATACGTATTCTGCAGCTTTTCCGCTTGTTATAAAGGTTTTACTACCGTTTAAAACATATTCGTTTGTGCTTTCGTCAAAAACTGCTGTTGTTTTTGTTGCTCCAGCATCAGATCCTGCTCCTGCTTCTGTTAGGGCAAAAGCTCCTAATTTTCCACCGCTTGTGATGTTTTCTAGGTATTTATCTTTTTGTGCATCTGTCCCAAATTTTTGTAGGGCGTGTTGAAGGATAGATGATATAGAATATATGCCACCTACTGCTCCATCTACTTTGGCAAGCTCTTCTACTGCAACTATTTTTTCTAGTTGGCCCATGCCTGCTCCGCCGTATTCTTCGGCAACACCTATGCCTGTTAGGCCCATGTCTACAAGGTCAGCCCAAACATCGCTAGGAAATACTGCAGTTTTATCTCTTTCTTCTGCTGTAGGTCTTAGTTCTTTAATTGCATAATCTCTAACTAGGTCTCTAATGTCTATCTGGTTTTCTGTTAAAAGATTTTCCATATTTCACCTATTTTACTTCATATACATATTGGGCTACTGTACATAATGGAGGATTTTCAAGAACGTCTATAGAAGATGGGTATTCAGGATTTTCTGGATACTCGATTATTTTGAAGGCTCTAACTTCTATTAGGGCTTTGTTACCTTCTTTTCTTTTTATTCTTGCTATAAACTCCATATAGTCACCTGCTGCAAGAGGTTCATAAAGTCTAACTTTTTTAACCTTGGTCATTGTGCCTACGTTGCTAAATACTTTTGCCATCAATCTTTTGGCACAGTCTTCCATTAGGGTAAGGCCTCTGGCACCATTGACTACTCCACCACCATAAAATACATCTCGGTCGCTCATTCTATAACGCATTGTCATTGTTTCCATAATACTCTCCTTATCCAATTAAAACTCTACATCATCTTCTGGGAAGTCTTCTAGTTCTGCCCATGGATCTTTTACAAGGCCATCTGGTTGTAGGCCTCTTTGTAGGTGTTTTTTAACAACTAGTCTTACATGTCCTTTAGAGCAAAGTATTGGTTCATCATGCCAAATCATTTGACCAACTTTTCCGCTTTCTTTATCAGGACTTGCTAGTTTGAATACTTCTATAAGACAGTCTCTTGATGTATTTCCAATGTGGGTCATTGTTGCCTTGTATTCCATCATGTCGCCAACATAGACATCTTCATATATTTCTACATCGTGATAGCCTAAGCATAATGATTCATCGCCATCGTTTAATATCATTTGTTCTGTCTCAACATCGCCTATAAAATCAAATTGTCTACCTACTGGGACTCTACCGTCACAGTCTGAAGCATCTTGTGTAGTCATGTTGTAGCTTAAAAATGAAACTTTTCTTGTCATAATTTAACCTATATTACCCCTTCTTCTTTAAGTTGTTTTTCTTCTTCTTCTGTTAGATTGAATACTTCTCTGTTGTGTTGGCCTAAAAGTGGTGATGGAAAATTGATCTGTCCTGGTGATTCAGATAATTTTGGTACTATACCTTGCATCTTTACCTTGCCCATTGTTGGGTGGTCAACTTCTACAATCATATCTCTGGCTTTGATATGTGGATGATTTATAGCTTCTGCTACATCAAGGACTGGACCACATGGTACTCCTGCTTCTGCCATCATTTCTTCTAGTTCAGCCTTGGTGTACTCCAAAGTGAATTCTCTAATGGTGTTTTGTAAGTCTGGAAGATAGTTTTCACACCTAAATTCATTTGTTTCGTACCTAGGATCTTCTATCAATTCTTCTTTGCCCATAACTGTACAGAATTTTGCCCACAAGTTGTCATTTCCAACACCTAGGGCTACAAAACCGTCCTTGCATTCATATACGTCAAATGGAGCTATAGATGGGTCTATGTTTCCATTTCTTTGTGGAGCAACGCCCTCCATAAGGTATCTTGGAATAGCATTTTCTAGGATAGAAAATATTGTATCAACCATAGATACGTCTACTAGTTGGCCCTTGCCTGTTCTTTCTCTATATTGTAGAGCTATAAGTGCTCCGACCATTTGATAGATTCCTGAAACATGGTCAGCTACAGATGGACCTACTTTTACTGGTTGGGTATCTCTAAAACCTGTTAGGTTTATGATCCCACCCATAGCTTGAGCTACTATGTCATAGCATGGTCTTTCTGCTAATGGACTTGTTTGTCCAAATCCAGAACCTGAAACATATATTAGTTTAGGGTTAATTTCTTTTAGGGTATCATAATCTATTTTTAATTTTTTTGTTACACCACCCTTGTAGTTTTCACATACAAAGTCAGCATTTTTTACAAGGTCGTAGAACATTTGTAGACCTTTTTCAGATTTTAAGTTTAGTGTAACACCTTTTTTGTTTCTATTTGAATATGCGAAGAATCCACTTTCTCCACTTTTTTCATCTATAGGTCCCCAAGTTCTGCATTGCTCACCATTAACTGGTTCTATCTTTATAACATCTGCTCCAAAATCGGCAAAAAACATTGTGCAAAACGGACCACTCAAAGCTGAGGTTAGGTCTATAACTTTCAAACCCTCAAGTGCACCATTATTAATCATATTTTCTCACTTTCTATATCATTAAATATTTTTATTGGGCATCTCTCTTTAGTATTGCATTTAATAGTACAGATGCACCTTGTGTACATTGTTCTGTTGATGTAAATTCTGGTTCGCAGTGTGAATGTCCGTCTTTAGATGGAACAAAGATCATTGTTGTTGGGACCATGTATGATACGAATTGTGCATCATGGCCAGCACCTGAATTTATTTTTTGGTTAGAATATCCAAGTTCATTTACAGATTCTTGTACATAGTTAACTAGTTGTTCGTCAAAGTAAACAGTATCTCTTGTCCAAGCTACTTCATAGTCTGTTGTACAACCAACTATTTCTTTTGGTATGCTCTTGATTACTTCTACTACTTGTTCTATAACTTCTGCTTTTTCGTGTCTAGCATCTATAGAGAATTCTACATAGTCAGGAATAACAGTGTGTACGTTTGGATGGCAGATGATTTCACCTGTTGTATAAACAAGTTCTTCATCAAGTTTGTCTAGCTCATCATGTAGGTATTGAAGAACTTTTGCTGCTCCGTATAGGGCATCGTGACGATATTTCATTGGTGTTGTACCAGCGTGGTCAGAAACACCGTAGATTTTGATTCTGTAGTTAACCATACCAAGTACGCATGTAACAACTCCAACATCCTTGTTTTCTGCTTCTAGGATTGGACCTTGTTCGATGTGCATTTCAAAGTTTGCACAGTAGTCATCTGGGTTTAGTCTGTTAGCTTTATCGCCTTTAAATCCTGATTTTTCTAGGGCTTCTTTGAAGGTTGTTTCTTTATCAAGAACTGATTTTGAGTTCATCATATTTTCATAAACGAAGTTTTTCTTGATCTCTTCTGGTAGGTAGTCATACATAACAATACCTGATGACATCATTGCTGGTGGATATAAAGATCCTTCTTCGTTTGTCCATACCATTGCGGTGATATTGTGTTTGTGAGGGATGTTTTGCTCATGGATTGTTTCTAGAACTTCCATAGCTGACATTACACCTAAAATACCATCGTAGTTACCACCATTTCTTACAGAGTCTGTGTGTGATCCTGTAACTATAGCTGGTAGTTCTGGATTTGATCCATTAAGTGTTGCATACATATTTCCTATGTCGTCTGTTTTAACTTCTGCACCTATTGCTTCCATTCTTTTTTTGAATTCGTTTCTAGCTTGGATATCTGCTTCAGAAAAACAATAACGTGTTATTCCACCGTGTCCTGCATCTCCAAATGTGCTAAAAGTATCAATTTTATCTTGCATTCTTGCTTCATTACATTTATAAGTCATTTTTTCTCCTCACTTTATAAAAATCATACATTTTTGTAAATATTATCTCTAGGGCTATACCACCGCTTATGGCTATGGCTATATTTACTGAATTAGCCCCATATTTCAATACGTTTTCCCAATTTGTTATAAACAAGTACTCCATTGTCAAAAATAGTGAACGCCCTGGTATCAAGGGTATAAATCCTACGGCGTGGTAGATGGTAGCTGGTGCTTTGTTTCTCCTTGAAATTATTTGGGAGTAAAGTCCCAAAAACAAGGATGCAAAAAAGTATGACTGGTATTCATCTTTTGTATAGATGAAGGTTATTATATATACAGCCCAGTCTAAAAGTCCAGCAAGACTTGCCCAAAACAAATCTTTTCCTTTTATATTAAACAAAAGAGCAAAGCCCAATGATCCAATACCAGCAGCTATTATTTGTATAATCTTATCCATAGCGCCCTCACCTAAGTATAGTTGCTAGGGCAAAACCAATGCAGATAGCCATAGCTATGAACAAGGCTTCAAATAATTTTATAGCCCCTGTCAAGATATTGTCCATAAACATCTCTTTGAAAGAATTTGTAAAAAGAAGGCCTGATATCAAAATCATTGTTATACCTATACTTATATGTTCACTAGATAGTCCAAGTCCTATGTCTACTGCAAGTGACGATAGACGTGCTATCACAAAGCCACATACGCAAATAACTATAAATCTATTTATATTTATCTTTCTAAGTAGGGCTTCTGCAAGCCTCATAAGGCAAGCTATAAAACCACCTATGATGGCATCTTTAAAGCTTGATCCAAAGAAGATACAAAAACCAAAAGCTATGAGAAAGTAGGATAATAAAATCCTAATTTGTCCAGCTCCTTCTAGGTTTTTGATCTCTTTTATTTCTTTTTCTATATCAGAAAAGTCTATCTGGTCATTGCAAATACGCCTAGACAGGTTGTTAAACCTAGCAAGCGATTCCAGATTGTAGGACATAGTCAGTACTCTTCTTGATTGGGTATAGGGTTTATTTTCAAATTCTGTGCTTGTTACTATACTATAAGGAGTTGCAAAGACATTGACGTTTTCTGCACAAAAGTGTCTACAAATACGACCTATGGTATCTTCAACCCTATTTATTTCTGCACCAGATTTTAACATGCCTGCGCCAATGTCTATAGCATAGGTCAAAATTCTATCGTAGTCCAATAGCTTTTTCCTTTCTTGTCAACTCCTATTTATTATCTTAGTATTTTTGAGCTTGTCTCTTTACAAATTTACCCATACCTGGTTTTCCAACAAATTCACCATCATCATAGATTAGGTTTCCTCTTAGGTAGGTTTGTACAGGATAACCTGAGAATTTCTTGCCTTCCCAAACTGTGTGGTCACATAGGGTGTGCATATTATCTATTGACACTGTGAATTCTTTGTTTTTATCATAGATTACAATGTCTGCATCTTTGCCTACTGCAAGTTCACCTTTTTGTGTACAACCGTAGATTTTTGCTGGGTTTGTTGAGCAAAGTTCTACTGCTCTTTCAAATGTGATCTTGCCTTTATTTGCAGCGTCTAGCATATATGGATATAGGTTTTCTATACCTGCTATACCATTTGGTATTTTTGTAAAGTCATCTTTACCCCAATCTTTTTCATATGATTGGAATGGGCAGTGGTCAGTTGCTATTGTGTCAACCATACCATTTTGTACTGCTTGCCAGATTGCATCTTGGCTTTCTTGTCCCTTCATAGGAGGTGAGCATACAAAGTTTCTACCGTCTTCTCTTTTATAGACATCACTTGTAAACTCTAGGTATTGTGGACAAGTTTCTATAAATACAGTTGCTCCTTCTAGTTTAGCATCTATAGCTGCTTGTAAACCTTCTTTATCAGCCATATGAACTACCATTAGTGGGGCATCAAGGTTTTTAGCCCAGTGAACTGCTCTTTTATCTGCTTCTGCTTCTACAAATTCTGGTCTACTTAGGTAGTGGTACCATGCACTTGTTTTGCCTTCTTTTAAAAACTCTTCGACTCTTAGGTCTATCAAATCTGGGTTTTCAGCATGAACATTGATTAGTCCGCCAAGCTCTTTAGCTCTTTCTAGAAGTCTAACGAAGGTTCCATCATCAGTCATCATGCCTTCTTTTTTATAAACCATGAATACCTTAAAGCTTGTAATACCTTCATTTATCGCTGTTTCCATCTCATCAATGATTTCTCCATCATTAAGGTCTGTGATACAAACGTGGGATGCATAGTCTATGCAGGCTTCCTTTTCTAGAACAGCTTTTTTCTCATTTATAAGTTCCATTATAGAGGTGCCTTTTCTTTGTACTGGGTAATCAAATACTGTTGTTACACCACCACAAGCTCCACCTCTTGTACCTGATTCATATGTATCAGATGAAACTGTTCCACCAAATGGCATTGCCAAGTGTGTATGAGAATCTATACCACCTGGAAGCACAAGTTTGCCTTCTGCATCTACTATCTTTTCGGCATCACCCTCAATGTTTGCAGCTATCGCTACAATTTTTTCATCTTTAACAGCAAGGTCTGCCTTAAAAGAATTGCTTGCAGTAACTATTGTTCCGTTCTTAATTAATAAATCGTATTTCATATAACCTCCTTATTAGTCATCGAAAAGTTTAAGAACACTCCATTCCTCTTGGTCATCATTTTCTTTTGCAGTCATATCGTAGATAAGATTGCCAAGTTTTACACATAGATAACCTGCTATATTGCCAATAATAGTACAGACAACTACCATTTCCCAATTGCCACCTGTAGCAAAGGCGGAAAAACCGCCCATAAAGGTACAAGGTGCATATCTTAATAGATCTATGTGTACTATGTAGCAAATAACCCAGGTGAAAAATCCTGTAACTACTGCTGAAAATAGAACACTATCTGGAAATATATTGCTTAGTGCTATTATGGTACAACCTATTATAACACCTATTATATTTGAAGCTGAAGATCTAAATACTGCTGATTTGCTAGCACCAGCTGTGAAAAATGAGGTTATTCCTACAAATCCTAGCCAAGTAGCAAAAAGATCTGGGAAGCTCATTGATAGTTTAGCTGCAACATAAGCCCATATCCCACATACTATGCCACTACCGACTGCGCCTGCGCCTATCCTTTTCATAGCTACCTACCTTATCTATATTCGTGTTTAACTTTTACTTCGTATTCTTCTCTACCTTCTTTAAACTTAACTTCTCCTGGTAAGATACAATCAAATACTGGACAAACGTTTAAGCATAGGTGACAACCAACACAATTATCATTTATAATTGGTTTTCTTTCTTTGCTATCCCAATCAATCGCTTGGTGAGCAGCATCGAAACATGATACATAACATCTACCACATTTTACGCACTTATCATAGTTGATTTCTGGGATGATCTTGAAATCTCTGTCTATTTCGTCAGCACCAACTATATTTGGAAGTGCAAGACCTACTAAATCTTCTAGTCTATCAATTCCTCTTTCGTCCATATAGTGGCTTAGACCGCTTATCATATCCTCAACTATTCTGTAACCGTATTGCATAACCGCTGTTGTTACTTGTAGGTTGCTAGCACCAACTAATAGGAACTCAAGGGCATCCTGCCATGTTTCTATACCACCCATACCTGTTATAGGCACATCTTTAAGTGGTTCATATTGTTTCATTTGTGTTATAAATCTAA
Source organism: Anaerococcus mediterraneensis (assembly GCF_900128415.1). Classification (NCBI taxonomy): domain Bacteria; kingdom Bacillati; phylum Bacillota; class Tissierellia; order Tissierellales; family Peptoniphilaceae; genus Anaerococcus; species Anaerococcus mediterraneensis. The sequence goes on from NZ_LT635772.1 coordinate 1,887,322, forward strand.
GAGCTATAGGCTTAACTGCCGCACCAGAATATCCTGATATAGATGATTTACCATTTATAGCTGGCATTGCTGTCATAGACTCTAAGTCTAGGTTTGTTATAGCCTTGATAGTGTTTATTGCTGCTATACCCTTAGCACCTGCTTTGACAGCTGCTTCTGCTGGTATTTCCATATGACCGATATTTGGTGTCATTTTTGCAACAACTGGTAGGTGTGTATTTTCTACACAAAGTTTTGTATAATGAGCAACTAACTCTGGGTTTTGACCAACGTCAGATCCCATCTCGTGTGAGTCCATTTGTGGACAAGAGAAGTTAAGCTCTATTATGTCTGCTCCAGCTTCTGTAACTTTCTTTGTTAGATAAATCCACTCTTCGTCATTTGATCCCATTATAGAAACTGCCATGACCTTTGTTGGGTAATCTTTTTTAAGTCTTGATATATACTCTAAGTTAAGCTCTAGAGGTTTGTCAGAGATCATCTCCATATTTTTGAAACCTGTCCAAGCTAAATCTTCTTTTCTACCGATATCAAATCTTGGAGAGCACTCATCTGGTATATAAACACCGATTGTTTTATAGTAAACTCCTGCCCAGCCAGCTTCAAAAGCTTTTTTGATCATTTCATAGTTTGATCCAACTGGTGATGATGATAGGAAGAATGGGTTCTCACATTTAACGCCTAAAAAATCAATTGATAAATCTTTCTTAACTGCCATATCTATCTCCTATTTCAAGTATGCTAATATTTCTAAAGCTGCGCCCTTACCTTCGGCAACTGCTTTAACTACTGTCTCGCCGCCATTTCTAGCATCGCCTGCTATAAATACGCCGTTTCCTTTTTTTACACCTTCATAATCATCTTCTAGCTTTTGACCTATAGCAAATACTACTGTGCTAGCTTTAAGATTCATAGTAGAAACTTCATCCCAAGATTTAAACTCAACAAGTTCAACCTTTCCATCTCCGTGGATTTTTTCTGGTGCAAATCTTGTGTGAACTGGAACGCCTAGACTATAAGCATAGCTTAGCTCTTGGATGTTAGCTGGAGCTTCTTCTATTGATCTTCTATATACTATAGAAACATTTTTTGCTCCTGCTTGTTTTGCACTTGTAGCGCAGTCCATAGCAACGTCTCCACCACCTACTATAACGACATCTTCACCAAGCTCGATCTTACCATCGTTTTCATACATTTCTTTCAAGAAGTCTACAGCGGTATAAACTCCTTTTAAATCTATACCCTCAATTTCTGGTAGCCAAGTTTTCCATAGTCCTACACCAACAAATACAGCATCATATTCTTTCTTAAGATCTTCTATTTGATCATATGTAATCTTCTTGCCAAACTCAAATTTGACACCTAATTCTTCTACTTTTGATATGTCATAATCAACTGTATTTCTGCTAAGTCTTGATGGGTTGATACCGTATCTTAGTACACCACCAGCTTTTTCGTATTGCTCATAGATAGTTACATCTACACCATTTTTAGCAAGCTCTGCTGCAGCTGCTAGTGATGCTGGACCTGATCCTATACAAGCAACTTTTTTGCCAATGCTTTCACCTTTTTTAAGGACTTGCATCTTGTGAATTCTTTCTTGGTCCATTGCAAAACTTTGTAGTCTACCAATCTCGATTGGTTTGTCAATACCAGTTCTTGAACAAGCTTTTTCACAAAGTTTTTCATAAGGACATACTAGTGCACAGGTTGCTCCAAGGATATTGTTTTCCCTAATTGTCTCAGCAGCACCTTTGAAGTTTCTAAATCTTATAGATCTGATGAACTTGCCTGGATCTGTTTTTGCCGGACAATCCTGACTACATGGTGCATCCTCACATAGTAGGCATCTTGTAGCCTCTTGCATTGCACCTCTGACATCTAGTGGCTCGTATGATAACTCGCCATAAGATAATTTTCTGGTCTTACTCATATTTTCTCCTCCAGATATATATTTTTTTAAAACCTTTTCGGTTTTAATGACAATGTTTGCAAGGCATCCTTTAATATGAATTGCCTCTTCGTATATAATATATCACAGCGGACGAAAGTTTTCAAGTTAAATTTTTAACTTTCTCGTATTTTTTTTAAAACTTTATAGCGATTCATAGTTTTTCTTTTATCCCCTAAAATTTTTTCCAAATTTGATTGATAATTATTAACTTTATAGTTTAATAGACTTAGTAAATATGTAAAAAGAGAGTAAATTATGAACGATTTATATACAATTGGAACTATTTCCAAACTTAGCAATATACCAACAGAAACCCTACGATACTATGACAAAATTGGTCTTTTCTGTCCTGAACATAGGGATGAGACAACCGGTTATAGGTATTATACAAAGGATGGCCTTACCGCTCTTTTGATCATCAGAAGGCTTAGAAACCTAGGTTTTTCTATAGAAGATATAAGGAGTGCCCTAGAGGATAAAACCCTTGACCACCTCAAAGCTTTATTATTAAAAAAAGAAAAAGAATATGATAAGTCAATAAAAATCCTTCAAGCAAGACAATATGCTTGCAATGTTGCCTATGAAAAAATAGTCTCTGGTGAGAATATAAGAAAAAATTTCGATAGAAATGCAAGATTTGAAGAGACTGTCTCTCTTGAGAAAATCCCAAAAAGAGAGCTTATTTTCTCTAGAAAAATTATGAAAGCATATAAAAACTCTGACCTATCGCTTTCTAGATGGATTGATATTTATGAAAAATGTACGGAAAATGGTCTAGAGATGAAAGGGTCAATAATAGTTATCTATCACGACGATCCCCTCGATCAGTTTTTGCTAAAAGATTGTGACCTGGAGTTTGCTATTGAGATTAATTCTGAAGATGCTGCTAGGCTCTCTAAGGATAAGACTAGGTCTTGGGGAGACTTTACGGCTTGCACATCTTATTTTTTAGGAGATTATTCTGGCATTATGACTAGACACGTCCAGATGATCAGGTGGATAAATGCAAATGGTTATGAGATTTGTGGACCTATTTCAGAAGAATTTATCATCTCTCCTCTAGATGTCTACAATCCAAGCGATCACGTGACAAAAATTATTATCCCAGTTAAAAAAAATGATGAAAAATAAAAAAATCCCTTTCTAAATCATTTGATTTAAAAAGGGATTTTATTTTTTTACCTATAAATTGTCAAAGCCTATGCTTTCTTGATCGCCTGTTTCCATATTTCTGATTGTGACAGTTTTATTTTCTCTCTCATCTGCCCCAATGATATAGGTATATTTGACACCGATTTTATCTGCATAGTTGAATTTCTTTTTTAACTTGCCAGATTCTAGGTAAATATCCGCATTTTTACCCGATTCTTGGACCTTGTTTAGTATATCTATAGCGTATAGGTTTTCTTCTTCGCTCATAGGTATGATTAGGATTTCTGTAAGCTTCATTGCCTCTTTATCCACAAGGCCAAGCTCTTTTAGCTGGTAAAATAGCCTGGTTAGACCAATTGACATACCAACTCCTGGTAGTTTTTGCTTGGTGAAATTATCAGCTAATTCCTCATACCTACCACCAGAAGAAACTGATCCTATAGACTCATGGCCCTTGATAAAGGTTTCATAAACTGTACCTGTATAATAATCAAGGCCCCTAGTTATGGCTGGGTCTATTTTTATATTTTTATCCTCTATGCCAAATTCTAGCATATATTTATAAACTGTTTTTAGCTCTTCATAGCCTGTCTGGTATAGGTCATTTTCTACAAAACCGTCTAGGCTTTCTAAAAGATCCTTGTTTTCTAGGTCTGACCCTATAAAGGCTAGGATTTTTTCTGCCTTTTTGCTATCAACAATCTCTAGTAATTCTTCCTTGGTTTTTTCTAGGCCAATCTTATCTTTTTTGTCGATCAGCCTTAGGATATCAGTAGTATTTTCTATATCAAGTGACTTTAAAAAACCATTTAACAATTTCCTGTTGTTGATCTTGAAAGTAACCTCAGGAGTGTTTAGCTTTTTAAAAATCTCATAGATAACCTTTGGCAAAATAGCATCATTGGCTATGGCTAGGTTGTTGTGGCCAATAATATCTATATCGCATTGGTAAAACTCCCTATACCTGCCCTTTTGATTTCTCTCACCTCTATAGACCTTGCCTATATGGTATCTTTTGAATGGGAAGTTGAGGTCTGAAAAGTGCTCTGCTACATACCTAGCAAGTGGTACTGTTAGGTCAAATCTCAGGCTCATATCCCTTGTCTCTGAGGCGATCTCGTAAATTTGTTTTTCGGTTTCTCCACCGCCCTTGGCAAATAAAATCTCATTTTTTTCTATAAGGGGAGTATCTATTGGCAAAAACTGATACTTTTTGAAGGTCTCCTCTATAATATTTTTCATCTTGTTAAAGGCTAGCTGGTCTTCTGGCAAAAGCTCCATAATGCCGGCTATGGTTGATGGTTTTACTATTTTCATATCTTCCTCTCTTATATCTCTTTACTATAATAGACTATACGATAAATAGGAGAAATTAAAAATCTTTGCAAAAATTTATAGAAAAATCAAGGATCCTAGGTCTACCAGAGGGCACTTGGGGAAAAGTATTTTTATAGATTCTTTTTGGCAGATCTCTTTTATCTTTGGATAGGCCTTGTGCTTTGAAATATCACCGGTAAAAATAAGCTTATCCTCATATAAAGTGCAAGTCCCACCCAAAAATCCCTGGTTAAAACCATCAAGGGCCACCGTATCCTCATCCAAAAGTTCTATATCAATCTTATCTTTTAGACTTTTATAGATCCCATAATCACTGGTCAAAATCGTATTTTTAAGGACAATACTAGAGCACCTGGTGTAGCCTTGTTTTACCCTTAGGTGGGCAATATTTTTATCAGCAAAATATTTTTTTATATTGGTCTCAGTGAAATCATTGTGGATATAATAATCCTTAAATCTCACTACATTATAGATTGCATCCTTTGGATAAGTTTTTTCGGTAGACTGGCCCCTTATGAGATTATAAGAAGGGATTTTTTCTACATAATAATCATAGACCTCATCAGCAACCACTATATTTTTCTCATCTAAAAGGAAAAGTGATAAGTCCGGATGGTCGGCAATCCTTGGATCTAGTTTTGGATTTCCTATCGTCTCTATGTATTTTATATTATTTTCTTTTAGATACTCTTTGAAAGCCTCGCTTGCCTTGTAGGAAATAATGACCATAATCTCTCCTTTTTATAATAAAAAAATCCCCATTTGGGGATACGTTTGGAGGCGCCACCCAGATTTGAACTGGGGGTAAAGGTGTTGCAGACCTCTGCCTTACCACTTGGCTATGGCGCCATAATAAAAAATGGAGCGGATGACGAGATTCGAACTCGCGACCCTCGCCTTGGCAAGGCGATGCTCTACCACTGAGCCACATCCGCACAATTATTATTATATATGTTTTTTTTGATTTGTAAAGTAAAACCTATAATTTTTAGAGATTTTCTTAATTCTCTTAGGAGCTTACTGTTATATTATAGGATAAATTTTATAACTTGTCAAGTTTATTTTTCTTTTTTCTATTTTTTATCTAATTCACCCATAAAACCTGATTGGAAAATAAAAATCTTTTTTTAGGTCACAAGGGGATTTGTCTCTAATCTTTTTATGAAATCCAAATAAAAAAGAGAAGTAAACCCTAGTGGATTTTCTTCTCCTTTTCTAATTCTTTGAGCTCTTTTCTGATCAAAAACAAAGATACAACCATAGTCAAAAGGTCTGATGCGATCAAGACATACCAGATAGCTTCTTTTGGCAAAAATTTTGTCACAAAAAAAGCAAAAATTGCCACAAAAATATAGCCTCTCAAAAGTGTAATTATAAAGTCAAACCTTGGCCTGCCAACAGATGTGAGATAGCCTCCGTTTGTTATATTAAAACCTAAAATCAAAAAGCTTAAGGCAAAAATCCTCAGAGATTTTGATGCAAAGACCATAAATTCGCTTGTGACATCTGTCAAAAATACATTTATAAAAAATCCTGGCCAGATTTCTATGGCCCCGACCATTATTACTGAGAGAATAGCCACTGACCTTAGCATATATTTTCTGATTATAGGGATATTTTCATATTCTCTTGCCCCATAATAAAAACCCAAAAGCGGTTGGCTGGATTGGTTTATAGCAAGCATGGTGTTAACCACAAAAGTCATCACGTAGGCAATTACAGAAAAGGCTGCAAGGCCCATATCCCCATAAAGATGGCCAATGGCTAGGTTAAAGACCAAAATACAAAATCCAGTCGAAAGCTCTGATAAGGATGCGGGAAATCCATAGGAAAAAATTTCCTTAAACATAAAGGCCTTGACCCTAAATTTCCTAAATTTTAGGTAGGATTTTGGCGATAAAAAATAAATCAAATAGCCAACTGTAGGTATAGTCTGGGCTAAACCTGTCGCCACAGCCGCTCCCCATAATCCCCAATGAAACTTGAAAATAAAAATATAATCAAGGATGACATTGGTCATAGCTGATAAAAGCATAAAAACAGTGGTGATAGATGGCCTACCGTCAGCCTTTACCATGATTTCAAACACATAAGAAGTCAGATAAAAAGGCAAAAAGAAAATCAAGATTGATAGGTATTCCTTGACCATTTCTACCATATGTCCCTCTGCGCCCAAAAATCTCACTAGGGGATTTATAAAAATATAACCTAAAATCGAAAGACCCAGGGCAAATATTACAGAAATCGTGACTCCCAGGCTAAAAAATTCATCAGCACCTTCCTTGTTTTTCCTACCCTTTTCATGGGCAATAAGGTTTAGTGACCCGATAGAAATTAAAATCGCAAAGGCAAAGGCCAGGGTCACAAAGGGCATGGAAATATTTACAGCTGCCAGACCCTCACTACCTACACCCCTACCAACAAAAATACCATCCACCATGGTGTAGGTTGAAAAAAGTGTCATGGTCGTGATGGTCGGGATCAAATATTTTAAAAAATTTTTAATTAATGATTTTTTCTGCATTTATTCTCCTTTTAGATAGATATAATATAACCTTGCGGCCTGCTTTGGTCAAGAATTTTGGGCAAAATAAAAAATCGACTCAAAAGAGTCGACATTTTATGAAATTAACTTGTAATATTGCCTGCTGCTTACTTTGTAATAAATCAAATACAAAAGTGCAAATATTACAAAGCCCATTATAAAAGATGTGATTTTTATTGAGTCATTGACACATCCTAGCATGACAAAGATTTTTGAAATCATTTTGTATGCAAAGCCTACATGGATGCCTGCAACTATCAAAGGTAGGAAGAAAAATACCAGAACCTGCTTATCTATAGTTTTTTTGATTTTTTCTTCACCTATGCCAAGTTTCCTTAGAGATTCGTACTTTTCTTTATCTGCAAAACCTTCTTGGATTTGCTTATAATATATTATTAATCCTGTAGCCACCATGAAAATTAATCCTAAAAATATTCCTACAAAAAATATTGCCCCGAAAAGTTTGTAGGATTCTAAGACAAAATCATCATGAAAGCCTATACCAAATTCGTTTTGGACATCCTTAGTTTTCTCCTTGAAAACCTTCATATCCTCATCTGATAAATCAAAATTATAGGCATGGACTATTTTATTTTCATCTATGCTTAAATTTTCGTCCAATTTTTTAACTATCAGAAAATAAAAATCAAACATTTGTGATACTATAGAATTATTTCCAGAATTTTTATATGGATAATCCTTAATATCCGACTTTTTCTTTAATTTTTTACCATTAATATCAAGTTCTGATAAATCATCTAGATTAGAGTCCTTATAAAGTAAAAACTCCCCATCTTTTAAATCAGATGCTTCTGGTATTGATCCGTCATTGACTTCAACAAGAATCCCCATTGCCTTATCATCAAGAGAATTTGCCTTATCAAAGACATAAGATTCTTTACTGGTCTTAATAGTTTGGCCATCCTTTTCAAAGGCAAAGACAGCTTTGTAGTCTTGAATATTTTTTGCTTCTAAATTATTTTCTTTGATAATTTTTTGGACCTGATCTATTGAATATTCATCCTCAGAAGCTAGGCCCACAGCTCTTGGATACTGTCTAGAACCCATATCCTCAACACTCCTATAAAGGGCTAGGGCTGATGATAATAAAATAATAGCAGCTGTTGACATGATTGTAATTGAACCAAGACCTTTTGCGTTTGACCTCAACCTAAAAATAAGACTTGAAACTGAGATAAATCTTTCAGTCTTGTAATAAGATTTGGAAGCCTTCATCAATTTTAAAATCACTATTGAAAGTGATGAAAAAAGGAAGAATGTTCCTATCATTACAAGGACAACAGCCAAGAAAAAGTAAGTAAGGGCCCTTAAAGGATTGTTTATAGTTTGGGCTAAGTAATATCCAGACCCAAGCAGAATTAATGATACAAACGCACTTAAAACCATGCCCCTTGGCCTTTTAAAGGTCTTTTCTTCCTTAAATAAGTCTAGGATTGATTTTCTTTTTATTTTTATTATCCTGGATAATAAAATCAATAAGGAGATTCCTGCAAAAACCAAGAAGCTAATTATATAAGCATTTTTTGCAAAACTTAGGTAGAAATTTCCTTCCATTAGCATAAGTTTTAAAAAAATTGTTTCTAACAATTTATAAATTACACTAGCAGAGATAATTCCAATCAAATATCCCAAAGCCGATATAATCAATGATTCTAAGGCCAAAATTTTTGAAAGATGTTTTTTATCAAGACCCAAAATCGCATAGAGGGAAATTTCTTTTAGTCTTTTATTTAATAAAAATCCATCTGAATAATATAAAAATATTAGAGAAAATAACCCCATTACATAAATAGCAATTTTCAATATATAATAGATACTAGACATGGCGTAAAAATCTTTTAAAGTATCGGCATTCATTAAAAGCAAAATCGAAGTAAATGAAAAAACCATAAATCCGTAAATCAAAATATATGGAAGATAGACTTCCTTATTTTTTCTAATCCCATCTAGGGCAAGGCGTTTAGTAAGTTTCATTTTTTGCCGCCCTTAAAAAGTTTAATGAATCTGAAATTCTCTTATAAAACTGATCTCTGCTGTCATCTGCCTTATAAATTTCATTGAAAACTTTTCCATCTCTAATAAATAAAACTCTTTTAGCAAAGGATGCTGCTATATTTGAGTGGGTCACCATGAGGATTGTATTGCCCTCGGCGTTTATTTTTTCAAAATAATTTAGAAGATCCTCGCTAGATGAGGAATCGAGTTGGCCTGTTGGCTCATCTGCCAAAATTATTTTTGGCCTTATAATCAAGGCCCTGGCTACAGCCACCCTTTGCTTTTGCCCACCGGATATTTCTGCCGGATACTTATTTAAAAGATTAGCAATTCCAAGCTTATCAACAATAGGCATAAGCTTATGATCAAAATTATCTGGATTTTCTTCCCTTAGAACAAGGGGCAAAAGAATATTTTCCCTCACATCAAAATTATCTAAAAGATTAAAATCTTGAAAGATATAACCAAAATTATCCCTCCTAAAATCTGACTTTTCCTTATCAGATAAGGATAAGATTTCCTTGCCATCAAGGAAAATTTGTCCGCTAGTTTCCTTATCAATCAGTGAAATGATATTCAAAAGTGTAGTCTTTCCAGAGCCTGACTCACCCATGATGGCTAGAAAGTCACCGTGCTCGACTTTTAAATTCACATCCTTCAGTGCAGTCACAGAGTTTTCTGTATTTTCCTTATAAATTTTTCTCAAGTTTTTTATTTCTAACATATTTTCACCTCTCATAATATAATTATAAAGGCTTATAAAAAATAAGTCCCTTTGTTTTTCTTACAAAGAGACTATTTATCTTACAATTTTGTAAGTTTATCAAATTTTATCATAAATTTTGTAAACTCGCCTTCTTCTGACTCGATTCTTATAGGTAGGTTCAAATCCTTGCTAATAGAATCTACCAAATATAGGCCAAGACCAGTTGACGAACCCAATTTTCTGCCATTTTCTCCTGTATATCCCATTTCAAAAACCCTAGGCAGGTCGGATTTTTTTATGCCTAGGCCAGTATCTTCTATGACTAGGTTTTTCCCCTCAAAGTATATCATCACCTGGCCACCATCTGGACAATATTTTAGGGAATTGTTTAGAACTTGGCTAATTATAAAAGATAGCCACTTGCCATCGCTTACTGTCATAAAGGATAAATTTTTTAGGTCTAAGTTGATATTTTTTGAAATAAAATCAAAAGATTTTTCCTTTATTATGTCCTTTACCAGTTTTTCGATATTTATATCCTCAAAAATATAATCATTGGTTTTTGACTTGTAACGGGTAAAGCCCAAAAGAATATTTATATAATTATCTATCCTCTTGTTATTTTTTATAAGCAGGTCTATATCAGGCTTATCCTCTGCCAAAATTAGCCTATTTTCTGCTATGGGAGTTTTTATCTCATGGATCCAGAGAGAATAAAAATCCCTAAGGTCAGTATCCATTTCATCATAAGCTACAAGTAGGGACTTGTATTTTTTATCTAGGAGATAATACTCATCCAGGATAATTTTTGCATCCCCATCCAAATTTGTATCTCTTATGATATCTTCAAATGTTTTTTCTTTTTTAGCAAGACTTTTATATAGAAAGTATAGGCTTATGGCAAATACATTTATCAAGAACCCATAATAAATAGGGAAAATATCCAAGTCAAAGGCCCTAAAAACTCCTAGGTAGACAAGGCTTATGAATAAAAATATAAAAATAAACTTTTTATTTTCATCATAAAATTTTCTAATCTTCGACATAGTATCCTGCTCCAACCTTGGTTTTTATAAAATCCATAACTCCCAGACTTTCTAGTGATTTTCTAATTCTAGAAATATTTACAGTCAAGGTATTATCATCTATAAAAATATCTGTCGACCATAAAGCTGTCATTAGCTTCTCCCTTGATACGACCTTGCCAGAGTTTACCATCAGGGTTTCTAGGATTTTAAATTCATTTTTGGATAAATCTAGGCTCTTATCCTCAAAAAATATTGTCATAGACCTCAGATCTAAAATCACCCCGTCCTTTTCAAGCTTATCTAGTGATTTTTTATAAGCATAGGTCCTTCTCAAAAGCGCCTTGACCTTGGCAGTCAAGAGGTCTAGGTCAAAGGGTTTAGTCACAAAGTCATCTGCCCCCATCTCCATCGCCATTATTTTATTCATGGTTTCTTCTTTAGATGATAAAAATATTATGGGTACATTTGAAATATTTCGGATTTTTCTAGTCCAATAGTAGCCATCAAAAAATGGCAGGCTTATATCCATAATGACGAGTGAAGGATTTTCTTTTTTAAAAATCTCAAATACTTTTTCAAAATCATCCACAAGGACTACTTCGTAGGCCCATTTTTCAAATTCATTTTTTAATTTTTCTGAAATTATTTTGCTATCGTCTACTACAAATATCTTAAACATAGGATCTCCTTTGTTTTATTATAGCACATATTTTATTTTATTTTAGGGTAAAGAAAAACCCTCGCATAAAGGAGGGTGCGACTGATAGAAAGGTTGCAAAATCCAAATTCGTTCGGAAGAAATTGTATGAAATTCAAATTGAAATAACCCGCCCGTAAATCGCACTGTTTGAGCCTTGGCGAGTTTGCGATTTACAGGGTTATAAAATTTAGAATTTCTAAATTTCTGTAGTCGGATAAGCGTTTTTGGATTTTGTCTACGATCTACCATAGAATAAATTAGGGTATTTTTATTAATCTAGCTCCAATTTGCCAGTATACAACTGCCAATATGTGCCTTTTTCTGCCATTAGTTTGTCGTGGTTGCCACGTTCTATGATCCTGCCATCATCCATTACCATGATCATATCAGAGTTTCTAATGGTTGATAGTCTGTGGGCTATGACTATAGACGTAGATCCTGTCATGAGCCTATCCATGGCTTGTGTGACTTTTTCTTCGGTAGCTGTATCTATAGAGCTTGTCGCCTCATCTAGGATCAGCATTGGCGGTTCTGAGATGGCAGCTCTGGCTATAGATATGAGTTGGTTTTGTCCATCTGATAGGCTTGACCCGTCTCCGTGGATCTCAGTATCGTATTTTTCTGGAAGTCTTTTTATAAAGGAGTGGGCTCCAGCAAGCCTGGCTGCTGATTTGACATCCTCATCGCTTGCCCTTAGTCTGCCATATCTGATATTATTTTCTATAGTGCCAGTAAATAAATTTACTTCTTGTAAAACCATACCAAAGGCTCGTCTTAGGGCATCCTTTTTTATATCTCTGATGTCTATCCCATCTACCATTATCATGCCCTTGTCTATTTCATAAAACCTGGTTATGACGTTGGTGATGGTTGTCTTGCCTGCTCCGGTTGATCCTACAAAGGCAATTTTTTCTCCTGGCTCTGCATAAAAACTTATATCTTTTAGGATTTGATGTTCTCCATCATAGGAAAAATCTACATGGTCAAATTCGATCCTGCCTTCTAGCATTTTGTAGTGGCGTCTATCGCCATCATCCCACATCCAAGCATAGCGACCTGTCAAATCATCACATTCTTTGACTGTCCCATCTGGGTTTTCTACAGCGTGGACTAGTTCTATAAAGCCTGTGTCTACCTCTATAGGCATATCTATTATTTCAAAAATCCTATCAGCTCCTGCCAGTGCCTGGAAGACTGCGTTTGCCTGTTGGCTGACATTGACAATTGGGTTTTGGATCTGCCTGATATTTGATAAAAATGCTGCCAAGACACCTACTGTTATATCTCCCCTTATAGTTATATAAAGGCCCAAAACTGTGATGGCTGCATAGAGGATATTGACCATATTTAGCAAAAATGGCATCATCCTTCCAGCGTGGGTGTTGGCCTTTGCAAATGATAACCTGACTGCTTCTGATTTTTCCCTATAGGTATCAAGTGTTGTATCTTCTCTAGAAAATACCTTTATAACCTTTTGACCTGATAGGGACTCTTCGGCAAAACCGTGAAGGTTTGATACATTTTCCTGGCCATCCCTAAAGGCCCTTGATGATTTCATAATTATTTTTGACAATATTGGAATCATGACCCCAAGCCCAACAATCATTGTCAAAGTCAAGGAAAAACTTAGCCTAAACATAACTATAATTGTACCTACAAACATAATAGTCGCTCTGACTATAGTAGGGACCGTGTTGGCTAGGGCCTGGCTTAGGACATCAGTATCATTTGTAAACCTAGACATGATCTCCCCATGCTGGTTGGAATCAAAAAAGTTTAGGGGCATTTTTTGGATTTTTGCAAAAAGCTCTGTCCTGATATTTCTAATTGACCTCTCCCCGATCCTAACCATAAGCCTAGAATAGATAAAAGATGTGATTGCTGATACAGCATAGATAGCTCCCATCTTTAGGCAAGCTGCCTTTAGTCCTCCTAGGTCAGATTTTAAAATGTAGTTGTCTATGATAGGCCTTAGCATATTGACTCCCCAAATTTGGGTTAGAGCTGAAACTATAACACAAACTATGATTAGGGCCATCTGCCACTTGTAGGCAAAAAGGTAGGATAAGAGCCTAGTTATGGATGCAAATGAGATTTTTCTTTTTTGTGATTTGCTTGATATTTTATGTTGGTTATTCATTATCCTTGCCTCCTTCCTCTTGGATATCATAAGTTTTCCTATAAAGGTCATTGGTCTTGTAAAGCTCGTCATGGCTACCTATGGCTTCTATCCTGCCCTCGTCCATAACGATGACCCTGTCAACGTATTTGAAAGATGAAACCCTTTGGGAAATAATGATCTTTGTCAAATCCTTGTTATACTCGTTGATCCCCTCTATAATAGCTGTTTCTGTTTTTGTATCTACAGCTGATGTTGAGTTATCCAAAATCAAAATCTTTGGATTTTTAAGGAGGGCACGGGCAATGGTTAGCCTTTGCTTTTGGCCACCAGAAACTCCTATCCCACCTTGGCCAAGGACTGATTCGTAGGAATCAGGACGATTTTGTACAAAATCATCTGCCTGAGCGATCCTACTTGCAAGCTTGATTTCCTCCATAGACGCATCCTGGTCTCCCCATCTGAGATTATCGGCAATTGAGCCAGAAAAAAGTGTATTTTTCTGTAAAACTATAGCCACATTATCACGCAAGATTTTTAGGTCATAATCTTCGACCGGATGACCACCGACCTTGATCAGTCCCTTTGTCCTATCATAAAGCCTTGGTATAAGCTGGACAAGGGTAGATTTTGATGATCCTGTTGGGCCCAATATACCGATTGATTCCCCGCTTTTTATGTGGAGATTTATATCCTCCAGCTGGAAAGAATCAGAGTCTTTCTCATAAGAAAAAGATACATTGTCAAAATCAATTGATCCATCTTCTAAGCTTAGGCCGTCAATTTTTTTGTCATTGTCCATAGATGGTTGTCTTTGTATAACCTCAACAACCCTTGTGATACCAGGAGATGCTGACATAAACATGGTTAGAACCATAGACAAACCGATAAAAGCACCCAAAAGCATGGTCGCATACATATTAAAGGCCAAAAGATCTCCTACCTCTAGCCTGCCATTTATAATCTCCATTCCCCCAAAATAGGTGATAGCTACAAAGGTTGCAAACAAAATAACATTGGCAACTGGAAATACAAAGGACATAGGACCTTGGGACCCATCTGCATACTCAAACATTTTTTCATTTTGAATACCAAACTTATCCAGCTCGTATTTTTTTCTAAAAAATGCCTTGATAACACGGACATTTTTGAGATTTTCTTCTATAACTAAGTTTAGTTTGTCATATTGAAACCTTGCCTTCCTAAATTTTGGGATGGCATAGGTTGTAAGACCCATCAAAAGGGCAAACAAAACTGGGACCCCTATCAAAAATATGATAGATAATTTTAGGCTTGACCTAAGGGCCAAGATAAAGGCAACTATTGCCATGGCCACAGTCTTTATGACAAATCTTGTTGATACAAACATAGAAAAAGCAATCTGCTGGGTATCAGAAGATAATCTAGTCAAAAGCGATGGGACCCCAAAATAATCTAGGTCTTCAAAAGAAAACCTCTGTATATTTTCAAACTGGGCAAGCCTTGCATTGTGTCCCATACCTGATGAGGCAAGACCAGCATTTTTTGTAGCCTGCATACCGGCATACATGGTTATGAGTGATAAAACAACCATCAAAATACCGTACTTGATAGCAAGAGATAAATCTTGGCCTTTGACAGCTTCATTTAGGGTCATACCCATCAGAGCTGGTATGGCAAGCTCCATAATAGTTTCTAAGATTGTAAAGATCCTTGAAATATTCCTATTTTTCTTATACTCTCCCAAGTATCTTTTTATATAGGAAAAGGACCTATAAAATTCTTTTATACTATTCATTCATCCTCCTTTTTAAAATCTTCTCTAATTGTGTCATTCAAAAGCCTAAGTGCATTTTTAATCTCCAAAGCCTTCTTCTGACCCAATTTCTCGTACATCCTCTTATTTGATTCACTAATTGGTTTTAATCTCTCGTCCCTAATTTCTTCGCCCTTTGGTGTAAGTCTTAAAATCCTCATCCTCTTATCATCTTCACAGGGGATAAGGTCAATAAGCCCCTCCTTGCTTAGATTTTTTATAATATTATTTACAGTCTGCTTGGGAGCACCAAGCTTTTCTGAAATATCCTTTTGGCTAGGATTTATCATGTGGCCAATATGGATAAGGATAATAGTTTCTAAGTCGCTAAGACCATAAAACTTGGCCCTTTCCCTATTGAGACCATTTGCACATCTGAGCAAAGAAAAAATAGAGACCATAGGATCAAGTTCAAAATTCATAAATCCTCTCTCTCTAAAAAATCAATATTAATTAATACCTTTATTATAGTACTATTTGGGACTATGTCAAGAAAATAATGATATCCCTAAATCCATTCCCTACCAACAGTTGACAAAAATCTCCACCTACACCCACCACCAGCCAGGATCAATCCACCACCAATCACGATAGACCACAAAAACCCAAAACCAACCAAGAAAAACCAGGAAAACCCAAAGTAAGTCACAACTCTCCAAAATAATCCACGAGATGCCACAGAAAACCAAATCTATCCACCAACAACTACAAATCACCAATAAGCAAAAACAATTTATCTACCACAAGGTACAATCTGCCAAATCCAACCACTATGAACCAAAGCCAACCACCAAAAAGTACAAAAAAAGACCGCAAGCTTTCGCTTACGATCTTTTAGTCTTATTCTTCGTCCTTATTCTTTTTTTCTCTTGTAAAGAATAGTCCGACACTAGAAGCTGCTATCAATCCTAGGTAAATTTCATAGTTGGTAATTATACCTGTTTTAGGATTTAGGAAGTCTTTGACTCCATTTACAACTTTACTACCTGCTTGGCCAATAGTTTCTACAACTTTTTTGCCAGGTTTATCTGGTTTTTTGTTGGTGTCAATTTCTACAGGTGGTTTTTCCTTTTCTTTGTCAGGAGTTTTTTCTTCTGGTTTCTTTTCAGGAGTTTTATCCTTATCCTTTTCAGGAGTTTTCTCCTTGTCAGGGTCCTTATCCTTTTCCTTGTCAGGATCTTTTTCCTTATCCTCATCACCAGGGACTATAGGGTTGTCATCTGGACTAGGAGTAGGTATCACATCTGGACTTGGTTCTGGATTTGGTTCTGGTTCTGGTTCTGGATTTGGATTTGGTTCTGGTTCTGGCTCTGGAGTTGGTTTTGGTGTTGGTGTAGGAACTGGTGGTTTTTCACCTGGTGTTATTTCCACATCATCACCAACATAAGCATTAGTAACAGTCATATTCACTAAATCATATGTTGTCTTAATCTTATGTGTTTGGCTTGCATCTTCATAAACAGATTTGTCATTGATGACCTCTCCGTTTGCATCCAATTCAACTACATAGTAAGAATAAAGGTCTTCATTGGCATTATATTTATCTTGATAACCAAAACTTACTGTGATCAATCCATTTTGATCTGGATCTCCAGCCACTTCTACCGGTTCGCCAACTTTCTGTTCTTCTTCTTTATCAGCTATTCTCATTAATTGGAATTTGACTACAGGTCTTACAGCATCATCATCTGGAACTTTTTCCCACTTCTTATGACCTGCTACTACTATTCTTCTTTCTGGATCTTGGAAGGTGTTAGTAATATTAAAGGCGATAGTCTCACCGTTAGTATTTACTGTATCCTTTGTTATTTCAGACCTATAAGAATTTTCTCCAACCTTATAAATCTTATCTGTTCCAACTCCTAGTTCTTTAACTTCATAGCTGTATTCGTAGCCATCAGTGTCATGTTTTGGAAGGTTTCTCCAAACATAGGTTATAGTATCGGACTTGCCATTATTTAATGTTTCAAGCCTATATTCATTAGTAACATCTTCTAGACTACTACCAACTTTAGCACTTGTCCTTAGGAGTTGAAGTGTTACAGCTGTGTGGTCAGCTTCTGGTCCACCGACCCAAATCTTTGTAGCCCTTACTGTGAGGTCATTTTGATTAATGACGTTTTTATTTGTTACAGTTAAGTTTACTTCATCGCTGCTATTTACAGCCACTACAAATTTTTCGCTTTGAGTTTGTTCGCTATCTCCTATAGCAAAGTATGGAGTATAACCTTGGGTTTGTGTTTCTTTGACAGTGTATTTACCATAGCCTAGGTTTTTAAAAGTCTTAGACTCATTAGCTCCAAGTTGGAATTCTTCGCTAGTTCCATCTGGTTTAGTGATTGTAAACTTAAATTTAATAGGTTCTGCAGCAGACCTTGTTGAGTATGTTGTCCTTGTTGGAACATTTTCAAGCTTCTTGGTAATTGTTATCTTACCATCTTTGGCTATCTTTGTATTTGTAACTGTTAGGCCTTTTTCAACCTTTACATAACCTTCAGGTTTAGCATCATTGCCATTGGCATCTACTTCTTTTACAGAATAGATGTATTTATTGCCGTTTTCATCAGTTAGGTCTTGTTTTTCCCAAGTAACTTTTGCAGTTCCAGCTGGAAGTTCTTTTACATCTGCATTTTCTACTGGTTGGCATTCCTTACAGTCATCTAATTTTCTGTAAAGTTTGAAGTAGGTGGTTGGTGGAGTCTCCTTATCTGCCAAGCCTTCCCAAACTTTTTCAGCCTCGATATTTCCTTTTGGAACTTGGTAGGTGTTTGTGATGGTATTGCCTTCTTGGCTTACCTCATAAGTGTTGTTGCCAACTTTTACTTTGTTGTCAGTAACATTAGCTTCTTCTATACTATAAGTGTATGCCTTGCCATCATCGTTGATTCTTGATAAGTCTTTCCATACATAGTTGAATTTAGAAGTGTCCTTCGCATCGCGAGATGTATCTGGAGTAACACCTTTCACTTCTTCTTTTTGTCCACCA
Source organism: Anaerococcus mediterraneensis (assembly GCF_900128415.1). Classification (NCBI taxonomy): domain Bacteria; kingdom Bacillati; phylum Bacillota; class Tissierellia; order Tissierellales; family Peptoniphilaceae; genus Anaerococcus; species Anaerococcus mediterraneensis. The sequence continues at coordinate 1,905,661 of NZ_LT635772.1, forward strand.
TCAACTTGTCTGTAAAGTTTTAGGTCAACCGCTGTATGGTCTGTGCTTGGACCACCTGACCAAATCTTTGTAGCCTTAACTTCAATGATATGTGGATTTGATGGTTTTACATTCTTGTTAGTAAATGTTACACTAGCTTCTTTGGCATCTTTGCTTAGGGTAACTTTTCCTGTATTGGATTCGGTTTCTTTACCATCATTAATTTTTACAAATGGAGTTAATCCCTTGGCATCAGTTTCTTCAACAGTGTATTCACCGTATAGCAAATGGTCAAGCTCTTTGCTTTCTCCAGCCTTTAATTTGAATGTCTCTTCTTTTCCATATGGGTCTGTTACCTTGAAAGTAAATTCCATTGGAGCTGCTGGAGCCCTAAACATAGATATAACTTTATTTATAGGAGTACTTTCAATCTTTTTAGTGATTGTAAGCTTAGCCATTCTGTGTTTGTTTTCATCTGGAGTATCATTTTCACCTGGTACTGTTTTTAGCTTGTTGGTAATGGTATTATTACCATTTTCAACAGTTTCCATTTGGCCTAGTATCCAGTTGGCATTTTTAACATCAGAATTTTCATCCTTAAATGTTTCTTTTACAGAATATTCAAAAGCATTATCATTAGAATCTACTTTTGGAAGGTCATTCCAAGTCGCTTCAGTCTTTGTTTTTGTGATTTCTTTTACTTCTGCACCTGGAACTTCAACAGGTTGATCTTGTGAATCTTTAACTTTCCTATAAAGGGTGAAGTTCATAGTTGGTACAGGATTAACATCATCTTTCCAAACTTTCTTTGCTGTAAATGTCATTGGGTCTTTAGGTTTAAATACCGCTATAAATACAGCTGATACTTTATTTTTAGGGATAAATGTTTCTTTATCGCTAACTTCTACATTCTTTTCATCAACCCATTTTACAAATTCATAACCTGGTTTTGGTGTAGCAGTTGAGCCTTTTATATCTTCATCTTCTGATAAGTCTTCTGAGCTAGGGCTTACGCTTCCCATTTCTGGATCTCTAGGTATATAGGTTATTTTTGATTCGCCTAGGGATTCGTAGTTGGCTACATAGATCCTATCTTCTTTGATCTCTGTGGTATCTTTTGTAAAGTCTGCATGCCAGTTTGGAGTTCCTACCTTGTAGCCCTTGTTGGCTTTTATAGTAGGAGCAGTAATATCCGCCATGGTCTTTTTAGCATTTGGATTTACATAGAAAATTGTATTTCCTTCTAGAATACCGTTTTTATCTGTCCTAAATTCTACCTTTACATAGCCTTTTGGTTGTTCGTTTTTATTACCATTTTCATCTGTTTCTGGAATTATATCATCTAATTTTACAAAGTTGAATTTGTAGCTTTCATCACTTGTATACTGCTTTTCAGTTATTACAGGTGACCAAGTTCCGCCTTCTGCTGTGTAGCCTAGGTCTGGAATTTTTGTTAGGGCATCAGCCTTATCAGATAAATCAACTTCAACACCTGGTTTTACAAAGTATTTTGTTGTACCTGCTAGACTACCATTTTTAACCTCAAATGTTACTGTAACATATCCATCAGGTTTAGTTTGGTCTCCTGGGATTATGTTTTTTAGTTCTTCATATTGGGCTTTAATTGTTGTGTCTTTACTAAATGTTTGGGTTAATAGACTATCCCAAGCTTGGTCTCCGTCTTTTTGCTTCCAACCTGTTTCTGGTTTTACAGTTGGAGCTGGGACTGTTACTTCTTTGTTTGGTTTTACATAGTAGACAGTTTTGCCTGTTATTTCTTTTCCATGGTCACCCTTATCAAATGTTACTGTTAGGTAGCCTGCTGGCTTATCTGTACCATCTGGATTTTCTTGTGGGATTACGTCTCTTCTTTCGTTATAAAGAGCAGTAATTTTATCGCCGTCCTTATATTGGATTGCTTTGTTGATGCTTGTATCCCAACCTGCTGAAGTGTATCCAGTATTTGGTTTTATAGTTGGAGCTTTATCCTCAAGCACAACTGCCTTATTAGGATTTACATAGAATGTTGTATTTCCTTCTAATTCTCCATTAGCACCCTTTTCGAATGTGACTGTGATGTATCCATCAGGTTTTTCATTTTCTCCACCTGTTGGCTTATCTTTTGGAATCACATCATCAATAGGTTTATATTGTGCTGTAACTGTTATATCACTTAATATTTCTTTTGTATCAGCAATATTCCAGCCAGTGAACTTATAGCCTGTTTCAGCTTTTACTGTTGGTTTTGCTATTGATGTATCGCCTAATGTTTTAACTGGGTCTGCTTTTGGATTTACATAGTAAACAGTTTGACCTGTTATTGATTTACCGTTATCGCCTTTTTCAAAAGTAACTGTTACATAGCCTTTTGGTTTGGCGTTTGGCTTTCCATTGTCATCAGTTGATGGGATTATGTCATCAAGCTTTTTGAAAGAACCTTTGACTGTGGTGTCTTGGTCATACTTTTTAGCTTTACTTGTATCTTTATCCCATTCTTTAAATTCATATCCTGTATCAGCTTGGGTCTTTGGTGGATTGATTGTTACTTCTTTAGATGGGTTTACAAAGTATGTTGTCTTCTCACCCTCAGCAATCTTTCCGCCTTGGCCTTCTATTTCAAAGCTTACTGTTACATAGCCTTTTGGTTTTTCTGAGTCATCATCTTTTGTTTTTGGAATGACATCACTCAAACCATTAAAAGACCCTGTGATTGTTGCATCATCTTTATAAACTGTTGGGATTGTAGCATCCTTATCCCATGCTCCAAATTCATAGCCTGTGTTGGCACTTGTAGCTGGTGGATTGATTGTAACATATTCTGTAGGGTTTACATAGAATTTTGCAACGCCAGTAATTGAACCCTTAACTTCATCTCCAGTTTTTACTACAAATGTTACTTCCTTATAGCCTTTTGGCTTTTCATTTGGTTTGTCATTTTTATCTTTTTCCGGAATAACATTGTCAAGTTTTGTAGCCTTTGCTGTTACAACTATATCAGTGTTTATAATAGTCTCATCATTTTTGTCCCATTCTGTAAACTTGTAACCAGTTTGTGCTTCGTATCCTGGTTTTTCAAGTTCAGCATTTCCAAGTGTTATACCTGCATTTTTCTTTACATAATATGCTTTTTGCTCTGTTAATTTTAAGCCTGGGTCTGCTGCAAAAGTTACTCTTACATAGCCATCTGGTCTAACCATTGGATCTGGTACGCTTGGGTCGTAAGGAATAATATTTTCTGTTTCCTCATAGGTTGCTGTGATAGTTGTATCTTGTGTAAACTTTTTAGGAGTGCTTGGAGTATATTTTTCTCCCTCAGCATTTGCACCCATCTTCCACTCTTTGAATTTGTAAGTAGCATTAGCTTTTGGATTACTTACTGGTATAGTTACTTCCTTTTTAGGATTTACAAAGAAAACTTTGTCTCCATCCATGCTTCCTTTGTCTGTTGGTACAAACTCTACCCTTACATAATCTTCAGGTACTGAATCAGGGTTGCTTCCATCAGGATTTGCAGGAATGACATCAGGAACTTTTTCGTAGTAAATCTTAATTGTTGTCTTCTTGTCTAGGCTATATTTTCCATCTTTTGGATTTAGTTCGATCCTGTTAAATTTATAGCCTGTAAACTTAGGGGCAGTTTCTTCTGTAAAGACATCATTAGCTATAGTTTCGCCAGCTTTGCCTTCTTTTTCTGTTGGATAGTTTTCTGTGTCAATTCTAAATTCATCAGCAATAGGCTTGCCGTCTAGGTCAAGGTATTTAACAAGAGCGCTGGCTTGTTCATAGTGGGCGTAGAAAATTTCTGGTGTATAACCATCCTCAGGGTATGTTGTCCAATCCCAATTTGGGACCTTTACTACATAACCATCAGCAATTTTTGATCCGTCATCTGCCTTGTCTTGCCATTCTTTAAATTCAGCCTTGTCTTTATTTGGAAGGCCGTATTCGCTTTCTATTTCTGCCCTAGCTTCTTCAAAGGTTACTGGGTTGTCACCTGTAAACATATACACCCAAAGAGTCTTTTGAGTATCTTGTCCAAGTGAACCACCATTGGCATCGAAAACTACTTTAAAGTAAGCATTATCATTATTCGGATCTTTTGTTGTTACTTTTTTATTGTATTTGTAAGTGACTGTATCTAGTTTATCAGGATCTTTTGGGTCCTTATAGTATTTGCCCTTTATGTCATCTCTAATATTAAAGACATATCCCTTAAATTTAGGGCCTTTGCTAGGAAATTGAAGCTGATCAGCCTCTCCACCAAGGCCACCAGATTTTTCTGAAGGGTAATCTTGTCCGGTTATCTGATACTTCGTGTCGATTTCCTTGTTATTTTCATCAAGATAAACAATCTTGATTTTCCCAGTTCCATATTTGGCGGTGATTGTAGAGTCCTTATCGTAGATTTGTCTCTTTCCAAATGTATAGTCAGACTCAACAGTATCATTATCTGCCTTTATGGTCCACTTAGAAAAGATATTGTCACCAGCTCCCACTGGGTCTTTACCTTTGCCTGGAATTTCAACTTTGGCTTTAGGATTTACATAGTAATAGGCCTTATCTGGGTTTTGAGCTTTATCTGTCGGATCAACGGTTACCTTTACATAGTCATCAGGTATATGTGGGAACCTGCCGCCTTGGTCACTACCCTTATAGATATTTTTCAAGACCGTAATAGGGATTTCTACCTTTCTTTCAGTCCCGTCAGAGTATTTGACCTTTGCCTTTACTGTTTCAGTTCTTGAGACTTCGTCATCCTTATTCTCTTTTACCTTGTCATAAAGAAATTTCTTTAGGTCAACGCTATCTTCTGTATATTCTTTTGTTCCGTCTACTATAGAGAATTTTACATCATCAGGTAGTGCTACAAAATCACCATTGGCATCTTTGACCTTAACTTGCCTCTTTAAATCCTCAAATGTAGGAACAAAGTCATTGGTGAATTTTGGTTCCCCTCTTCTAGGAAAGCTTCCAAATGATTCAGTAGTTTTAAGCTCTTCAACTTGGATGTCTTCGTCGGACCAAATTGCATAAAAAGTCTTGGCAGCTTTAAGGTCTTTATAATCGCTATCAGTTGCAGGAATCTTTCCATCTTTATCTGTAGTCCAGCCCTTGAAAGCCTTACCTGGCTTTGTAGGAGTTTCGGCCTTGTCAGTTAAAGTGCCATCATAGTCAACTTCTTTTATGATTTCTTGCTTTGCCCCTTCTTCAGTAATAGAAGCAAACTTACCACCATTGGCATCAAAGGTCACTGGGATGATCTCTGTCATGGTGAGCTTACCGCCGTTTATGACATCGTAGGTGAAGTCGTATTCGAATTTGTGGTCGCCTGACTTGACAGTCTTAACTTCATTATTTTCTTCAAAAGTTAAACCTTGTGTATCTTTCTTAATTCCTATATTAGGTTTATTATTAAGACGTTCTGCTATGACTAAATTAGGATCCCCTTGATCATCAAGGTCTCTTACAATAACTTCGTCTGTATCATTTTTTGGTAAGTCAATAGTAAGATCTTTAGTTTTTTCCTTACCCATATAGGTACCACTAAATGTTGCATCGGCTTGGATTTGTGGTCTATCTGTTTCCTTAAGGCCTGTATTCCATTTTGATGTAAATTTAGTTGATGTTACTTGTCCTAAAGTTAGCTCTAAAGTTAAATTAAATTTAATCCTGCCATCAGCGTCTGGTTCTTCAAAGGTTGGGGATGCATCCTCTGACCCAAAGAAAGTAGCTGTTAGTAGTTTGACTTTATCTGCTACATTCTCATCTATCCTTACTTCGTAGGAAAAAGGTTCAAATTTGTTATTGAACAATGGAAGTTCGGCAGGATTTTTATCACCATCTGTCCAGGCGTATGTTCCAGCTTCAGTTATTTTTAAATAACGTTCTACACCTGTCTCAACACCTGTGTCGTCATTAATCTGTGTAAATATTAATTGTGCAGGTTTTGGATTTCCATCTTTATCTACTCCAAAGATTTCATTCCATTGGAATTCTCCACCATTAAGTCCTTTTACACTTAGTTTGGCCTTTACGTTTCCATGATACTTTAGCTTTTTTTCATCTGTTGGTTCGTTATCGTCTCCAAAATAAGGTCCTGGACTATATAAACTAACGCCTTTATCTTTGCTTTTAGTTTTTCTATTCCTCGCTGCAACCTTATTCATTTCTATCAATGTCTTAGAATCAAATGCCTTATAATCAATCTTGCCCACAGTTGTATATTTGCCATGAGGGAGAGTACTGTCTCCCTCTGCAAATATCTTTTGCGGTACAAGGATTTGAATTAACATCATTAATGCTAAGAGCAATGACATTATTCGTTTTTTCATCATATCACCTTACTCTATATTCTCTTATATCGGATTGTACATTATTTAGCTTAGAATAAGCTCTTATTTTATCACGTCTTCTTAATTTACCACCTAATTTTCCTGGTATTTTAAATACAACGTCTCCATCATCATTAGTAACGGCTTCAATTAGAACTGGTGGATTTGATCCCCTAATTACCTCAATATATGCAGTTGCTCCTTCAGTAATTTCACTAACATATACTACAGTAGCATTGGACTTTGGATGTCTTATCGTAATTATTGGCTTAACAAGACTTCCATCGTCAATATTTGTATCTTCTTTAAAGATAAAATTATATTTATTTTCTTCATCTTTTTCGTAGTTCCATCCATTAAATTCATAATCATTTGGTTGATCATTTTCTAATGTACGAGGATGAACAACTGGTGGAGTAATATCAACTCTTGTGTTTGCTTTTACATAGAATCTACTATTACCATCCATGAAGGCTTTGCTTTCATCAACTGAGAATGTTACCAGCACCATGCCCTCAGGTTTTTCTTTTTTGATCTCTTCTTCATCAGTAACTGCTGGGTCTACTGGGATTACGTCTGCTATTGGCTCGTACTTAGCTGTGAAGACTTTTTCTGTTTCATTTGCACCTAGTATCAAGTCAAGAGTCTTATCCCAACCTGAGTTTTCATCTTTGGCCTTGTAGTATTTGGCTGGTTTTATACCAGGTACTTCCATGCCATTTTTCTCAGCTTTTTCGAATGATAGTGTTTTTGCAACCTTGTAGGTTACTTTATCAAACTCAGGATTTTTACTGTCATTTAATTTGCCATGGTCACCCTCTTTGAATGTGACTTTGATAAATTTATCTTCTACTGTGGCATTTTCATCAATTTTTTGTACAGGGTCTTGCCAGATTGCTACTAGGGTTTTATCTGCTGTGATTGGTGTAGTTAAATCAAAGTATTCTTTATCACTGTCATTTTCCTTCCAACCCATAAAGACCTTACCTTCTATTTTTGGTTCATTTACATTTTTCAATTGTTCATTGTGTTTAACTTCTTGTTGACCAATTTCTATTCCTCTAGAAACAAATTTGACTGTATGAGGTTTTTCCTCCCACTGGGCTGTGGCTGTTCTTGCTTTTTCTAGTGTCACTTGGTCGCCTGGTTGGTATATTTTGTCATCTTCTCCATCAAGCTTCCAGCCTTTAAAGGTTGAGTTTGGTTTTGCTAGATTGCCTGGTCCTGCAAGTCCTACTGTTGCGCCGTAATTTGCTGTTGTCTTAGCTGGAAGATCTCCAGATACATCATCTCCACCTTTTTTATAGGTCAAGGTCACTTGGCCATATTTAAAGATGGCAACGTGTACTCTCTCGCTTGTGATTGGAGTTTTTTCGTCGATTCCTTCTTGCCATTTATCAAATACATAGTTTTTCGCAGGAAGTGTTTCAGGAACTTTTAGTTCTTTTTTGCCTGCTGTTTGACCTTTTTCTAAAACTTTTAGCTTAATACCAGCTTTTGGATTTACATAGTAGATTTTTTCTGCTTTGTCTCCCTCAAGTTTGCCCTTATTTTTATCTTCGGTTTTGAAGGTGACTTTGACATAGCCATTAGGGATTTTTGTATTTTCGTCAATTTTTTCTACTATATCAGCTGATTTGCTAAAGTTAAATACAAATTCTGTTTCAGGGTCTTTAAATATATCTTTTAGGTTTTTACCCTCTATATTATCCCATTTTTCACCATCTACAAAGTATCCTATATCTGGAGTCTTTGTTATAGCAGCGGCAGATTTTGTCATATCGACTTCTACCTCTGGGCTTACATAGTAGACTGTGTCACCTGATAAGCTTCCGCCCTCGCCAGCTTTGAAGATTACTTTTACATAATTATCCATAGCTCCTTCTGGCTTAGTACCGTCTGGTTTCGCAGGAACAATTGGCTCGTGAACTTGAACTGGGACTTCTAACGGTTTGTCATTTGTACCAACGCTTGAACCGTCAGTGTATTCAACGATTACTTTTGCTATACTCTTTCCAGGTTTGTTTACATCTGGATTTTCAACTATTGTTACCTTTCTAATAGTTTTACCTTCTGGAGGGATAATCATCTTGGTAATTTCTTCTACTGTTGGAGTCTTGCCTTGTGGGGTATGGACTGTATCTGCACTTGGTACTTGAGGTTTAACCACCTCAGGTTTTACAGAATATTTTGCTACTATTGTAGTTTCTTTTTCGAATTTTCCTACTATCTTGTCTTCCCAAGTTCTTGGAGTAGTTTCTTCTGATTTCCACTTAGAGAAATTCATTGTATAGCCAACTGTGCCAATTTTTGTAGGGTCTGCCGCTACAGTCTTGCCTGTTGGATTTGTTACATCTATAGGAACTTCCTTAGTTGGGTTAACCCAGAAGGTTTTTTCAAACTTAGTTTCATCAGTTGCATTATCAGTTGTCTTAACAATTACTTTTACATAAGTCTTAGGTACGTCTGGCTTTTTATTTGGATCTGTTTGTTCTACTACATCCTTAGCAAATCCTGGTGAAATTATTGTGTTTTCTGTAAACATATGACGTTTTGTAAACTCATAGACACCATTTGCGACTTTATTTTCATTTTGAGCATCTTTATCTGCTGTCCAATTTGTAAAACCTAAGTTCTCTTTTTCTGTATCTGTCAATTTGATTTCAGGAATTTCTACCCAGGCTTTAGGATTTACATAATAAATCTTGCTATCTTTTTCCCCTGGTTTACCTGTTGGGTTTACTGTTACCCTTACATAATTTCCAGTTATATCTTTCAATTCACCTTTTTCAGCGTCTGATAAGAATAATGGTTTTTCTCCTGTTGTAAGGGCTTCGTAGACGTTTTTGTAGACTGTAATTGGTATATCAAGTTCTTGTGGGTCTTTGCCATCTGTGAAAGTAACTTTGGCCTTGATATTTACTGTACGAACAAGCTCATCCTTATCGGCAGCTTTCTTTTCATTTACTAAATTATAAACTTGATCGTCTTTAGTTAGTTCGTTTCCAGCTTCGTCAAATAATTTTATTACAGCTCCAGCTGGAAGATCTTTTACTTGGTCTTTTTCTCTCCAAACTAATTGTGCTTTTAATTGATCAATAGTAGGAGCAAAGTCATTTGTCCATTTGTTATCAGGGTCTTTGAAGGCTTCTGTTCTTACTAGGCCAGATGCTGTTAGGCCTGACCATTCAAACTTCGCTGTAAATACATAGAAGTCTTTTGTATCGTTATCAACTATTGTATTTTTGTTTAATAGTGGCTTTTCATCCCATTTGATAAATTTCTTTCCAGTTTCTGGAGTGATGTAGTACTTGCCTTCTTCTTTTTCTTTACCTTCTTCTAGTTCTTTTGGAACTGGAAGTAGGTCAGATTTAAGTCCTTTTATTACATCGTAGTATAATTCTGTCTTTGAATTTCCTTCCTTGTCGGTAAATGCTCCGCCCTTGTCTGCCTTATAAGTTACTCTTACATAGCCATCTGGTACTGGGTCATTTTTATTTGGAACTTCGATTACTCTTACGTCCTTATAATAGAAGGTAATCTCATCTTTGCCTGTACCATTGATACCTAAGAACTCATTTGTTTTTTCGTCGACATCAAAGAACAACTGTTGTTGTGGAGCACTTACCAATTTCCAACCTGGTATTCTCCTGTAGTTTCTTGCGTCAAAATGGCGGTTACCATTTTTAACAAGTTCTTGGTCTATAATAGCCGCACCTTCTTCTTTTTCTTTGCCTTTAAATCTTTCATCTATATAGTTGACCTTGTACTCACGTTTTCTATATGGTCTATAGAAGAATTTAAAGACATTGTCTTTGACATCAGGGTTATCTTCAAGCTCATTTGTTTCTGTGTTTAATCTCTTCTCTGGTTCAACCCTAAAGGTTTGGAAGAATGAGTTATTTAATCCAACTCGCTTATTATATTCTTCATATATTGTCTTCATGTCACCAGTCAGATTATCTTCAAGCTCTGATTGAGGAGCTAGGATGTATTCATCATCTTGCCTATCACCAGTTGTAGCTACTAGGTAGCCTGCACGCTTATCTTCTAACTTGTCTGGAATAGGGTTTGGGCTTATCTTTTTGTCTAATTCGTAGTTTTTATCCAGCATGTAGTGTTCTATATTGATATCTACTCTTTGGTTAGGAACCCAAATTGCTTTTAGGTAGACTGGAGCTACTACGTCATTACCAAAGCTATAAAGCTCTGGAACTCCGTATGTGTCACGATATGAAGTGTCAACTTCATCTGTGTAATCGCCTTTTTCGTTTTTCTTGTAGCGGATTATTTCCCAGCCCATAAAGTCATAACCTTTTTTGACAGGTTTTGCTTTTGGCTCTACAAGTTTTTGTCTTTGAATAACTGTAAATACTTGTTTGTTGCCATCGTTATCTTCTTTTTTGGCATAGGTATTTACTTCTTCTTGGCCTATATCACCTTCTTGGATGGTTTTGCGTTTCTGGGTTATACTTTCTTCTTTGAGGTTTTTTAGACTGCCGCCGTCTGGATCAAAGGTTACCTTCCATTTATAATCAGGCTCGTCCCATTTTGCATAGAGGTTAAGTGGATGGGTAGGCATCTTTTCGTCCTTGTTTTCCCAAACAAGTTTAGTGCCGGCTGGGTCTAGGGCCCAACCCTTAAAGACCATTTGATCTGATAAGTTGTCAGGACGCTTAACTTTTAACTTGCCATCAGTATCTGTAAATACTAAGTCTGTAAGGCCCAATTTTTGTAGGTTTTCCGGATTGTCTAAAAAGTTTTTTGGGTCTTCTTTGAAATATTCCCTATCTTCCCTATCTAGATTTGAATCTACCAAATCAGGGCTTAGGACCTTTAGTGGGAATTCATAGAAGGTATCTAATTGATTTTTAGAATTAAAATAAGAATCATCCCTAATGATTGATGGGTCGTAGTTGAACCTTAGTGGGTACTTGTTACGGGTGTATTTGTAACGAAGGTAGCCGTTTTCTTCAAATGCTTGACCACCTTCCTTTACGTCTCCATATTCATCGGAATCGCTAAAGAAAACTGATATAAAGTCTAGCTGACCGATAGGGAGTTTGATTCCATTGTTGTTATAGTATGTCCCACAAGTGTTAGGAGTAATATCATCACGTTCGTCGTTTAGGTCATTAATTCCTTCTTCATTAACACGGCCGTTTTCCTCACTACCCTCTTCAATAGTTGGCCATGCAGTTCTAGGCTTATAGCCATAAGGAGTAAAGCCTGTAACTATCGGATATTTGTGACCATAGGTTAGAGAAGCTGTATCCGCTTTGGTCCTAACAAGGTCGTAACGAATGATGGTTTCACCGTCCTTAAAGCCGTCCATCCAAAAGTCCATATGGTGAGGGATAGAAGGATGATCCTGTTTTATACCAAAGGAAAGGGTTGTGAAGTCGAATGGAGCAAGATCAATGGTTGTGCCATCGCCCTTATCTATGTGCTTAGTATAGCCGCCCTTATTAGTATAATCTGTCATGTCTAGGAACTCATCAGCATTAAGCCTATAAGGAGGTGTGTCTAAATGAAGAGGCCAATAAGGGACAGCGTAGTTTGGTCCCCAGCCGAAAGATTGGTAACCAGGTGTGAAACCCTTGGTTTGCTTGGCATCGTTTGGCCACTTATACATCATCTCATTAAATCTCGCCTTGTAGTGGTAAAGATTGCCAGGACCACCTAGCATGACCGCCTCTCCCTTTTTCTGGTCGTAGCCCCAAATCTCAGGGTAGAGGGTGTTTTTATCAGGTTGTGCATTGGACTTTGTAAAGTATAGGTCGTAAACCTGTCTATCGTAGTAGATATTATATACAGTTTTACCTGTTGATGATACAGATTTCACTAGGTTTGCATCCTTAGGGTCCACATTTTGCTCATGAGTTAAATCTTGGTTGTAAACATAGAACTTGTTTAGATAAAGATTTCTGCCACGATTAAATTTATCGCCATTCCAAATCTTTTGTAAACGGGCTTGGTCTAGGTCAGGGAATTTTAGTCCTTTTACAGGTTCATTATCCAGGTCAGCTCTTGTTCCTGTATCAGCATCTTTATAAACACGGGTGCCCATATAGTCGTATTTTTCTAAAATAGAAGCACCATCAGCGTGGTCTGACTTTTCTGCCCAGAACTGGATAGCATAATCTGCCTTTTCTTTATCCTTCCACACTGCTGTGAAGGTGATCTTGCTTGCAGGCATTTTTATTTTTGCATCTAGGTTTAAAATAGCCTTGCCATTAGCATCTTTGATTATTTCGTCTTTCTTAAAAGTAGTTTTAACATTATCTAAACTGCCTTCTAGGTCAATTGATGGCATCCAACCTTGGAGAACCCCTCCTATCTTTGTAGGGATTTGATTTTCATCTATTATTGGTACTATTTGTTCGTAATAGAGGGTACGGCTTGGTAGGGCTGTTCCACCAGCAGTGTCGAAAGTCACATCAAAGTGGTCACGGTTGTAGCGGTATTCTAAAACAAAGTTTTCAGCATTTTCTGGTACCCTCATGGTAATATTTGCTTGCTCAGGAACAAAGCCTTTTCTCTCTGGCCCATCTAAAGGGCTTACCTCCATGGTCGATCCTGTATTACCATTTTGAATTGTTACAAGCTGGCCTTTTTCTCCTTGGCTACCGTCAGGATTTGTATATTTAGAAAAATCCTCCAGGGATTGGAAAATATGTTTGATTTGGATTTGGTTTGGCTTGGCCTTGTATCTAAAATCTTGCCAAGCTTTTTTTTCATAGCCAATCTCTTCATTACCAATTGTTTGGCCATCTTCTGCTGCCTTTTTAACTGTATCATAGTCAATTGTGTAGGTATCATCAAGCTGGTTTTTATCATAACCAGCAAGGTCTGGCAAGGTGATTTCTTTTTTGACCTTTTCTCGTTCATCATCTGTTGCATCAGCACCTACGCTTGCTATATAAGGCTGATAGTTTATATCATATCTCTCACCTCTTTGTACCTTGTAGTCTGTACGCAAGGTGTAGATATCTGGTTGGTCTGGATCTTTTATAAAATCCACAGAATTTTCTCCCTCTTTTAGCTTTGCTGGCCTAACTGGATCTTTGTCGTTTATGATATCCGATCTCCAACTATCATGAGTTAGGCTAGTAGCAAAAGCTGGGCCTATATTTGATGCCATCATAATAATGGCGATCAAAAGAGCCGTAAACTTCCTAATCTTCTTCATCTTTTCCTCCTTTTTTGATGTCAAGAAAAATAATTGCTTTATCAATTTAGGTAAATATTAAACCTATTCTAATTATATATCATTTTAGCATTAAAATAAAGTAGTTTTCTTTGGTTTTTCAACTATATTACTTGCTTTAAGAAATATTTTTATTTTTCTTGCCAATTATAGCAAGTGATTTTTCATATCATAAATGTATAATAAAGCGGAGGTGAAATATGATTGAATATTTAAAAGAACAAGGGGTCAATGAGACTTTGATCGCCAAGTTAGAAAAATATAGAAAAGAAAATGGGCTTGATAATGACGATAGGATTATAAGGCCTGAGTATAAATATTATGGCAAAGAGGTTTTAGAAGAAGCAATCGCAGCCCTTTTGGCGGGAAAAAATATCCTCCTAACAGGGGCCAAGGCTACGGGCAAAAATGTCCTAGCTGCAAATCTGGCCTATCTTTTTAAAAGACCGACCTACAATATATCCTTTCATGTAAATACTGATTTTGGGTCGCTCATAGGAGCTGATACCTTCAAAAATGGAGAGGTTATCTTTAGAAAGGGCCCAGTTTATGAGGCAGCAGAAAGGGGCGGTTTTGCAATCCTAGATGAGATCAACATGGCAAAAAACGAGGCTATTTCTGTCCTCCATGCCTCCCTTGACCACAGGAGGATCATAGATATATCTGGCTTTGACAAGATAGACCTAGATCCTAATACCAGATTTATAGGGACTATGAACTACGGCTATGTCGGCACTCGTGAGCTTAACGAAGCTTTGGCATCTAGGTTTATGATTATAAATGTACCAAATATTTCCAAAGCCAACCTGGATAAGCTCCTAAGGGATAAATTCCCAACTCTAAAAGAAAAATACAGAAAAGCCTTTATAGATAGCTTTATTTCCCTACAAACTAAGAGCGAAAACAATGAGATATCAACAAAAGCAGTAGACCTTAGGGGGCTGATTGGGGCAATAGAAACTATGAAAATAGGGCTAAATCCAATGGATGCTATAAAAATGGGACTTGTAAATAAATCTTTTGACAATTTTGAAAGGGAAATCGTCCTTGATGCCATAAGGACAAAAATACCAGAAAAAATAGACGAGAGTATTTTTGATGAATGACAAGCTAGAAAAGATCAGAGAATATAATGTGATTTGGGATTTTGCAGAAAAGTATGATTTTCTCCCACGAAAATCCTATCCTATGGATCAGATTTATAAAAATATGACCACAGGTTTTATCATAAAAACCTTCGATTTTGATATTTTGGATGCTTTTTTTGATTATCTGAGAGATGAAAATCCATTTTTTTCTGAATTTGCCTTTATCACCCAGCTTTTGATGGAGGATATCGCCTACAAGAGCCTGGCAGGAGATAACCTAGTTATAGGGGATTTTAGAAAATCTTTTGCCAAAATCATCCTCAGAAAATACTCCTTCCACGATCCAAAAGATCTCAAAGAACAGATAGAAAAAGCCTACTATGGCAAGGTTTTGGATAAACCCATCATAGAGGGAGTACTTTTAAGGTCAATCTTTGATGAGATTTTTTCTATCTACACCCTATCAACTACAGACCTTATTGACAAACTAAACAAGGTTTTTAAGACCTTTTTTAGATTTGAAAGAAAAAGAGAAGACGCCAGTCTTTTTGAGGACATGGTCAGGGAAGAAAAGGCAAAAGACTTCAAATCTGGCAAGTCCAAGAGCGAAAAGCTAGATTTTTCTGATGAATTTATCAAAGACCAGTTCAATATAGGGTCGGCAGAATTTACCGGCAACATCTACCTAGAAGAAAAAACCAAGGACATGGACAGGCACATGGTCCTCATAAACGCTGACAAAGAAGGCTACCACGGGACCAATGAATTTATAGAGGATTTTTATGGCAAATCAATCTATCCAGAAATCCTTGTCAAAAACCTAGAAAACAAAGTATCCAAGGGCATCCACTCTGGCAAAAAGCTTTATTTTACCAGGGGTGACTACACTGACAGGCCCAATGCTAAATTTTATAAGAAAAACCGTGATGAGGTTTTTGAAAAGAACAAATCTTATATAGAAAAAAATTTGGCAATAAATAACCGATCCATAAAAGAGCTTGCCCAGACTATAAAAAACTCCATAGCCAACTACGAGGACTTTGCTGAGGTCTCCAAGTCCTATGGCCTTGTTGATGGCAAAAAAGCTTGGAGAGCAAATGTGGTCAAGGACTTTGATATTTTTGACAATATAGAAAATGACGAAATGGCAAGTTTTAAGGTTGACCTCCTCCTGGACGGGTCTGCCAGCCAGCACTCTAGGGCAGAAATAATTGCCAACCAAGCCTACATCATAGAAAATGCCATGGATGAGGTAGGGATCCCTATCAGAGTGATGAGTTTTTCTAGTCTCAGAGACCACACAGTTGTAAATTTTTATAGGGACTATAATGAAAAGCACAAAAATGATGAAATTTTCAAATACTATGCCTCTGGGTCAAACAGGGACGGCCTTGCCTTTAGACTTATAAATGAACTAATTGATAAGAAAAATGAAAATGAAAAACATATTTTGATAATACTGACAGATGCCAAACCCAATGACGAAAAATCCAATATAAACACCATAAAACTCCGTGAAAAAGACCAATACACAGGAGAGGTGGCAGTCAAGGATACGTCAAAGGAGATTAGAAATATAAAAAATGAGGACATAGCAGTCCTCGGTGTCTTTACTGGTGAGGATGATGATGTAGAAAATGCCAAAATGATTTACGGGGCAGATTTTTGCAAGATTACAAGTTTGGAAAACTTTTCAAAGATAGTTTCGATTTTTATAAAAAGTCAGATAATGAAAATGTAAGAGATCTAGCAAAACAGGACTATTTTAAAATTATGAGATTCCTCACTGCGTTCGGAATGACAAGCCTTGACCGTTGATACCTAGACAAATATCCATTGTTTCGACTAAGGGCGAAGCCCGCATGGAGAAATCTATTTGCTTTGTTCGCTTTAGAAATTAAAAATGATTTGAAAAGAGATCTCTCGACTCCGCTGTGCTCCGCTCGAGATAAGGGGTTGGCCGTGACTCCGTACGAGATTAGGGATTGGGGCGTGACTCCGTACGAGATAAAGAGTTGGTGGTAATTCCCGGTCGAGATAATAGTTGGCTCAGTCAGGTTTGAGGTAAGGTGAAAATTTTTAGCTTATGAGTTTTTTCTAGACCTGGCAAAAGTTATCTAGAAGTAATGTTAGGTTTCACAAAACAGGAAAGTTTTTAAATCATGAGATTCCTCACTGCGTTCGGAATGACAAGCCTTGACCATTGATACCTAGGTAAATATCCCTTGTTTCGACTAAGGGCGAAGCCTGCATGGAAAAATCTCTTTTCTTGATTTGCTTTGGAAATTAAAAATAATTTTGAAAAGAGATCTCTCGACTCCGCTGCGCTCCGCTCGAGATAAGGGTTGGGGCATGACTCCGTACGAGATAAGAAGTTGGGGTGGTCGACTAAGGGCGAATCCCCGCTTGGAGAAATCTATTTTCTTTATTTGCTTTGGAAATTAAAAATCATTAAAAAAGAGATGGCTATTCCATCTCTTTTTTTAGTAATTCTTTTTTCTTTTTCTCTTTGCCACTCTTTTTGGATTTTGTTTTTTGCCTGATATCTTATGGTAAAGTTTATTTACTAGGTCCATGACTTCTGGGATCCTTGCTATAAGGATCAAGAATACATACACTAAACCTGCTATAGCTATTGATAATAATAGTGATGTGATATGGCCAGTCCTTGCATCAAAAAAGTTGTGGACTTTGCTTGCAAGAAATGCCATTATGGCTGTGGCAAGTCCTATTTTTATAAGCGATATGAGAGCCTGTCTAAATTTAAAAGATCCAAAATTGTCCCTAAATTTATAAAGCATGGTCATCGATCCTATGGCTGTGGATAAGACTGTAGCATAGGCTAGACCTGCTAGATCAAAGTATTTTATAAAGATAAAATTCATGCCTATATTTAGGATTTGTTGGATTACAACTATTATTACCGGAGTTTTTGAATCACCTACTGCATAAAATCCCCTATCGATAACATCAGTTAGGGATTGGAAGATTATATAGGGAGCGTAGGCAAAAAGTAGGCTTGCTACTATGATTGTATCATCATTTGTAAAGGCCTTTCTCTCAAAAACTAGCTGGATAATTGGTTCTGACAAAACCATCATGCCGATTGTAGCTGGTATAACAAGGCTCATAGTTGTGACAACTGCTGATGATATGTTTTCTTTCATCTTTTCTATGTGCCCTGCCTGGCCCAATTGTGCAATCTTTGGAAAGATCGCTGTAGTGACAGATACTGTGATGACTCCTGTTATCAAGGTCAGCATGGTTTTGGAATAGAAAAGTTTGGCTACAGATGCCTTGCCAAAAAAGGCTGATGCCATAGAGTTGTCTGCTATTATGGATAGCTCGCCTGCTGCTGATGATATTATGATTGGGATTGCAATTATCATCAAGTTTTTTACATATTTGTTATGGATATCTACAAAACGGCTATGTTTGTAGCCTGCTTGTCTTACCGCCTTTGGAAAGAGCATATACTGCAAAACATTGCCCAAAAGAGCCCCTATGATCAACAAATAAGGATTGCCTGTGATGCCTGTCAGTACTGTGAAAATTATAATGACAATATTCATCAAGATTCCTGTAATGGCAGGATCAAAGAAATTGCCCTTGAGGTTTAAATACCCCCTAAAAATCGCAGAATAAAGATAGGCAAATACTGCAAACATCATTATTCTTGTGTAGTTTGTCGCAAGATCTAGCCATTCCCCTTCAAGGTCAGGGCTTAGGATTTTGGAAAATGGTCTTGCAAAAACAATACCAAAGATTACCGCACCAAGGGCAAAGCGCATCAAAATATTAAATACATTTGAGGTAAATTCCTCTGCGGCTTCCTCGCCCTCTTCATTTTTTGCTTTGTTATATATAGGTATAAAACCTGAGATAATACCCATTGCCACGAAGTTTGACACAACTACAGGCAGGGTGTTGGCTGTTGTATATACACTTTTTAGATCACCTGCTCCAATGTAATAAGCCATCACACCTTCTCTTAAAAATCCGAAAACCTTTGAGATGATGGTTATTATCATGAGCATCATAGTAGTTTGACCCATAAATTTCCTCTCTTATAAAGACTTTCCTATATTATATCTAAAAAATGTCGCATTTACAAATATAGGGTTTTAGGAATTCCTCCTGCCCTTGATTTGAATTTTCTCATCAGCTATAGATAAGCTTGATAGGGAGTGACTTACGAGAATAATAGTCTTATCCTTGCTCTCTTTTTTTATTGATTTTAGGATGCTTGCTTCATTTAGAATATCAAGATTACTTGTTGGCTCATCAAAAAGCATGAGGTCTGAGTCATGGAGGAAGGCTCTAGCTATGCCAATTCTCTGTCTCTCCCCAGCTGAGAGGGTCGATCCTAATTCTCCGGCTCTGGTTTCATAAGATTCTGGTAGAGAACTTATAAAATCATGGATAGAAGCTTTTTTTGCAGCCTCTATTATTTCTGTGTCTGTAGCGTCAAGCTTGGCAAGTCTGATATTGTCCTTTAAGCTCATATTAAAAATATAGGTGTCTTGTCCAAGAAGACTTTGCATTTGTCTTAAATTTTTGCTTGGAATTTCTTTAACATTTTTGTCATTTATCCTTATTTCTCCCTGGTCCACATCCCAAAACCTCATTAAAAGTCTTAGGAGGGTTGATTTTCCAGATCCACTTTTGCCATAGAGTCCAAAAATCTTGCCCTTTGCAAAATTCAAAGAGAAATCTTCGAGAATTTTCTCCTCTCCGTAGGCAAAGGAAATCTTATCTATTTCTGCCGATTCAAAGGCTTTCTTGTCATAATTTCCCAAAACTTCGTCAACTATCGGTTCTTCTTCCAAAAGATCTAGGACCCTGTCCCCACTTGCAAGGGTGTGGGAGAGGATATTGCCCAGGTTAGAAAGGGCAACAAAGGGACCAAAGCTTGAAAACATGGCTATACTTGGTATGATAAAGCCCTTTAGGTCGACAATATTATTTTTATAAAGAAATAGGGATAAAAGAAGCATAGCAAAGGAGAAAACTAGGATAAGGCCTCCGATTAGGGCTTCTGAACCTGCCCTTATTTGATCAAGTTTATTGGCAGTTGATCTTAATTTCCTAGATTTTTTCCTGAGTATAGAAAGCTGTCTGTCTTCTAGGTCAAATTGCTTAACCTCGTCCATATTTCTGATAGTTTCAAGGACAAAAGAGTTCAATTCTCCAGTTTTATTCCTAAGATCAAGACCCAGACTAGAATTTTTTCTGCCAATTACCATAGGACTTATTAAGCCAATAGTAATATAGGCAAAAAATGCCAGAATAGCTTGGTAGATAGAAAAACTTCCTAGGAAAATTTCCATTACAATTAAGTAAGTTATGGCTATTCCAATCGGTGAAATTGTGTGAGCGTAGAAAACTTCTAGCAATTCTATATCTGATGTAATCAGGCTTATGAGATTGCCCTTGTCCTTGCCAGCTAGTTTTGCTGGGGCGAGACTTCTCATTTTCTTAAAGACAAGGTGTCTGATTTTTGCTAAAATTTTAAAGGCAAGATAATGGTTGGCGTATTGCTCAATATAATGGAAAATCCCCCTTAAGATAGCAAAAAGTACCATCAGTTTTATTATAAAAATGCTTTTGCCGTCGTTTTGATAATTCGACAAAATCCCATAGCCTGCAAGAATTGTTACAAAGCTTGCACAAAGGTGGCCAAGGCTGCCTATTATGATGGCTAGGGCCATGACTGGTTTTAATTCACCAACAAGGCCTATCATATTTTTCATTATACCAAGGCTAGATCTCCTAGTTTTCATAGCTTACCCCCTTTGCATAAGAACAAAGCTCTTTTTGTTTATCAAAGATATTTTTATAAGACTCACAATTTTCATATAAATCTGAGTGGGTACCGGATTTTTGAATTTTGCCGCCTTCTAAGAAATAAATCCTGTCGCTAGCCAGTAAGTTTATTAGCTTGTGGGAAATGATTAAAACCGCCTTTTCTTTGGCAAATTTTTGGATTATGGCCATGATTTTTTCTTCATTTGGCCCATCTATATTGCTTGTAGCCTCATCAAAAATATACAAAAGTCCATCAAACAAAAAGGCCCTGGCAAGGACAAGTCGCTGTCTTTGACCGCCTGAAAGGTTTGAAGCATTTTCTAAAATCTCTGTATCAAGCCCTTCTTGGTTTTTGAAAAAATCATATAAGTTGACCTTTTTTAATGCTTCTAGCATTTTTTCATCACTGATGTCTTCTCCTGCGATTTTTAAATTTTCCCTGACACTTCCCTTAAAGACCTTGCCATCAAAATCCACATTTATAATGTTTTTATTAAGGCTTTTTGGATCATAAGAATTTTTTTCAAGGCCATTTATAAGGATTTTCCCTCCATAAGAAAGACCTGGATCCTTGATTAGTTTAGCAAGGGTGGATTTACCGGACCCACTTAGGCCGACAAGACTTACGATTTCTCCTGTTTTTATTCCAATATTAATGTTATCTAAGATTTGCCTTTGGCCATCATAAGAGAAGGTCAAATTATCAAAGCTAAGGTCGATTTTTTCTCCTACTAGACTTTCATTTCCCAAGTCCCTATCAAGGCTATCAATTAGGACCATAAGCTTGTTTGAGGCAGCAATTCCATTCATGGCTATGTGGAAATATGATCCGAGTAGTCTTAAAGGAAGGAAAAATTCTGCAGCCAAAAGGCTGATAAATACAAGACCAAATATATTTATGTCTCTTTGACTAAATTCTATGAGGGCGACTCCTATACCAGCCGCAGCTCCCCCATAGGCTATAATATCCATGACAGATGTGGAATTTAGCTGCATTACAAGGACTCTCATAGTCGCTTTTCTAAATTTTTCGGCGAAATTATCCATCAAGTCCTGCCTATAAGAATCAGCTCCGTAAGATTTTAATTCATTGAGGCCTTCCAGATTTTCTAGAAATATATCAGCAAGGCTCATATAGGATGTCCAATAAGACCCCAAAAGTTTTTTGGCAATTTTCTGGATTAATATTATAGAAACTGGGATTAGGGGCAGGCAAATTAGAAGGGTAATTGCCGCAGTTTTGCTGATATAGGAAATACAGGCAAAAAGTATTAGGGCTGATGATAGGGAATAATAAAGTTGTGGAAGATATGATGTGAAATAAATCTCCAACTGGTCAACCCCCTCCACAGCTAATTGCAAAATAGCAGATGTTGGCAAATTTTCCTCAAAGCCTATCCTATCGTCAATAAGTTTTTCAAAGATTATTTTCCTCATTTTTTCCTTAATAAATTTTGTTGAATGAAAAGAAATTCTTGTTACCATATATTGACAAAAAAGTTTTATAGCCAAAAATAAAATCCCGTAGAGAATAATTTTTACTAGGGAAATCTCCCCTATCTTTTGTCTAAAGACTAAGGAAATAACCTGACTAAATATGCAAACTATGCCAATTTGCATAAAGAGAGACACAAAGCGAAAAAGTAAATTTACATACAAATATTTTTTTGATCCCTCAAGCATTGCTAGGAGTTTTTTATTTACCATAATTACCTCATTTTTATTCTAATATTGTTAATAATATATTATATTTTATTTTATCATATGAAATAAAACTGTGCAATCGATTTTCAGTATCAAGGATAATTCAAATATATAAAAAACTTAGAAATTTACGCACAAAAAAGAGGAGCTTAAAGCTCCCCTATATTATTTATTATTTTTGCAATTTGCTATCGTCTGGTTTGTCTGCTGCTGGGATTTTTGTATTGTCAGCTGGTGATTTGAATATTGATTCTTTAGAAAATTGCAATACAGCTTTGCCAGATTTTTTGTCATCGACAACTGTACCTGGTCCACCAACGCAGCCACCCATGCAGGCCATACCCTCGATTAGCTTGCCATTCATCTTGCCAAGCTTGGCCATTCTGGCTAGTTTTACACAATCATGTAGGCCTTCTGCCTTTTCGATTTCTACTTTTATGTCTGGATCTATTTCATGGATTCTTTTTTCTACAGCTTGGGCAACTCCACCGCTTACTGCGTAGTACCTACCTGTTGCAGATGCATCCATGAAGTCTTCTTCTACTTCTATTTCTGATGGCTCTATGCCCTTTGCTAAAAGCATACCCAAAAGCTCTTCGTAGGTTATAACAAAGTCTATAACCTCTGCTACTTCTGGCTCTAGAGCCTCAAGTTTTTTGGATATACATGGTCCTATAAATACAACCTCGCAGTTTGGATCTAGTTTTTTCATCTGCTTGCCAGAATAAATCATAGGTGTAGATGATTCTGAGATCTTGTCATTTATCTCTGGGAAATTTTTTCTAACCATAGACTTCCATGAGAAACAGCAAGATGTACCCATAAATGGAATTTCGCCTGTTGGTACAAGCTCTAAAAACTCGTGGGCTTCGTTTAGGGTTGTAAGGTCAGCCCCTAGACCTACTTCTATAACATCATCAAAACCTAAAAGCTTGATAGCTTCTCTGATTTGTTTTGGTGATACATGGGCTCCAAATTGTCCAACAAAGGATGGGGCCACAACTGCATAAACTTTTCTTTCTGATTGGAGAGATTTTATTAGCTGATAGATCTCGCTCTTATCAGATATAGCTCCAAATGGACAGGTTATTATACACCTACCACAAGCTACACACTTATCTTCATCTATTGATGCACGACCTAGTTCATCTGATTTAATCGCCTTTACACCACAAGATTCGGCACAAGGTCTTTTTTGATGATTTATAGCATTGTATGGGCAAGCCTCAACGCACTTGCCGCATTTGATACATTTTTCTTGATCAATTATAGCACCCTTGGCTGTGTATTCTACTGCGTTTTTTGGGCAGACATTGACGCATGGGTGGCCTATACAAGCGTGACATTGGTCTGTGACTGTTACCTTGTTTTCTGGGCAAGCCTCACAGGCAATTTTTATAACTGATACTAATGGTGGATGGTAGATTCTCCTATCAGCATCCATATCAGCAAGACCTTCTGTAATGGCTTCGGTTTTGTCAGCTGTTCTTGCGTCAAGACCTATACACATCCTAAGCCTCTCGCCCATTACAGCTCTTTCTCTAAATATATTTTCTCTATAGGATGCTTCTTCTCCAGGAAGGATCTTATAAACTTCTAATCCTATATCTGTTAGCGGCCTATTTTCATAGGCAATTTTTGCAATCGCCTCAAAGGCCATTCTCCTAATATTTAAAATATCTATGTACGATTCTTTCATTTATTACCTCAACTAACTTATTTTTTATCCTTATCTAGCAGCTTTTCTCTTATCCCTGTCTAGTTTTAGTTTTGCATACATTTTTTCCATTAAAACTTCTGGTTTCGCCTTTGTTATGTACTCATTATCTAATTTTACAATTGGCGATAATCTCTCAGAATTTTCAACCTCATCCATTATGTTTTTATATGCAATTTCGATTTCAGGAGCGTTTCCTAAATTATCTACTTCGTAGGCAACTTCAACATCTTTTTTTACAACCACAGCAGAATCATACAAATATTCATTACCATGGGCTGTACATCTTGCGCAAGAGCATATAGTTAGCTTCATATCTTTCTCCTTTTTTAGTCTTTATATAGATTGTATCAAATTTAACATAATATTTCAATATAGGTCTGGCTTATCGTCGATTTTAATATCTATAATAAAGGTTGAACCCTGACCTAGTTTGCTTTCTAATTTTATATCCATATCCAAAAAGTCTGCTATGTGCTTAGCTATAGATAGGCCAAGGCCTGTTGATTTTACATTTCTATCCCTAGCTTTGTCCGCCACATAAAATCTTTCAAAAACTCTCTTTTGGTCAGGTCCGCTTATACCAACACCTGTATCCTTTATAAATATCCTAAGAGATTTTTCTAAGAGAAGAGAAGAAATGATTATATCTCCATTTTCTACATTATATTTTATAGCATTCTCATAGATATTTGTCAACAAATCTGTAAAAAGTGACCTAGAGGTATAGACCCTAAAAGAAGCTAAGTTATTTTCTACTTTTATAGATTTTTGGTCAGACTTTCTTTTAAACTTTTCTATTATTTTATCCATCTCTTCTTTTACATCTACATAGGTTTTTTCTATAGTCTGGCCCTTGTCATCAAGCTTTGAAATCCTTATGATATCGTCAATCATATCTAGGAGCCTGTTGCCCTCTTCATATATGATTTTGGCAAATTTTTCTATATCATCTTCTTTGGCAATCCCTGTGGCTATGAGCTCTGCATAGCCATTTATAGAAGTCAAAGGACTTTTTAGCTCATGGCTGACATTGGATGAAAATTCTTTTCTCATAAGCTCTGCTTTTCTACTTTCCGAGTAGTCTATGACTATAACAACAAAACCCAGGCTTGCATTTTCACTTATAGGATCTATAAAAACCTTTAGGTGGTAGCCATTTAGGTCTAGGGATAGGCTTTTTGATTTTGATAGGATCTTGGCCTCTTTAACAGCGAGTTTGTAATCTTTGTCATCTATTAGATTATCAAGATTTGTAGACTCATCTTTCAATAAATAGGATTTTGCAGAATCATTTATAAGCTCTACTGATCCTTTGCCATCAAAGACTATAAAACCCTCCTCCATATTGGAGGCTATATTTTTTATCTCCTTGATTTGTCTTTTTAGGAGGGAAATATTTTTTTCTAGGCTGACATTTTTTCTCAAAAGTTTTCTATAGATCTTGCCAGCGTCTTCAAAATCTTCGGCCATGCCATCAAAATCATAAAATCTGTCAAATTTTGATACGCTTTTGCTATATTCGTCTAATTTTTTGTCAATATATATATTATTTGCCAAAAGTAGTAGAAAAAAAACCAAGTACAAAATTAGTGTCGGCATATATATTTTTGTATATAGAGAAAAAACCATAGCAAAAATACTAGCTATGGTTATTGAGATTATCAATGATTTTTTAGTTAATTTATTCATATTTCACCAAATTTATACCCTAAATTCCTAACAGTTTTGATAAAATCTCCTGAGCCTTTGAGTTTTGACCTGAGGCTTGCTATATGGACATCTACAGTCCTGGTCTCCCCCTGGTAGTCATAGCCCCAAATTTTTAAAAGAAAATCATCTCTTTTTATGACATTGCCTATATTTTTCATAAAATATTGGAGCATCTCAAATTCTTTAAAGGTTAACTCTACCTTTTCACCATCGATTTCTACTGTTCTTTTTTTGGTATTCATTATGATATTTTTATAGGAAAGCTGACTGTCATCACTCTTTTTTGAACGCCTCAAAACTGCCTTGACCCTGCTTATAAGCTCAAGGATAGAAAAAGGCTTGGATATATAATCATCTGCCCCACTTTCAAGACCCATGACTTTGTCAAACTCATCTGTCTTGGCAGTCAGAATTATAACTGGCAGATCAGAGAAGGTCCTGATCTCTTTCAGGATGGAAATCCCATCTTTTTTGGGTAACATCAGATCCAAAATCAAAAGGTCACATGGGTCTTTTTTTATAAGATCTACAATCTCTCCCCCGTCTTCAAAGCTTTCTACCTCATAGCCTTTTTCTTTTAGGGCATAGGCCACTAGGTTTCTAATTGACTTGTCATCTTCCACTACATATATCATTATAACCTCGTTGCTAAGTCTGCTACTCTTGCCAGCCTATCTCCTAATCTTTCAAAGTATTTAAAAAGCAAGATTTTGTTTGATAGGTCAAGAGCATCTATTTTTTCTTCTTTGTTTTCTTTGGCAGAAAAATTTATTGCCTCTACAAAGATTTTATTGTTGATTTGATCTTTTTCAATAGTCTTTAGGGCCAAATCATGATCTTTGTTATTAAAGGCTTCTATACCATCCTTGACCATTTGCTTTTGATTGTCTAAAAATCTATTTAAAAAATCTATCTCTTGACCTTTTACATCAAATTCTTTTAGGATCTGAGCTACTGATACTAGGTGGCTTGCTATTCTTTTTTGGCTTGATGCAAGCTTTATTTCCATTTGCAAAAACCTCAAGTCACTGGCTACAGGCTGTTGTAAGGCCAAGAGCTCAAAGCAAAATCTCTCTATACCACTAGCAGCCCTTCTAATTTCTTCTCCTAAATCTATTATATCATCTAAGTTATCGACATTTTTATTTTCTAAATATAGGTCGATCCTCTCATAGGAGATTAGGATCAGCTGCATGACATCTGCTCCCATTTTTTTTATAGATTCTAAATCGCTGTTGTATCTAAATCTCATATCAACCAAACCTTCCTGTTATATAATCTTCGGTTCTCTTGTCAGCCGGGTCATTGAAAATCTTTAAGGTCTTATCCATTTCTATAACCTCACCTGTAAGGAAAAATGCAGTTTCATCTGAGATCCTGGCTGCTTGTTGCATATTGTGAGTTACTATGACAATAGTGTATTTTTCTTTTAGCTGGTCACAAAGATCTTCTATGGCTGATGTTGATATAGGGTCAAGGGCACTTGTTGGCTCATCCATCAAAATTATTTTTGGATCTACTGAAAGACTCCTAGCTATACAAATCCTCTGTTGCTGACCACCAGAAAAAGATAGGGCGTTTTGTTTTAGTTTATCTTTGACCTCATCCCAAATAGCAGCTGATTTCAGGGACCTTTCTACAATCTCATCTAATTTGTCCTTATCTTTTATACCTGAGATTCTCGGTCCATAGCTTATATTATCATAAACTGACTTTGAAAATGGGTTTGGTGACTGAAAAACCATCCCTACATTTCGACGAAGATTTACAACATCAACATCTTTTTTATAAATATCTTGGCCTTCTACTTCGATTAGGCCCTCTATTTTGCAGTCATCTACCAAGTCATTCATCCTATTAAAACATTTAAGTGTAGTAGATTTACCGCACCCAGAAGGTCCTATAAAAGCTGTGACTTTATTCTTTTTAATATCCATATTTACATTTTTTAGGGCCTGAAAGTCTCCATAATATAAATTCAGGTCTTTGACAAAGATTGCGCTCTCATCACCCATATTGTTCATTTGGAGTTTTTCCCTATTATCTTTAACATTCTTGTTTTTTATTTCAATTTTTTTATCCAAAATATGATCCTTATTCATCAATATTCTCCTAGGCATTTACAATTTTTTTGCTGATCTTTGTAGATATAAAGTTTATTAGAACTACAAAAACTAGTAGGAGGACAGCTGTGGCGTAGGCTTCTTTGACATGAAATCCTTCGCTAGAAAGCACATACATATGGACTGCCATGGTTCTAGCAGATTTGAACAAGCCTTTTGGTATATCAGTATTAGATCCCATAGTGAAAATTAGGGCTGCTGATTCACCTACAATCCTACCTGTTGATAAAAATATCCCCCCGAGAATCCCATCCATAGCATCAGGGATTACAACCTTAAATATGGTTTGAATCTTTGTCGCTCCAAGGGCAAGGGAGGCGTGTGCTTGGAGAGGATTTACTGTCAAAATCGCCTCCTCAGTTGTCCTTATGAGGGTTGGCAATACCATAATTGCCACAGTCAAACAGCCTGCAAGGAGCGAATACTGCATACCTAGACCATGACCTGCATTTGATACAAAAAACAAATAACCAAAAAGGCCATAAACTATAGAGGGAATTGAAGATAGGATTTCAGTAGAAAACCTAACTGCCTTTATCAAAAACTTGTTTTTTGCATAATTTGATAGGTAAATCGCTGTAAATATCCCTATGGGAAGGGCAATTATCAAGGTCAATCCTATGGTCAAAAGTGTTGTAATAAGTGCAGGCATTAGGGAAACATTCTCTGTTGTGTATTTTAATTCAAATAAACCAGGAGATATATTTGGTATGCCTTTGATCAAAATATAGGCAATTACAATCCCTGCCATGGCATAGCCAATTGTTGTGAGGGCCATTATCATGCCTTTATAAAATTTGCTCATAAAATCTCCTATAATCTTTCTTCGGTTTTACTTCTAACTATGTTAAAAATAATGTTAACAATGAGGATAAAGAAAAATAAAACCATACCTGTTGCAATTAGGGCCTGCCTGTGCATGCCTGATGCATATCCCATTTCAAGAACTATATTTGTTGTTAGGGTCCTAGCCCCCTTTAAAATTGATTCTGGCATAAGGGGTTGGTTACCTATTACTAGGTAAACTGCCATGGTTTCTCCTATTGCCCTGCCTATGGCAAGGATTATAGATGAAAAAATACCAGACCTGGCATAAGGAACCATGACCTTGGATATAGTTTGTTCTTTGGTCGCCCCAAGGGCCAAAGATCCTGTCATAAAAGTCTTTGGCACTTGTCTTAGGGAGTTTTCAGAAATATTTACCATGGTTGGCAAGATCATTATGGCAAGTAGTATGGATGCTGTGAGCATATTCATGCCAGATTTTATCTGAAATATGTCTTTGACCCAGGGTACTATAACCATCATTGCAAAAAAACCATATACTACCGATGGTATAGCTGCCATGAGGTTGATAAGTGATTTTAATGGTCCGTAGGTTTTTTTTGAATAATAGGCCATAAATATAGAAATTCCTAGTCCAAAAGGGAGGGCTATAATTGTTGATAAAAAAGTTACGATAAGTGATCCTATAATCATCGGGTAGATACCAAATTTTGGATTGCCTGCAGTTGGTTTCCACACCTTGCCGGTTATGAATTTTAAAAGTCCGTACTCATTTACAAACTTAATCCCCTCAGAAAATATGAAAAAGATTATAAGAAGTATCAGAAATACGGACATTACTGCAGACAAGAGGAAAATTATCTCGCCGATTTTTTCTCTTGTCTTGTTCATTTTATTTTCCTAATTCGCTTGTATTTTTAAGTTCGCCCTTAAATATTTGTTTAAGTTCATCCATTGTTAGGTCTTCAACCTTGCTTTCATTGTTGACAATTACAGCTATACCGTCTGTTGCTATTACTTCTACAGCAAGTTTTTCTTTTTCTTCATCTTTTAGCTCTCTTGAGGCCATAGCTATATCTGCTGCTCCATCGATAACTGCTTCTATACCAGCAGATGATCCTGTAGATTGGATTTCGATTGTAGCATCTGGGTTTAGCTCTTTATATTTTTCTGCCATTTTTTCTATAAGTGGGGTTACAGATGTAGAACCAGCTACTGTTAGGGTTCCTGAAACTTTTCCAGCTTCATATTTTTCTGTCTCTTGTAGTGGAACATAGCCTTCTTCTGAGCTTATAGCTTGGGCTTGTTCTGATAGGCAGAATTTCAAAAAGTCTTTTGCAAGATCATTTATTTCTGCTTCTTTGAAGGCTAGGTTAAATGGTCTTGAGATTTTGTATGAACCATTTACTATATTTTCTTCTGTAGCTTCTACGCCTTCAATTTTGACAGCCTTTACTGTATCATTTAGAGATCCTAGAGAAATATAACCGATAGCTGCGGAATCCTGGCTAACTGTTTGCATAACAGCGTTGGTTGAGTTTTGTACAATGGCTTCCTGGGTTGTCATATCTTCTTTTTGGCCATCTACTTCTTCTTCAAGACCAACAAGCTCTATAAAAGCGCCTCTTGTACCAGAACCATCTTCTCTAGATACTACTGAAAAATCATAGTCTTCTGCGCTTGCTTCAGTATTTTCTTCTTCTTTGTTTTCCTCTGGAGCTTGTGCTGTTTCTGTTTGAGTAGTTTCTGTCTTTACAGATTCATCTTTTGCATCTTTTTCTCCATTGTTGCCACATCCTGCTAGGATTAGACCTAGTGAAAGACTTGCTGCTAGTATTTTTTTATTTGTAATTTTCATTTTTATCTCCTTATTTTCTATCTGTATTCACATCATACTAGGTCA
This sequence comes from Anaerococcus mediterraneensis, assembly GCF_900128415.1. Taxonomy (NCBI): domain Bacteria; kingdom Bacillati; phylum Bacillota; class Tissierellia; order Tissierellales; family Peptoniphilaceae; genus Anaerococcus; species Anaerococcus mediterraneensis. Next base: position 1,936,024 of record NZ_LT635772.1, read on the forward strand.
ATATGCGATAGGTTTTAAGCCCTTGTAAAATAAATGTAAAATAAAAAACTGACCCAAGATATTTAATCTTGAGTCAGTCTCTATAAGGATCATTATTTTTTAACTAAATTTTTATCATCTTCATACCAAATTTCATCAGCCTTTACCTGCCAATCCTTGGCGTAGTCTATACATTTGCCACACAAATGTTCTACACTTTCTGGAGATTGTAGGTCAGTTGATTTGACCTTGGTATCATTTACAATCCTTTGTAGGATTGCTGGATTTTCTAACATTGGGCAAGGTCTTAGGTGGTTTTCATTGAAAGGTTGGTTATCATGGTAGGCCATAAATAATGGTCTTTTTAGGATTTCTAGGATTGAGTAGTCTTTGATATTTGAATCTGAATAATGGATAAATACGCAAGGCTCTGCATCACCATTGGCATTGATATGGAAGTAATTCTTGCCACCTGCTATACAGCCATTAATATATTCACCATCATTTTGGAAGTCCATAGTAAATAGGCCCTCGCCAGTTTCAAAATTTCTAATCTGTCTTGTCCTATTTTTGACATATTCTCTCTGGTCTGGATTTGGTAGAAGTTCTACGCTGGCATCATTGCCTACTGGCATATAGTGGAAATATAAGGCATACCTACAGCCTTTATCAACCATGAGTTTTATGTATTCTTGATCAGTAACTGCCTTGTAGTTTTGTGATGTATAGCAAATTGATGAACCAAAAACTAGACCATGGGCTTTTAATAGGTCCATAGCATGCATTACCTTGTCATATACACCATTACCACGACGCAAGTCATTGACATCGCTAGATCCTTCTAGACTTATGGCTAGGGCAAGGTTGCCTACTTCTTGCATTTCTTTACAAAGGGCTTCATCTACCAAAGTACCATTTGTAAAGGCGAAAAACTGGCAGTCTCTATTGTCTTTGCAAAGTCTTATAAGGTCATCTTTTCTGACAAGTGGCTCTCCGCCAGTAAACATATAAAAATGTACGCCAAGTTCTTTGCCTTGTCTTACAACATCATTTAGCTGATCATAACTTAGGTTTAGTTTGTTGCCATATTCTGCAGCCCAACATCCTGTACAGTGTAGGTTGCAAGCACTAGTTGGATCCATAAGTATAAGCCAAGGCACATTGCATTTATGTAGTTCTTTCATTTTGTGCATTGTTTTTGTACCATAGAGCATGGATTCAAAACCTAGGTTAAGGATTGTAGTTTTGGCTACAAAAGGATCGACTTCGTCTAGGGTTTTGTTTAAATATTTGTTTAAGGCAGTATTTTTATCCGAAACTATTTTTCTAGCATAAGAAAAGTCTACAAAATCTTCACCTGACATATATTTTTCTACAAAGTCTATGACTTTGACCATTTCTTCTTCACGATTATCTTTATTTACCTTGTTTAAAAGTACATCTACTGCTAGGCTTGCAGCTTTTCTAGCAGACATATGAGTAAATTTATTCATTTTTTCTCCTTTCTTTTTAAATATCAATTATTATTATAAAACTTGGCCAATTCTATGATAGCTTTTTTACCATCCCTCCTTCCAGAAAAATATAAATCATCCAAGAGATCATGGTCTTGGGTCAAAGTTTTTAGTTTGCCAATTGATTTTGGTCCTATGATGATTACTTTTCCTTCCTTTTCTAATTCTAATATTTCATGAAGGGACCTGTTATAAAGATTGGCCCTATTTTTTAGGGCTAGGGCTGCCTTTGGATAAGATTTTTTTAAAAGCCTGTAGGCTTTTAGGTCATCTTTAGGATTTCTAAAATCATTCTTAGGCCTGGTCAAAACTACGACTAGCTTGTCACAACCAGACTCAAAGGCCCTTTTGTAGGGTATAGGGTCTGACAATCCCCCATCAAAGTATCCCTGGTCACCTATATAATATGGCTTGCATAGCAAAGGCACACAGCAGGAAGCTTTTATAGGATCATAAGAATCTTTTTTTAGGTCATCCTTTTCAAAATAATAAGCTTTTCCTGTATCTACTAGACTTGTAACTATTTCAAATTCTGATGGATTAGCGTTTATACTTTCATAATCCAGGGGGTCTTGTCCGTCTGAGTTGCTAAGGTATGAATATACATATTCTAGGTCAATATAGGACCCATCCCTTATAAAATTTCTCAGACTCATATAGTCTTTTCTAAAGGCATAGTCATTATAAAACCTATAATTCCTATAGGTTTGCCCTGCCAAAAAAGCCGCCCCATTGGCTGCTCCTGCTGATACTCCTATGAAATAATCACATTTTATATTATTTTCTAGAAAAGTATCGAATATCCCGGCTCCATATATGCCTCTTGTTCCACCACCAACATCTACAAATCCTAACTTCATTATCCCTTCCTTGCAAAAATTATATATCATAAACATATGTAAGTATATATATTTTTATTATACATTGTTTTGAAATTAAATAAATAGACAAAAAGACCTGATTGCACAAAAATTTAACAATCAGGTCTCTTTGCATAGTTTACTATAATATATTAATTTTCTTTTTCCAAAATTTCTTCTACCAGATTTTCTTTTTTCTTATCTGCATCTGTTTCTGGTATGACCACATTCATCAAGATAGAAGTGATAGCCGCAAGGACAACTGGTGATACACCTATAGCATTTTTTAGGGCCTCTGGCATAAAGACAATACCAGCAGTATCTGCTGTAGATACTATGGTTGTAAAACCAAAACCAATTGCAATTGCTATACCTACTATAGAGGTATTTCTAACTGTAAGTGGCTGTTCGGTTATCATTCTGATCCCATTCATGGTTATGGCTGCAAAAACTGATAGTGTTGCCCCACCTACTACTGGTGCAGGAATTGTTGTCAATAATGATGATATTTTTGGCACGAAACCTGCAACTAGGATAATGATTCCTGAAAGGGTAAATACTTTTCTATTTATAACCTTGTTTACTGATACGATACCAGCATTTTGTGAAAAAGTAGCTGTTGGTAGGCAGCCTATAAAAGCGCCAATAACATTTGCCACACCAAAACCTACAATACCACCCCTAAGCTCATCAGATGTTGGGACCCTGTCCATACCACCTATGGTTGTAGATGACATATCGCCGATTCCTTCTATACAGGTGACCATAAAGATGATTACAAATGAAATAATAGCAGAGATATCAAATTTTATGCCAAAATGCATAGGGCTTGCTATAGAAAACCAGCCTGCCTCAGCAACTGGGCTTAAATCTACCATTTTAAAAAACAAGGCTACAATATATCCTACAACCATAGCAAATAAAACTGATGCTAGTTTGCCTATGCCCTTGCCAAAGTGGTTGAGACCTACGTTGACCAAAAGGGTAATGATACCAACTAGCCAATTTTGCCAAGCTCCCCAACCTGGTGCTGTGACCGCTCCTGCTCCGCCCATATTTGTAAGGGCAACTGGATATAAAGTTAAACCAATAGCCAAAACTACTGTACCTGTTACAAGGGGTGGGAAAAATGGTGTTATGTATTTGAGAGCTAAACCAAAAACTATAGAAACAATAGCACCTATTAGCTGAGAACCGAGCACGATAGAAACTATGCCCACAGGTCCTAGGTCAGAAAACTGGCCACAAAGGGCAAGCATAGTTGGTACGTAAGCAAAGGATACACCATAAATCATCGGCAACCTAGAACCCAAAATACCTATTGGATAAAGCATAATAAATGAAGTAAGGGCCGAGCCGATTAGGGCCATCTGAACAATGATAATACTATCAGCATGGCTAAGTCCTGCAGCTGATGCAAAGATAAGAGCTGGGGCTACACAACCTGCTATCATTGCAATTACGTGCTGGAGGGCTAGAGGGAATGCTTCTTTAAAACCAACCTTTCCCTCAAACTTGAACAATTCTTTAAGATTTTCTTGCATTTTCACTCCTATTTTTTTGTATTAGATAAACAAAAAGCCAGCTAGGAAGCTGACAGGATATTTATTTATCTTAGTGCGATTGAAGAATATAATTCTTCATGGTCTTGTTATACATTTTATGGAGATAAATTCAAGAAAAAATTATCTTTTAAAAGCTAATATGGTCTAAAAATTATCCAAAAAACTTTTTATTGATACATTTAGTAGTAAAGTAAAATAGGTAAGGAGATAAAAATGAGCAAATTACTTATACCAGAAGATTATAAATCAAGCCAAGACTTGTATAAAACCCAAGTACTTATAAAAGAAATAAAAGATTATTTTCAAATAAACCTAGCCAACAACCTCAACCTAAAGAGGGTATCTGCCCCACTTTTTGTATCAGAAGAATCAGGTCTAAATGATAACCTAAATGGTGTAGAAACCCCAGTTAGTTTTAACCTACCAGAGGCTGACAATGCAAAAATGGAGATAGTTCATTCCCTAGCCAAGTGGAAAAGATATGCCCTAAAAGAGTACAATTTCAAAATCCACGAGGGCCTATATACAGATATGAACGCCATCAGAGCCTGCGAAGAGCCTGATAACACCCACTCTTTTTATGTAGACCAATGGGACTGGGAGCTTATCATAGACAAGGATGATAGGACGATAGACTACCTAAAGCACATAGTCAACGTCATCTACAGGACCATGAAAAGTCTGGATGAATACCTATGTACCCTCATACCTACAAGGCAAAAACTCCTAAAAGATCAGATCAGATTCATAACAAGCCAAGAGCTTTTGGATATGTACCCTGACAAGGACCCAAAAGAAAGAGAAAGGCTTGCCAGCAAAAAATTTGGATCAATATTCTTATCTCAGATAGGCACAGTCCTTTCAAATGGCGACAAACATGACAACAGGGCACCAGACTATGATGATTGGCTATTAAATGGGGACATAATTGTCTACAACCCAGTTTTAGATGATGCCCTAGAGTTATCATCAATGGGTATTAGAGTTGACAGTTTTAGGTTAAATGAACAACTAAAAAAATCTGACAATCTCGATAGGCTAAAATATGACTACCACAGGATGCTTCTTGACGATAAACTTCCTCAAACTATAGGTGGTGGTATAGGCCAGTCTAGACTATGTATGTTCTTTTTGCAAAAGGCCCACATAGGCGAAGTCCAAGTATCATATTGGCCAGACAAACAAAGAAAAGTTTTGGCCAACAAAGGCATACAACTATTATAAAAAAAGAGACCTTGATGATTAAAAAATCATTCAAGGTCTTTTATTATTTATCTATAGATAAGATTAATAACATCTTAAATTTTGTAATTGCACTTACATTATGGATTACATTTGCTGGGAAAACTAATTGTTGGCCAGCTTCAATCACAACTTCTTCATCTCCAACAAGAAGCTTTGCCTTGCCCTCAAGGGCCATGACAAGGGCATCTCCAGGAGCCTTGTGGGCTTTTAGACCCTCACCTGCATCAAAAGCCATCATCACTACCCTAAAATCATCTTTTGAAACAAGGTCAATATTGGCTATGGCTCCGTCTATATAATCCAAATAGTCAACTAATTTTATTTTCTTTCCCTTATCGATATTTTTCATCTCTTCCTCCTTTAAATCGATTCCTATTTCTAAAAAAATACTTTCCTTATCTGCCTCAATATCAAAGAGTTTATTTTTTTCAAAAAGTATTAATTCATTGTTAATAAGTTTTTCCTTATTAAAGTTAATCTCGCCTTTTAAAACAGTATATAATCTTTCCTCAGCATAAAATTCAGGGGAAATGTCCGTGTTTTGGTCAAGACTCATAAGTAAAATGTGAAAATCCTCCAAATCTACAAGTTTCTTGCTTATAGTTTGGTTTTCTCTTAGGGGAATCATCTCTTCTGGCTTTAAGATTATTCCCTTACTAATATTTTTCATTTTAATCTCCTACTATACTTAGTGGAATAATTGTACTATAATATTTATCATCTTTTTTTATATTTTCAAGTATAACTTCTACCCCAAATGCTTGCCTTATATTTTCCTTGCAAATAATATCAGATGTTTTGCCAATTTTATACCTAGCATCTTTCATTAAAATCAAGCACTTATCTGCTATTTCAAGAGCGTGGGCTGGATAATGGGTATTTATAATAACACTAATATTTTCTTTTTTGGATAGGTTTTTGATTAAGGAAATTATTCTGAGTTGGTTTTTAAAATCAAGCCCACTTTCTGGTTCATCTAGGATAATCAGGCTCGGATTAGAAATCAAAGCCCTGGCTATGAGAACCATCTGGAGCTCTCCCCCACTCATTACCGAACAAGACTTATCCTTAAGCTTTTCTATGGCTAAACTTTTCATGAGTTTTTCTGCCTTGTCATAGTCTTTTTGACCTGGTTTTGCAAAAGGCCCAAGCTTGCTAGCAAGACCTAGAACTACCATATCTATACCAGAATATTCAAAAGAAAATGACCTTTTTTGTGGAACGTATGATATATTGGACCATAATTCCCTTCGGCTAAATGATCCAATATCCTTTCCGTCCAAATAACTCTTACCCAATTTCCATCTTTCAAAATCACATATACATCTTATAAGGCTTGTTTTGCCAACTCCATTAGGTCCTAATATTGATAAAACCTGACCTTGTTCCAAACAAAAAGATAAATTTTTAAATAATACATGATTTTTATCATAATAAAATCCTGCATCTTTGACTTCTAATTTAATTGAAACCACCCCCAGTTTTTCTAATTAGGCTTATAAAAATTGGAGCTCCTATAATTGCTGTAAGAACTGAAATAGGTAGTTCTATTACAGAAACCGTCCTTGATAAGGCTTCTATTAGTACCATAAGACTTGCACCTAAAGATATACTAAAGGGGAGGGTGTGAGTGTTGTTTGCTCCCACCATCATCCTTGCCATGTGGGGAATTATCAAACCAATCCAACCAACTTGGCCACACATTGATATGGATGATGCTGTAATAAGAGTGGATGCAAATATGAAAAGAAACCTAGTTCTTTTGACATTTACACCAAGACTCTTTGCTTCATCTTCCGATAGGCTCATAATATTTAATCTAAAAATCAAAAGTCTAATCAAAATTATACCAAAAATTATTAGGGGTGCTGAAAGCGCCAAGTTTTTGTAAGATGATCTTGCAAAAGAACCCATGAGCCAATAGCTAATTGCTGGCAATTTATCTGTAGGGTCAGCTGTATATTTTAATAAGGATGCAAAGGCATTTGTTAGGGAAGAAACTACCAGACCTGCTAAGATAAGCATTATTGTCGATGACTTAGTCCTAGTCTTGCCTATATATAGGGTTAATACAACTCCAATTAAACCAAAAACTAAAGCTAAGGCTTGGATGGATAGGGTTGAAAGTGATAGGAGTATGCCGATTACAGCTCCTAGGCTTGAGGCTGAACTAACACCTAAAATATCTGGAGTTGCCAAGGGGTTTGAAAAAACCCCTTGAAAGGCAAGACCAGCTGTGGAAAGACCAGCTCCGACTACGAGGCCTGTAATAATTCTTGGTAATCTTACATTTATTATTACTGATTCTAGCATGGGATCAAAGTCTCTACCACCTAAATAAGCACCTAAAAATTCTATAATCTGCCCTAGACTAAGTGGCATCCTACCTATGGCAAGTGCCAAAATGCTAATTAATATGGGTAGACTTATAAGTATTAGATATGAAGTTAATTTTATTTTTTTATCTTTGATAAAGATTTCTTTAATCATATATCAAACATATCCTCAATTTGTTCATCATTTAATTCATATCCATACCATTTTTGATAATATTCTTTAATCATAGACTTAAGGTCATAGTCTTTAAATTCTTCAGGATAGGTTGATTTTGCAAGCCAAGCTAGGACAAGTGGTCCATCTGGGTTTGGTGTAAACCAGTTCCACATACCAAGCTTGGTGTTATAAACTTTTTTATCCTTGACTGCTTTCATATTTGAAAAATCAATACCCTCTACTGAATTTTCAAATACATCTTTTGTTGTAATATCAAGAAGACCAGGTCCATCAAGATAAAGTATATCTGGATTCCATTGATAAATTTGTTCTACAGAAACTTTAGCAAAACCTTTTGCTTCATCAGCCAGATTTTTGACACCAATTCTCTTTAGCCAAAAATCTCCAAAAACACCCTTACCTGCAACCATTGGTACACCTTGAGTATATTTCCATAAAATCATGCCGGTTGGTTTTTTGCTATCGTCTATTTTTGCAATTCTTTCTTCAACATCTTTTACAATCTCTTGACCAGCTTTTATAAAATCATCTGTCTTTCCGCTTTCACCAAATACATCTTCTAAGAGTTTTAACCATTGTGTGTATCTATCTATTGGGTCAGCTGGTCCATTTGTACCAACAGTAGCAAAACCAACACATGGTATGCCAGTTTTTGATAAGGCTTCATAATGTTCTTTGTTTGATGCGTTGTAGAAAATAACATCTGGTTTAAGTTTCATTATTTCTTCAATATTTATGTCAGATTGAGCTTGAACAGTATTTTGACTATCAAGAAGCTCTGGGGCTATGTCCTTTAAAACTGTATTTGAAATTACCTGCTTGAGAGAACCGGCATAACCTACTATATATGGGGCCTTTCCATGATGGTAAGCCATATAAGTTGATAGTATCGGAATTTGATCTATAACTATTTTTTCAATTTTTTCTGGAACTTCAACCTTATTGCCTGCATGGTCTGTTATTGTCCTTGTTTTTTTACTTTCATCCTTGTTTTCTTGAGGCTTTTCTTCTTTTTTATCTGCCTTTTCATCTTCTTTTTCTTCTTTATTTTCGCTTTGAACTACTTCCTTGCTTTCTGACTTTTGTTCAGTTTTTGCCTTACCACAAGCTGCCATACTTGTTAAAGCAAAGGCTTGTAAACATAAAATTAATAGTATTTTTTTAATATTTTTCATCTAATCCTCCTTTTTACTTGCCAAAACTATATATGAATTATTTAAACTTTTAGACCTTTCTAGCATTTTTGTAAACCTTGCCCTGTTTTCTTCGGCATAAGCGTTTCTATAAAAATTTGCAGCTCCAACCGGCCCCTCATCCTTTATGATTGTATCCCTGTCTAAAAGAATCATCCTGCCAGTCCTTTGTGAAAAAGGTCTAAAAGAATTTTCTATAAACAGTTTATTCCAATTTTCCACTGTTAGAGGATATACATCCACATTTGTAAATTTTGAAAGTTGCCTTCTTAAATCTTCGCTTTCATTTTCAACTGCTACATCATGAGTTAGTAAGTAACCGCCCTTTTTTAAAACCCTATGATATTTTTTAAGAGCCTTTGCTTTGTCTTCATTTGTAAGCATGGTAAGCATAGCCTCATTGATTATTAAATCAAATGTTTCATCTTCAAAATCCAACTTTAGAGCATCCATATTCATAACTTCAATTTCTTTGTCTAAGCCTAGAAGCTTTATATTCTCTAAGGCTTGGTCTAAGGCAACTTGATCAATGTCTATGCCTATTATTTTGCATTTATATTTAGTATAAACTCTTATTAGGTTATCACCTCTATTGCAAGCAACCTCCAAAACTTTCATATCTTTATCAATATGTACCTGATCAAGTAACCAATCGGTCATAAGACCTCCACCTGGTCTGAGTCTTGTTCGTCCAAGCATCTTTAAAAAATCATGTCCAAATATAATTTTGTTTTGATCCATTTATTTTCTCCTTCTTGATAATAATAATCATTACATATATAATTATAACATAGATAATTTTTATTGCAGTTGCTAAAGCAACAAGAGAGGATTTTATGGAAGAAATTATTGTGAAAAGTGAATTATTTTATGGTTTAGATGAGACTACTATAAAACATATTTTTTCTTGTATAGGCCATAAAATCTTAAATTTCTCTAAAGGCGAATACCTATATGATTTTTCTAAGGGCTTTAAGGCAGGTATAGTTTTGGATGGAAGAATTGATTTGTCTACAATAAATGATGATAAGGAAATTATTGATAGAATTTATGAGTCTTCAGATTCTTTTTCTTTAAATTTTTCCTCCCTAGCTGATAGATTTATGATTGCAAAAAAAGATTCTAAAGTTTTGGCCCTTGATGTTAGCAAAATCTTTGAAAAAAATAAAAGGTCCTGTTCAAGCAGACCGATTTTTATGGAAAATATTATAAAATTGTATAATGAACAAATTTCATACTTAACTTACAAATTAGATATATATTCTAAACCTAAGATTAGGGATAAAATTAATAAATATATAGACAAATTTGGTAAAGACACCTTATTTTCTAATAAGTTATCCAGAGAGGATTTGGCGAAATTTTTAGCTTGTAATAGACCTGCCCTTTCAAGAGAGCTATCCCTTATGAAAAAAGAAGGTTTGATATAAAATTATGGACTGATTAAGTAAAAAATAATCAGTCCTCAGAATCTTTATTTTTTTAACTCAAATAATCTTTTATTTCTTCTATAAACAAGTCCCCATATTGGATGAGTTTTTTCTCCCCAACTCCCTTTATCCTCAAAAATTCTTCCTCACTTACTGGCTTTTTATCGGCCATATCCCTCAGCGACTGGTCAGAAAAAATTATAAAGGGTGGGATATTTCTCTCTTTGGATAAATCTAACCTGAGCTTTCTTAGAATTTCAAAGAGGTCTTTATCATAATCAGTAATATCGACAGCTTTTGCCTTTCTCTCCTTATTTTCTTCTATCTTCCTGATATAAAATTTTTCTTTGGAAAACAAGATATCTTTTGATTTTTCTGTGAGAGCTAGGATTGGATAATCCATGCCTACAACCTTTATATAGCCATCAGCTAGGAGATTTCCAATCAGTGACCTGATTTCTTTTTGGGTCAAATTTTTCATCAGGCCAAAGGTTGATACTTGACTAAGATTTTTTTGGCGGGAACTTTGACTATTTGATCCCTTTAGGCAATCAACAACAGTACTCATCCCATATCTTTGGTCAAGCCTATATATACAAGATAGGATTTTTTGAGCCTCTATAGTTTTATCTATTTTTTCAAACTCATCAAGGCAAGAAGAACAGTTTCCGCAATACTCATCTGCCTTTTGGCCAAAATACTCAAGTATATAGGCCCTTAGACACGTGCTGGTATTGGCATAACCTATCATGGTTTGGAGTTTTTCAAGCTGGACTTTTTTAAAGGCCAAGTTGGAACTTTGGTTGATCAGGTGTTTGTTTATAACAATATCCTGGGGCGAGTAGAGCAAGATACATTCTGATTTTTCGCCATCTCTGCCAGCCCTGCCTGCTTCTTGGTAGTAGGACTCTATATCCTTTGGCATATTGTAGTGGATAACAAATCTGACATTAGACTTATCTATCCCCATGCCAAATGCATTTGTAGCTACAATTATATCTTTTTTATCATAGATAAAATCATCCTGGGCCCTAATCCTTTCTTCTTCGCTAAGACCAGCATGGTATTTGCAAACAGAAAAACCACTGGCCCTTAAAATCCTATCCAAATCATCCACTCTTTTTCTAGTAGAAGCATAGATAATACCTGGATCGCCTTTTCTCTCTTTCAGATAGTCAAAGAGATAGGACCTCTTATTTTTAGTTTGCCTGACCATAAATTTGAGATTTGGCCTATCAAAACCAGAAATTTTGACAAAGGGATCATCAAGAGATAGGTTTCTTATAATATCGTCTTTTACAAGGCTAGTAGCGGTTGCAGTAAAGGCAGCAATCTGTATATTTTTTTCCAAAAGCTCTCTCAAATCACCTATGATCTTGTATGAGGGCCTAAAATCATGGCCCCACTGGGATATGCAGTGAGCCTCATCTACTGCCACAAAGGATATATTTATAGTCTTTAAAAAATCCCTAAAAAACTCATTTTCAAGTCTCTCAGGAGCCAAGTACAAGAGTTTTATCTGATCTGTTCTAGCCATTTCTAAACTTCTTACATAGTCATCATAGGACTGGCTAGAATTTATAAAAGCAGATTTTATCCCATCTTCCTCTAGGGCATCAACCTGGTCTTTCATTAGGCTTATGAGGGGAGATATAACAAGGCAGAGCCCATCTTTTATTATAGCTGGCAACTGGTAGCAAATAGATTTCCCGCCACCAGTTGGCAAAATCCCCAAAACATCTTTGCCCTTTAGGATATTAGAAATGAGCTCTTCCTGGCCTTGCCTAAAGGAGTCGTAGCCAAAATATTTTTTTAAATTATATAGTATATTTTCTTCCATAAAAATCCTAAGTAAAAAAAATAATTAAGCCCTAGGACTTAATTATTTTCTTTGTCTTCTTTAGAGTCTTTTTCTTCAGTCTTCTTTTTTTCTAGGTCTTTGTTTTCTTTTTCGGTTCTTTTTATATTTTTCTCAAGAGCGTTGGAGTTTTTCTCTTTGACCTTGCTTTCCTTGGTCAAGTATTCTTCCTTTTCTACAGAAGCCCCCTCACCCTTGTTAAAATTGATATCTCCTATCTTTGTCCTAAGAGTGATATTATTTTTGGCCTTGTTATCTAGAACATAGCCGTCTTTAATATTTCTATAAGAGATATTGCCTAGGATAAAATTGCCTACATCAAGGGCTGCTGTGATATTATAATTATCTATAGAATCCCTTGCCTCTACAATTATATCCCCAGTTCCTGTCTGAAAATCTAGCCTATTGCCTAGTTTTGAATCTATTACCCTTATGTCACCACTTGTTGTAGTAAGCTTGGTATTGTATATCTCATTTCGTTCTAGACTGATAGATCCTGATTCATTTTCTATAGAGCCTTGGAAAAAAGAATTTTTAAGGCTGATATTGCCGCTTTTGATTTTAAGGTCAAAGTTTTTGACTTCCAAATCATCTATTTTTACATCTCCAGCCTTGATCGTACCTTTGATTTCTTCTATGCCGCCTTCTGCTGGCATGAAAATCCTCACTATAGGAATTTTGTCTTTCATGTAGAGCTCTTTGCCCTCAACAACAGATTTTAATTTCAAGACCCCTTGTTCGAAGCTGACATCAAGTTTGTAGGCAGCATCCTCTGCTCCAAATAAGTTTGTATACTCTATATAAGGATTTGTTGGAGATCTCTGGATCCTAACATCAGATGATCCTAGGTCAAAATCTATGGATTTTATCTGGTTTAGGTCAACCCTCATAATCCTAGATTGGTTATAAGAGTTTTCATCGATATGGGTCCCTGTTGCGGCATTTTTGACCGCTGTATTTTTTCTGGCTTTTATAAAAAATACAGATAAACCAACTACTAGCAAAATCCCAATAATGATCAATATATATTTGACCTTACCTGAGATAAAAGATTTTTTCTTTTTATCTTTTTCATCTAAAAAGTCATCATCAATTTTTATTTTTTTATCATCCACTGTGGCCACCACCTAGTTTTTGCAAGATTAGTATTAGAGTTGTCAGAACAAATATCCATCCTGTGTAGAAGATCTGTCCTGGATCTTTAGCGAAAATCCAAAAGATTTTTTCATAAACTTTTGCATTTATTTCACCTCTTAATAGATATTGTATCATAAAAATAAAAGTAAATACATTAAGAAGGCAAATAATTATCAAAAAAATACCCCTAGATATTCTTAGGTCCGAGTAGGTCATATATAAATTTAGGACTAAAAATATAAAAGAATTAATAGCCAAAAGAGGCAAAAAATATGATTCTTTTACAAAAAATAAAGAAAAAATGGCAAATATAAGGATTATCAAAGCCTTAAATTCTTTTATAAAATTTTCTTTTGTCAATATTCTACCTCCCATAAATAAAGTCCTTTTGGGCTTAGGGCTGGATTTGCCCTTGTTTTTGATTCTTTATCAAAAAACTTTTCAAAATCTGATATAGAAATCCTACCCCTGGCTAGCTCTATAAGGGCCCCTGACATTATCCTAACTTGGTTGTGGAGAAAAGAATTTGCCCTAAAATACAAGGACAGCTTATCTCCTTCTTTTATAAAAAAGCACTCATCTATAGTCCTAACAGTATTTACCTCAACCTTGTCATCTTCTTTCATAAAAAGCCTAAAATCGTGTTCGCCTTCTAGGATTTTTAGGCCCTGGCCTAGTTTGTCATAGTCAAGTTTGTAGTCAATATTTGCCAGGTAATTTCTGTAGATCGGATGGACTGGTTTAGTCTGTTTTATAAGATACCTATAGGTCTTGGTCTTGCAGGAAAACCTAGCGTGAAAGCCCAGGTCTACCTCCTTGGAGGATAAGGCCAATATGTCATCGGGCAGGTGGGGTTGAATATGAAAGCAAAAAGCCTTTGGATTTATATTTGTAGCTGTCAAAAAGTTTACAAAATGGCTTTTTGCGTGGACTCCTGCATCAGTCCTCCCACAAGATACGATCCTATTTTCCTCACCTGTGACCTTGTTTATTGCTTTTTTTAGCTCCTCTTCTATGGTTCTTTGGTCTTTTTGATATTGAAAACCAGAAAAATCGCTCCCGTCAAAAGCTATTTCTAATAAAACATTTTTTATCATAGGAAATGTAAAACAATTATGACTATACAAAATACATGCATCAAAATCAGAACTATCCAGTCTATCTTTCTCATGTGTATATCATTTAGCCTAGTTCTCTCATGGCCTATCCTATAAAGCCTAGCCTCCATGGCTGTTGCCAAATCACCAGATCTTTTTAGGGCATTTATAAAAAGTGGAACCAAAAGTGGAACCATGGACATGGCCCTATCTATGAGGTTGCCTGATTCAAAATCTGCTCCCCTTGCCATCTGTGCCATCTTTATCTTGTTAGCCTCATCAAAAAGAGTTGGTATGAACCTAAGTGATATAGATATCATCATAGCAAGCTCTCCTGCAGGAAATCCAATCACTTTTAGAGGAGAAAACAACTTTTCTAGTCCATATGTTAGCTCCATCGGACTTGTTGTATAGGTAAAAACTGATGTAGCAAGGATTATAAGAACTAGTCTTAGGATTGTAAATCCAGTCCTATAAAGACCTTCTTTTGTTACAGAAACTGGTCCTATTTTAAATAAAGGATCTCCTGGTGTTGTGATTAGGTTTATAAGGCCTGTCAAAACTATCAAAAAAATCAAGGGTTTTAAGGACCTTAGGACAGATTTGAAAGGTATCTTTGCTACAAGTAGCATTGCTATTAATAAAACAACAAAAGGTATATAGGTTATAAAATTGTCTACAAAAAATATGGTTATGATATATAAAAATATCCCACAAAGTTTGACCCTTGGATCTAGCCTATGGATAAATGTATCGAAGGGCAAATATTGTCCTATACTTATATTAGCCATTTTTGCCCCCTAGTTTTTTATAAAGCTCATCAACAGCCTTGTCAACTGTATAAATCCTATCATCAATTTCTGGATTTTTCTCTTTATAGGCTCTCATAAATTTAGTTATCTGTGGCACATCAAGACCGATTGATTCTAGGTCTACTTCTGTAAAGGTCTCATAGGTAGGCTTATCAGAAAAAACCTCTCCCTGGTGCATAACTATGACCCTGTCAACATACTCTGCCACATCCTCCATAGAATGGCTAACCAAAACTATGGTCAGCTCATCATCTTTATTATAAATATCTAAAATTTCTGAGAAAATCTCATGGCGTCCTACTGGGTCAAGTCCTGCTGTAAGCTCATCTAAAACCAAGACTTTTGGCTCCATTGACAAAATTCCTGCAACAGCTACCCTTCTTTGCTGACCTCCAGAGATTTCAAAGGGAGAAACATCCTTGTATTTTTCATAATCAAGACCGACCTTTTCCATAGCATCTCTAACTTTTTTGTCAATCTCTTCTTTTTTAAGCCCCATATTCTTTGGACCAAAGCCTATGTCTTTGACTATAGTTTCTTCAAAAAGCTGGTGTTCTGGGTACTGAAAAACAAGTCCCACCTTAAACCTAGCTTCTTTTCTTTTGGACTTATCCTTAGAATTTACCCCATCAATAATGACATCGCCATTTGATGGGATCAAAAGTCCATTTAGAAGTTGGACCAAGGTTGATTTACCTGATCCAGTCTGACCAATAAGACCTATGATCTCTTTGGAATTAATCTCTAAATTTACATCTTTCAGGGCATAAACCTCATCAGGCAGGCCCTGGTTGTAGATATAATCAACATTTTTAATCTCTATTTTCATATGCTCTCTAAAAACTCCTCTATAGTTAGGGGTAGGCTGTCAATTTCTATACCCTTTTGCTGTAGGCTGTAGGCAACTTCTGTCACCTGTGGTACTGTTAGACCTAGTTTTTTCATCTGGTCTACTTGGGAGAAAACCTCCCTAGCACTACCTTCCAAGGCTTTTTTGCCCTTATCAAGGACTACTATCTTGTCAGCTAGAACAGCTTCTTCCATATAGTGGGTTACATAGATTATTGTCTTGCCATAGTCTTTATTCAAACTTTTTATAAGTTCTATGACATCCTTCCTGCCTTGGGGATCTAGCATAGCTGTTGGTTCGTCAAAAATTATATAATCACTCATCATAGCTATGACCCCTGCTATAGAAACTCTTTGTTTTTGCCCACCTGACAAATTTGATGGGCTTCTTTTTTTGTATTTTATCATCCCTACTTGTTCTAGAGCAGAATCTACCCTCTCCCTAAGCTCAGGATGCTGTATTTGCAAATTTTCTGGTCCAAAGGCAACTTCATCTTCTACTGTGGTTGCAACCATTTGATTATCTGGATTTTGAAAAACCATGGAACATTTTTTTCTAATCTCCCACTCACTATCCTCATCAAGGACTGATATACCATCAATTTTTATATCACCTGAGCTTGGTTTTATCTGGGCATTTAATAATTTGCCCAGGGTTGATTTTCCAGAACCATTGTGGCCAAGGATGGCTACAAAGTCACCCTTTTCTATATCAATAGATAGGCCATCAATCGCCTTTACTTCGCTTTCTTTTTCATCTACACCAGGATAGGCGTAGGTTATATTATCAATTTTTATCATTTCTCTTCCTAATATGACATTGCTGAAGAGTAGTTTGTGCTTGATTCATAAACTACAACTGGAGTATTGTGAGGAGCTAGCTCAAAAAGTTTTCCTGCAAGTGCTGGTGGCATATTTATACAGCCGTGAGATCCGTTTGAAAAATATATACCTCCACCAAAGGCTCCGCCCCTCCAAGGCGCATCATGGAAGCCTTCTCCATCCCAACCAATTGGCATCCAAAATTTGACATCTGTTTCATATCTTGATAGCCCGTCAAAATTATCTCCCCTTAGGGTTTGATTTGCAGCTTTAGAAAGAATAGACCCAACTCCAACATTGGTTGCCCATTTTCTTGTATTTGGAAGACCAGAAACTATGGATGTTTCAAAAATCAAACTTCCATCTAGGTAAAACCACATATATTGTCTAGATAGGTCTACCTCTACATAGGTGTTGCCCAAATCGCCCCCGTCAGAATATCTAGCAAGGCCTGTCCTCTCATAAACAGGCTCTATGTCACCAGATTTTCTATTATTTACAAGTTCGTATACCTTGTCAACTGTCTTTGGCACATCAAGGATAAAACCATAGACTCCAGGGTTGACTGTAATCTTTCCTATGCCTGTGGCATTGAAGGTCCTATTTTTCCCGTAGGTATTAGTCTCTTCTGCCAGGTATTTGACATAGTCAGTTAATTTTTCATAGTTTAACTCAAAATGTTCGCCACTAGTATCAAACATATCCATAAGTTCGCTGCCGGCAAGTTTAAAATCAAAACCATTGAAATTAAAACCTATATTTAGCTTTTCTATAGTCTTACCGTCTGCCAAAAGGTGGGCAAGCTCTTTAGAATTATTTTTTACCTTTGGATTTACATAGTCTTTATCACTTAGGACTATTTCTTCTTGGTGGTTATAGATCGCATCTTTTATTGTCTCATTGATTTTAGCTTGATCTATTTTGTTGCCCATAACTTCTTTTATGATTTTAAAATTACCATCTTCAAATTTTAGGCTGGCATCTTTTGGCTCAACAACCTTGTTCATCAGAGATGAAGATTTGATTTCATCTTCTAATTTTTTCTCATCATATTTTATGTTGTAGTCAAATTTCAAATCATCCCTATAAAGATTTAAAAATGCTGCTGGCCAAAGCAAAGGATTTTGGTCTATAGATGCCTCAGCTGGTATGCTAGCTTGGTAGTCTATATCTTTGAGGTTTAGGGTCATTTCCTTGTTGTCCCTGCCCTTTATATTTATAGAAAAACTTTCTATAGGTTTGCCCAAAGCTTCTTCTTTTGAGGCAAAGGATATATCCTTGCCATTTATAGAAGTATTTGGTAGGGCTATGAATGAAAATATCACAGTTACAATCAAATAAATTATTACTAATATAAGAATGGCTATGACCAAAGGTCTTGCCTTCTTGTTTTTCTTTACTTCTGTTATAATATCCTCCTAACTAGGTTTTTTGCCAAAATATTGGTAAAAATCCACTTTTTGGCCACCATTATACAACTTTCTTTTTTTGGAAAGTTTTCTCTTAAACTTCTTGTCGAATTTCTCATCAGCAGTGATAAAATACATGGACCAAGTGTCCATTTTTGCTAATTTATTGTTGAGCTTTTTATAGATCTCATCTAGGTTATTTTCTGATAGCCTCATGCCATAGGGTGGGTTTGAGATGAATACCCCATAATCATCTTTTATAGCTACATTTTCAAAATCCCTAGTTATAAAAGATATATCCTCACCAACACCAGCATTTATAGCATTTTGTTTGGCGAGACTTATGGCCCTACCAGAAATATCAGATCCCAAAATATTTAGTTTTTTGGAGTAGTCAATCATCCCCAAGGCTTCTTTTTTTGCATCTTTATAGGTTTTTGGATCTATAAATTTAAATTTTGTAAAATCAAAATCCCTATCAATACCTGGAGCTATATTTCTAGCACGCCTTGCTGCTTCTATCAGTATAGTCCCTGACCCACAGAAACCATCTAGCAAAAATCTATCTGGATTATAAAAAGACAGGTCAACAAGGGCTGCTGCTATATTTTCTCTAAGAGGTGCCTTTACAGAATCCTCCCTATAGCCTCTTTTATGAAGCCCATCTCCAGATGTATCAATGGTCACAGTGGCCATGTTTTTATCTAGCATTATCTCTATCTTAACCCTCTCAGCACTTTTTGAAAAGTGCCTTTGGCCGTAGGACTTTGATAATTTATCTATAATTGCCTTCTCACTTATGGACTGGATAGACCTGATAGAAAATAATTTGGACTTATAGGTCCTAGCATTTACTATAAAATTGCTATCCCTGCCTAGTATTTCCTCCCAGCTTATTTTTTTGACTCCCTCATAGAGCTGGTCAAAATCAAAAGCCTTAAACTCATCTACAACAAGGTAAACCCTGTCTGCATGCCTCAGGTTAATATTTAGTTTTCCTATATCAGATAAGCCTGCATCTAGGCTTATCATCCCATCACTGATTGTAAAATCCTGGTAGCCTAAATCTCTTAGCTGAAATTTTACCAAACTTTCCAGACCAAAACCAGTGGTAATTAGTATTTTTCTCATAAGTGTATTATAACTGTTTTTGTGATCTTTTCACCCTTATTTTACAAATAAAAAGCCACAAAACGTGGCTTTTTTTAACTTTGTTCATCTTATCTCTTGACCATAGGGTTTTGCCAAGGCCAAAGACTAAAGTGTGAAAATATTTTTATAGATTTTCAAAAAATTCATATGATTTTTCAAAAACTATCTTTCTCAAATCTTCGTTTCTAAAGGAGTGGTCTGCTCCTTCTATCTCCTCATATTTTGCATTAGGGAAGGCTTTTTCTAGTTTTTCATTGGCATCCCTAAATACAAGTGTATCATCTGTACCCCTTAGGATTAAAACCTTGCCATCATATTTTTTGGCTGGACCATATATATCTTTTAGGATAAAGTCAATGAGGAATTTTTTATTGATCTTCATCCCACCAGTATCTACATCCTCGATTTTTTCTATCATTTCATCATAGGACTTGTGGGAACCTACTGTACTTTGTCTTGCAGCTTCTCCCTCAAAGAGAGTTTTGGCCATTACCTTTAGGTAGTCCTTGTTATTCATATCGCTAGCTGGAGCCAAAAGAACCATTGCCTTTGGTTTTAGTTTGTAGGCTAAGATTGTTGCTATAACACCACCTAGGGAGTGGCCAATCCAGTAGAGCCTGTCCTTGTCTACAAAGTATTTCATCTTTGTAAAATCGTGGATCATCTCTGCCTCTTTTAGCTCACGGCTTACTGTCATGTCATAAAAGCTCCCATCTGATTCTCCTGATCCAGAAAAATCAAATCTTACAACTACATATCCTCTTTCGGTTAGGTATCTGGCGTGTTGGATCCTAAAGGTTGTCGAACCATTCCTATCACCTCCAAAACCATGATAGATTATGACCGTTGGATATTTTTTGTTTGGATCAAAATCATCAGGAGTATTTATAACACCCCTCATTATAATCCCATCTGCTTTTTGGATTTCTGAATAAATATATTTCATTATGCTAATACCCTCGCCACTTCTATACCACAAGCTGATGCCTGGGATAGGGAGTGGGTCGCACCTGAACCATCACCTATACAATATAGGCCTTTTTGTGTGGATTCAAAATTCTCGTCTACTTCTATCTCTGAGTTGTAGAATTTAACCTCTATGCCATATAAAAGTGTATCGTCATTTGCCATACCTGGTGCTATTTTATCGAGCTGGTAGATCATCTCTATAATATCATCTAGTTGTCTTTTTGGCATGACTAGGGAAAGGTCTCCAGGTGTTGCATTCATGGTTGGTTTGGTAAATGATTTTGCCATTCTCCTATCTGATGAACGGCGGCCCTTGATAAGGTCTCCAAATCTTTGCATCAAAACTCCACCGCCAAGCATATTTGATAGTTTGGCTATAGATTCACCATATTCGTTTGAGTCTTTAAATGGCTCTGTGAACCTATTTGTAACCAAGAGTGCAAAGTTTGTATTATTTGATTGGAGTTTTGGATCAGTAAAGGAATGGCCATTTACTGTCAAAATCCCATTTGTATTTTCTGTTACTACATGGCCATAAGGATTCATACAAAAGGTTCTGACTATATCGTTGTACTGTTTGGTTTGGTACATGATTTTTGCTTCATAAACATCATCTGTAATATGTTTAAAGACTTCAGCTGGCACTTCTATCCTTAATCCTATATCAACCCTGTTTCTCTTTGATTCTATACCAAACTTATCGCAAACATCGCCTATCCACTTAGATCCAGATCTTCCTGCCGCAAGAACTAAATCATCAGCCGAAAATTCCTCGCCCTTGTTGGTTTTTACTATATATCTGCCATTTTCGTATTCTACATCCTCAACCATTGTAGAAAACTCAAAGTCTATTGTATCTTTGACATAATCATACATCCTTTTAAGGATTATCTTGTTCCTATCTGTACCAAAATGACGAACTTTAGCATCTAATAAATGCAGATCGTGTCTTAGACATTTTGTCTTTAGGTCATTTTTATCTGTAGAATATAAACTTAGGTCATCTCCACCATCAAAATCCATTAGGACGCTGTCTACATATTCCATCAGCTCCATGGCTTTTTCTTCGCCTATGTACATGTGGAGGTCTCCACCAAAGTTTGTTGTTATATTGTATTTGCCGTCAGAAAGTGTACCTGCACCACCAAATCCATACATTATATTGCATGGTTTGCATCCTATACAATGGTCAACCTTGCCATCTGTTATAGGACAAGTCCTGTTTTCTACTTTTCTACCACCGTCAATGATCAAAACTTTCTTTTTTGTTTCTAGTTTTGTCAATTCATAAGCAAGAAAAGCTCCCGCTGCACCTGCTCCTACTACAATTATGTCGTAATCTTTCATTGTATCTCCTCTTTTTCTTCTAAGTCAGTGATTTAGCCTGCTATATTATACAAGTTTTATGCCTATATTCAAACTATTTTTCTTTTTTTGTAGATTTATGTTAAAATATAGATAATTTAAAGGAAAGTTTAAATTTAAAGCCTAGTCCTAAATATAATTTACTTATTATAAGGACAAATATCCATTGATTTCTGGTATATCTTTCCAAAAAAAGGAGTTAATATGAAAAAAGCATTTAAAAAAGCCCTCCCCTACACAGTCCCCGTTATAATCGGCTACATATTTTTGGGGATCACCTTTGGTATTATGACTACCCAAAGTGGCTTGAAACCAATTTTTGCTCCGCTGATGAGCCTTACAATCTATGCAGGATCAATGCAGTTTATTATCCTGCCCCTTTTAAAAACTAACATATCAGTCATAGCTATTATAATTTTGACCCTGTCAGTCAATATCAGGATGATGTTTTATGGGATAAGCCTTATCAACGAATTTAAAAATTCTAGGTCTAAATTTTTATTTATCCTAACCCTATCTGATGAGACCTTTGCCCTAGATACTTCTATCAAAGCCCCAAAGGATGTCAAAAAATCTGATTTCTTTTTGGCAATCGGTATCATAAATTATCTTGTTTGGGCCATAGCTTCTTATATTGGTGCTATTTTAGGCAATCTCATCACCTTCAATACAATGGGTATGGATTTTGTCTTGACAGCCCTATTTTTAGTACTTTTAGTTGAGCAATACAGGTCAACTAACAACCACGCACCACTCAAACTAGGACTTGCTATTTCTATAGTGTCCCTGCTTATCTTTAGGCCAGGACGCTTCATGATCCCAGCTTTGCTGCTAATAGTTTTAAGTCTATATGGACTTAGAGAAAGAATCGAGGCTATCCATGACTAGGACATTGATTTTAATACTTACATCTACAATTACAACTTTTTTGATCAGGTCAACTCCATTTTTATTTTTTTCAAAAAAAGAAATGCCTGATCTGATCAGATATTTCGGCAAATACCTACCTTTTGCCCTCATGCCGCTTTTGGTAATCTTTGCCCTTAGAAATATAGATGTGACTGTCTACCCATACGGACTGGCAGAAATCATCGCAAGCCTAGCTGTTATAATCCTTCATCTAAAGTTTAGAAAACTCTTTTTATCAATATCTATAGGCACTTTTGTCTATATGATATTAATTCAATTAGTTTTTATCTAAAAATAAGGTAAAATACCTAAAAAGAATTTTTATTCTAAGAAGGGAATAAGTATGAAAAAAGAAATCAATATATCAAAGAACAAAGCGGTTATAAACTTTTCTAAAGCTTACTTCAACAATGTTGATGACCTACTCAAAAGCCAAGGTTTTTTTGATGTCATCTGCTCTTTTGTAAGCTTCCACAAGGAAAACCAAACAAAAATCTACACATATTTGGAGAAATTTTTCAGATCTTCTGACATAAACCAACTTTCTAGCGAAATCAGAGATATAACAAAAATCCTCACAGTGATGAGTCTAGATGAAATATCTGAAAAGATAAACAAATACCACGACCTAGACAAAGAAAGAGCTGCCATTATAAGGGTTGTAGAAGACATCTACGACTATTGGAGAAAGCTTGAAAGATATTCCATAATTGAGCAATCTGACTATGACAGGGGTATAGAGGTGGAAAACTTCCTGTCAGCTAATATAAGGTTTAAAGAACTAATCCTTGAGATCTATAGAAAAGCAGAAGTCTCTGTTACAGGCCAAAGACCAAAAGTCTACAGGCAAGTCCCAGCTGGTGCAAACGCATCAATGATAGTCAAAAATTTTGAGATTGATTATCCAGAAGACTATGCCTACCTAAATGAAATACCATTTTTGACCAAGGTTATAATCGAAACTCCTTATATAACCTACACAAAATCAAACAAAAGAGATGGATACTTCGAGGAAGTTTTTGAAAACCCAATTACAAACCTAGACATAGATACAGATGAATTTTTATGCTACCCAGCCAAGGTCGGGGACAATTTAGTCTATATATATTTCCACCAAGACCTGATTACTCACGGGATTTCTGCATCAAACCTTTTTGACCTAGCAGATGAAAATGAGATCACAAGCTCAAAACCTGATGCAATCTATGTATTTGGTGGAGAAAATAGCAAAGATCAAAACGTATTTTATGAAGATAAAAACGGACTTTTGATAGGCTATTGCAACTATACTGATGCCAAAGATTATTTTGGCTACCTTAAAAAAATGTGCCTAACACTATCAAATATCATTTCCATGAAAAAATCTTACCTGCCTATCCACGGTGCTGGTGTCAATATAGTTTTGCAAAATGGCAAATCAGCCAATGTTGTAATCCTAGGAGATTCTGGTGCAGGCAAGAGTGAATCAATCGAAGCCTTTAGGGCCCTTGCCAAAGATTATATCAAGGATATGACTGTTATCTTTGACGATATGGGGACCTTTAGACTAAAAGAGGATAAGGTAATGGCATACGGTACAGAAATCGGCGCCTTTGTAAGACTAGATGATTTGGATGCAGGCTATGCTTTCAAACAAATAGATAGGTCCATTTTTATGAACCCAGACAAGATAAATGCAAGGCTTATAATGCCAGTTGCTGATTATAGCCAAATAATGGAAGGCTACGAAGTTGACTTCTTCCTCTATGCAAATAACTATGACAAGCTTGAAAAAGATCAAAAATCAATCAACTTTTTATCTGATAAAAAACAAGCCATAGAAGTTTTTAAAAGAGGAGCAAGACTAGCAAAGGGTACAACCACA
Organism: Anaerococcus mediterraneensis; assembly: GCF_900128415.1. Taxonomy (NCBI): domain Bacteria; kingdom Bacillati; phylum Bacillota; class Tissierellia; order Tissierellales; family Peptoniphilaceae; genus Anaerococcus; species Anaerococcus mediterraneensis. Next base: position 1,960,567 of record NZ_LT635772.1, read on the forward strand.
GAAAAAGGCCTTGTAGAGTCCTACTTTGCAAATCCTTTTGGTCCTTACCAAAAACAAGAAGCCTGCAACAAGCTAATAGATAAGTATTTCGACAAACTTTTTGAAAACAAAAAGAAAGTAGGAGTCATCAGAACCCAGCTTGGTATAGAAGGCATGGAAACAGACGGCCCACTAAAATCAGCCAGGGAACTTTTTGAAATAATAAAGGCCCTTTAAGAGAAAAAATTATCACCTGGAAGACCAGGTGATAATTTTTATCCTAAATAAAAATCCTAGCAAAATTTATACTAGTTTTTTTAAATATATCAATTTTAAAAAAAGAACTAACTTTGGCTTATCCCAGCGCCATCGAGAATATTTGGCCAAGAAGGAAGAAAAATAGACATGTTTTTCTATATTTTTTATTAACAAGATAATTTCTAAGCCTAAAATCTTGTTGATGGCGCTGGGATAAGCCAAAGAGCTAAAAATTAAATTTTTATTTATTTTAAACTTTTAGCTCAATCTCTTGTATTTGCTATTTTCTATTATCTTTTATTTCAATTAAGCATTTATAGACTTTAAACCATAAAGCTTCTAGGACCTAAAAAAATTTCTTCTCTTATCCCCTTCCCATTATTGATTGGACCTTCTCGTATAGTGGTCCTGAGAATGAATATTCTACTACTGTTTTATCCCAATCTAAAATCTTGCTTGCATCTATTATCTCTGGGTTTAGGCCACTCATTTGACCATTTTTATCTAAACTTACAAGACTTTCTATTTCCTTATCCCTGTAGGCGATTTTGATTTTCACACTTGGAGTGTCATTTTCTTGGCTCTGACAAATAAGTACGGTTGACCTCTGGCAAATCCCATCTAGAAAGTCATTATCTTTTTCGATGACCTTTCCATTATCTGCCTTCTCAACAGACCTTAGACTTACCACTGCTTTGTCCCATTTTGGTACGACTAGGTAAAAGTCATTACCAGTTAGAAAGGCATCATAGGTATAAGGATCTCTCTGGCCTTCTAAGATTAGTCTTGGGTCTTTATAGTCTGCAAATACGGCTTGCCATGCAAATAGTTTGCTCATAACATTCGGTAGGGTATCTTCTGCATTGGCCCTGCCCATATAGATTATAAAGGCATTTACTTTTTGGTCATCTGGGTCTATACCAAGCTTTGTAGCCATCCTTACAAAGTCATCTGAGTATCGGCTAGTTTTATAATCAGGTCTAGCTAGGGTTTGGATTTCTATTACTTCCCCTATGCCTGTATCTGGATAGATTTTGCTAAAAAACATTAGCCTACCTACTTCATTTACATAAAATATATTAGTATTATCTTGCCACAAGGCTTTGATGGCAAAACCTTCTTTATTTCCCATGTCATACTGGTAGGAAGGATTTGATAGATAACTGTCATAATGGTCAATTATGTGCCTATAGTAGTCCCCTACACTTTCTTCCATTAGGTCTAATTTCTGGTCAGGACTAATAGCAAAATAGGATAAGAGCTCATCATCTGTAAGACGCTTGCCATCTTTAATTGAAAAATTATAGGCCCTATATACTTGAAAACCTGAGTCAGTATTATTGTAGAGATGGATATAGAGGCTTAGGATTTCTTCGTCTTGGTAGGTTGAAAACTCTGCATGAACAAAGGGTTCATCGCTATCTTTAGTATATTCATCCGCATCCTTGTACATGGTTTTTAACTCTTCAAGGTCCTTTTCTATTTCCTCATTGGCTAGGTCTGCATCCTTTGAATCTAGCAAAATTTTTGGTAGGTGGATACCAAAGCGTGGTCCCTTTGCCTTTTCTATTTGTTTTTCATCTACAAAATCATCCCAGACTTTTCTATCTTCTACTAGGGTTGACTTACTACCAGCCTTTGCTCCTTCTAGGGCCTGGCCCTTTATTGGATTTCTTTTATTATTTATTTCTTCGACAGATTTTAAATCCTCTTTTCTTTCTTCTTTTACAGCAATTTTTTCTTTAGAGTCACTCTCTTCTCCCTCAGATTTTTCTGCCAATTTTCCCTCACTTATCTTTGTAGGTTCTTGACCTACTTTTTCTTTGCCACATCCTGCTAGTGCTAGGGCTAGAAAGATAAGAAGAATTTTTTGCTTTTTGCCTATCATAAAACCCCTCCTTACTCAAATTTAATCTTATTTCCCTTGATTTCAGAGCTATTTTCTCCATCAATACGAGAGTTTTTAAGGCCGTATTCATGCCTTATAAATTCATCATGGCTTATAAGATTAGTCACTTCGTGTTTGTTTTCAACCTCATAGGAGTGCCTTGCATCCTGGTTCCTATATTTGCTGTAGACATGATAATAATATATGAAGCCAGCAACTAAGAGTACCCAGAAAAAGTTTCTGGAATCTTGAAACTTTGTATCATCAAATATATCAAGAGCTGCAACGAACCATAGGACAAGGGCTATTAAGAAACTTATAACTTCCACAAGGGCTGATACCCTAAAAAGTTTTTTGAAATTTATAGGCACTGATCCCATGGTTTCCTTAGTCCTTGCATTTACTGCAACATAGTGTAAAACGTGTTTATCGCCCTTATTTTCCATATATGAGTAAAGCCAAACCGGCAAATAGGAAGCCTTCCAAGAATCGCCTTTTACAATAAATTCTTCTTCTTGCCAGTTAACTCCTCTGTCATATTCTTCGATGGTATCTTTGATGGCAAATCTAGCCACATCTGAGCCCCACACGTCTGTAATTTTTTTAAGGTCAGATACATTGGTATCTCTCTTTTCGGATGTATAGCCTTTTAGGTAGTTGGCATTGTATTTGACACAATTTTCTGTATCAAAAGGCATGATTGAATTTATGATATTTGTTGTCTTTTCCTTTGAAGAATAGTCAAGTTTATCCAAACTTGATTCTATTGATAAATCATCAATGCTTATGTCAAAGTCCCTGCCTACTCTGTAAAGATCAGCATCATAGACGGTTTTTTCCTTATCACCATCTTTTACTGTCCTTGTATTGGTTAAGATTTCTCCCTTGCCACTGAGTTTCATATGGCCGTTTATATCAACAAGCATATATGGAAAATACACCCCACATATATTTTCGGCATTAAATTCCTTAATAAATTGTGGGTGAGCAAAGGTCATTCTTTGACCAACAAAATTTTCAATCTCTTCTTTTGCTTCATTCTTAGTCACAGAAAATGGCAAAATTACGTCAGGTACAGCTCCATTAGCAATTTTAGAATTTATTGAAAGGGTATTTCTGCACCAATGACACCTGGCTTGGGTAGAAGTTGCTGTATCGATAACTACCTCAGCCCCACAACTTTCACATTTTAAGGTTATAATATCATCAGCATTTGAATCTATATCTGCCGCTCCTGTCCCTAGGTAATTTCCTTCTAAACTAGAAATATCAGCATCTTCTTCCACAAATTCTGGGTCAAATTCATGCCTGCAGAAATTGCACCTAAGCTTGCCAGTCTTGGTATTTGTAGAAATATCACTAGAACCACACTTTGGACACTTAACCTGGCCATCTTTTACTTGGTCTGTATCTTTAATAATGTTTATATTTTCATTATTATCTCTTTCACCTTCCATAGCCTCCTCCTTAGAATCCTAAAAGATCAGATTTAACCTTATCAAATTCTTCCTGGCTAATAACTCCTGCATCTAAAAGTTTTTTCATTTGAATTAATTTTTCTGTTGGATCTTCTGGTGGATTGTTTTGACCTGACTGATTCTGATTTTGTGCATTTTGACCACCTGCAAAATTAGGCTTATAAGAATTTGCTCCCTCTGGCTGGTTAAGTCCACCTGCCATGGATCCTGCAGCATTCATTCCCATGCCCATAAAGGCCATTCCTGCACCACCGCCATTTTCTCCTGCACTTTGCATACCCCTAGCAACTGATTGTTGGAAGAATGAATTTCCACGATTTCCAGATAGAGCATCCGCTTTTTTGACATCTGATAATAATTTTTTTGTATCTTCGTCATATTCGATAGCAAGAATTGCTGTTTTTATAATTTCAAGTCCCCTATCTGTCTTCCATTGGTAGGCATCCTCAACAGCCTTGGTTAGGGACTTAGCAAAACCAATTTGATCACCCTGGATTTTGCTCATCCTATTTCCCCTTGAAGGGTCATTTGTATAATTAGAAAAAGCTGCGGATAGGCTGCCTACAACTTCGTTAAAGAGTTGTTCACCTAGCTCATTATCCATATCACCAAAGTCAAAAACAGGTGCATCCTCGATTAAGTATTTTTGAGGAAGGAAATTTTTGACAAAAAGAAGGGGATCGACAATCTTAAGTGTATATGTTCCCCTGGTTACAGCCCCTACTTGAGTGCCAAAATATGCATCATCCCAATAGATTTCGCTTTGGGTGCCAAAGCGGTTGTTTGGAATTTCTTTTAAGTTAACATAAAATGCAAGTTGCTCTGCCCCTGGTTGGCCGCCAAACTTAATCTTTTCCCAAGTTGACTGAATTAGTGAACCCATGACTCCATCACCTGCGAAAATTGACTGGGAATCTGTTTCGTCACTTGAATATATAAAGCCACCAGCTTCTGCAACTAAGCCAGTAATCATCCCATTTTCGATTGTAATTAAGGCTGTTCCTTCTGGGACGATTATCTTAGACCCATTAGAAATAATATTTTCACTTGACCTGGTGTTTGAGCCTCTACCTTGATTAGTTCCTTGGCTTACTGCCGGAAAAATTCCTGCTGTAGCAGAAATTCCTGGCATAGGTTTATAAAAATCTAGCCATTGGTCTGCAAAACTTCCTCCGAGTGCTCCTGTAAATGCTCTAATAAATCCCATCTTATCCTCCTTATTTTTTGTTATTTTTGATAAATCCTTGTAAACTTGTCTAAGTTTTTCTTATCAATTCTCACTTATATTAAATCACAGTATTTAGGCAAAATAAATAGACCAGAGGTCAATCTTTGGCTAAATTTACAAAGATAGACCTTTGGTCTATATAAAAAAAATAAAAAAAGCACCTCCCTATTGCTAGCATAATTACTAAAATAAGGAAGTACTTTATAACTTTCTTTTATTCTATTTTTTCATTGTCCTGGTCATTTTCTTCATTAACATTTCCTATTATCTGATCAACCATTCCACAGCCCTTAATGAGGTCAAGGTAAAGAAGTAATTCACCCCTAGATGATACATTAAGTTTTTTATAAATTTTCAAAATGTGGTGTTTGGCAGTGCTCTTACTAATGTAGAGTATTTCAGGTAGTTGGTCTACGTCATAACCCTTTATCAAAAGAACCAATACATTTAACTCTGCTGGTGTTAGACTTGATGTTGCCTCAATAAAATTTTTAAACTTATATTCTAGATAAGTTGGCAGGCCTTCTATAGGCTTATTTTTCATATTTCGCCTTAAGGTTTCTATAAATTGGTTTATTTCATAAAAACCAGTTTCTGAAATTTCGAGCATATATTTTTCATCTAGGATTTTCTCCTGGTTTTCTATTAGGGAAAGTCCATCTGTAATTGGGCTTATGTACCTTCTAGTAAAATTCCAGCTAATGACTATGGCAAAAAATAAAAATAAGACAACAGAAATTGCAATATTGGATATATTTTTAAAAATATCCCTATTATATTCATCAAGAGGAATCATAGAAATAATTAAGGACTTATCCCCATTTTCTATTAGGGAAACTTCTCTCAATAAACCTATGTATTTGGATTTTGAGCCTACAAACTCCTTTAAGTCCCTACCATGATCTTTGATTTCTAAAATATCATCTGGAAGAAAATAATATCCATCCTGAGTTCCGCTGCTAAGGGCCTTTTCGGTATCTATTTTACTATCTGCCACTGGCAAAAATACAGAACTTAACCTCTTCATCTTGGATGGTTGGGCAATTTTTTCCTTAAAAAACATCTCTTCTACTTCAAAGCCACATACTCCATAAAGCTTGCCATCCCTACTCGTAATAGGAAGGCTTATTAACATGACCTTTTCACTTGTTCCAGGTAGGGTAAATACTTTGGTCATCCTATAGGAATCATAAATAGACTTATTTACATTTTTAGCAAGGAGAGCGTAGGCAGGTAGATTTGATAAATCATATTCTAACTTCCACTTCCTATGGGGCATTGCTGAGTGTTTCTTAGCCACCTCTGCATCTCCCCTATATACAGTAACAGACGATTCCTGCAAACTCCTAGAATCAAGTTTTAAATACAAACCAGACCTAGAATCTTTTGCCCCCTTATTTTTAGAATTAACAGTGGTATTGAACAAGACAAAGGCTCCTGATGTATCTGCATAAAACATGGAGCTTTTCAGGTTTTCGAATATCCTATCCTGTATTTGACTAAGGAGTTTTTGATTATCTCTTAAATCTTCAAAAGAAATTTTTTCCTCATCCAAAATCTCTTCTAGGTAGTCCCTTGTATCTTGGGATAAGTGCATGGCAGAAATAGCTGACTTATCAAAATAACCCTTTATTTCCTTATCCAGCATAGATACTTGGATATCAAGGCTCTTTACATAATTTTTTCTAACATTTTTGTATTGGTCAAATAAAACCAAAGCCAAAACTATGAAAAATAGCAAAAGCCCAGCAAAAATAATCATATAGATAAAAAGCTTTCTATACATTGAATTTTTTTGATATTTCTTATTTATATCAAACAAGGGCTGCTCCTAAAATTATCCTATCAGCTTTTCCCAACATTCTTCTATCAGACTATTAACATCTTCGCCACTTTTATATCTTTCTTCAAAGGATTTTTGATTAGCCCTAAGCCAATCATAAAAATTTAAAACCTTATTATAATCATAAGACTCGCCCAAGAAAGTATAGTCATCCTGCATCTTTGATAAACTATTATAAAGTTCTCTATAGTCATTATTTTCAAAATCCATAGAAGAAATTTTCTTAAAGGCTTCACGTCTTACAGGCATATAGCCAGTTTTTGTAACAAAATCTAAGTTTCTCCCACTTTCTGTAATCCATTTGGCAAATATGGCTGCCGCCTTTGCCTTTTCATCAGTAGTCTTATAGGCGCAAAGCCCTGTACCAGCTAGGGTATCAAACTTATTACCACTCTTATTTATTGGCAAAGCTAAAACTTTTAGATCCATAGGCTCAGACCTATTGTCTGGGTAGGTCACCGTATCATTATAATATAAAACAGCGGCAGATGAACTTATCCCTGCTAGAGTTTCCCCTGTCATCATCTGGGTATTGGCATAAAGATCTGACACAATGATATGGCCCTTTACCAGGGAGGTCATAAATTTATCAAATTCTTTTTTAAATTCCATGTTATTTTTATCATACCAACCATGGTCGTTATGGAGTTTGGCATTTGGATTTGTTGAAAGATTGGCCAGTTCAATTTCCCTCAAAATGTAGTCCATGGCACAAAAAGCCTTGCCATCTGACCAGTCATAAAATTTCTCAGCCGCATCAAAAAATCCATCCCAACTTACAAGGTCGTCATAACTTATACCTGTTTCCTCAGAAAACCTAGCAAACATAGACCCATTTATAAAGAGCATATGGGTCGATTTTGAGATAGGAAAAACTAAAAGCTTATCTCCCACCTTGCCATCTTCTAAAAAATCTTCCTGATAATCACTGAGTTCTTCTTTTGTAAAATAATCTTGCCAATCAATTAGGTTTTCACTCCCCAAATCATCGGCATTTCCACTATGGCAAAAGAACAAATCTGGCATTTTTTTTGCCCCGGACTTGCCCGCCTGAGAATCTAAAAGCTCATCGCCAATTTCTGCTGAATTACTTGTCGCAGTAACATTTATAACAATTCCTTCCTTACTACCCACAGTTTCGTTAAAGTCGTCAACGAGCTTATCCATAGGAGATGAAGCCTGTTCGCCATAAACGTGCCACATTGTAAGACTTACTGGTTCTTTTTTATTATTTAAAAGTATAACAAGCAGGGTGATAATTATAAAAACAAATATAATAATTATAGCCAGCTTTTTGTATTTGCTCTTTTTCATAAAGTCCTCAATTCATAAAAAAACATCTTCTCTATTTAAAACTAACATAATTTTTTTACAATGTCAAGATAAGTTCATATAGGAATTGGTTAAAATATTATCATTAATTCTAGCATGCTTTAAATAGTTTGTATTAAAAAAGATGAAATATCAAAATAGACTTCTCTATTCTAATATTTCATCTTTATTCTTATTTGCCTATTGCATTTTCTCTTCCATAATAAAATAGGTATTGCTGGGCATAGCCTGCTAGGTCTCCAAAGATTTCTCTGGCGTAGTCGTCTACTTGTTTTTTTGGTACTTCCTTGCCGATAAAAAGTGTTTCCATCACCCTTTTAATCCAAACATCAACTGGAAAGGTCTCTCTCCTGTGGTAGGCAAAAAGCATAATACAATCTGCTACCTTTGGGCCAATACCTGGTAGGCTCATCAGTTTCTTTTTCAAATCTATATCAGAAAGATTTTTTTCATTATCAAAGTCCAAAAACCCATCTACAAAGGCCTTTGCTGTTTCTACAATTCTAACATCACGAAAACCAACCCTGGCATATTCCCTTAGGTCTAGCGGATCGACCTTGGCTAGGACATGAGGGCTTGGAAATTCATAATAGGTCCTGCCCATATATTCGCCTATTGGTTTGCCATATCTTTCTGAGATAATTCTGACTGCTTTTTTTATCCTCGGGATTTGGTTGTTGGCTGAGATTATAAAAGAGATTGTTGTTTCGAAGAGCTCTTGGTTTAAAATCCTAATCCCATGGCCATAGTTGCTGGCTTCTTTTAGGATATCTGATTTTGACAAATCTCTTTTTATAGATCCGTAGTCTGTTCCGAGGTCAAAATAATCATAAAAAATCTCATAAAATTCTTCTAAACTTACATTTCTTATAAGGGTATAGTCGTCAATCTCGAGGAGGTTTATTATCTTAGCTAAAAAGACAGCTGTATAAGAGCCGTCTTCTTCAAGATTGAAATTAAAGCACTGACCACACTCAAAAATATGGTCAGGCTTGAAGGAATCCTCCCTAAGGATTAGACCCTCGGGTCTTTCTTCGATATTTAATTTTCTCTTTTTGCTTGTTTGATATCTCATTATCTAATCCTTACAGCGTGTACTGCCAATCTTTGGTCATCATAATCGTATTGGCAGGTAGAAAGGGTTATAATTGTGTCGTCTTCTTTAAATGGTCTTGTATCCAAATTTACCTCTGATCTTGACATGAGTTTGTTATAATAAGGAACCTTGTCTCCTCCATAGGTAAAATCTAAGGTCCTATAGTCATAATCAGATGGGGTACCATAGGCTGAGAAAATCTCATATTCCCTAAGCCCTTCTTCTGTAGTCAGGTAAACAATTCTATTTTTTTCTGCAAATTCTTGTTTTCTATATTGGTCAAGAGGTGTAAACATAGAGTCAATCTCTAGATGGTGACCATAGATAACTGTATTATCATCATTGATATCTGTGGAGTTATAAACATCCATAAAGATAGAACCGGCTATATCATACTCCTTATTTAGGCCCTTTCTTAGATAAAACTCATTGTCAGGTCCTTGGAGGATTGGGTATTTTATACCTGTCCCTGGTATTTCTAAAATAGCTACTACATCTGAGTTTTGCTCTTTTAGTTTTTTTAGCAGGGTCAAATGAACTTTTTCCAGTCTTGCTAGAGGGTCTTGCTTGTCAGAAGCATTTCCATCATCTGACTGGTCCCTATCTACATCAGCCTCTACTTCTTCGGATAGGTTTTTCAAATATTTGTTATTTTGATAATTGGTTCTATAATCTAAAAATCTCTTGCCCAGTATAGTTATGCAGGCCAAGATGATCAAAATTAGGATAAACCTAATAAACGCCATTACTTTTGATTTCATTATTCCACCTTTAAAAACTTATTTTCATTAGTATAATATACCATAAGAGAAAATAAATAAAAGTTTTTTACCAAAAAAGGAGATACCATGAAAGATTACAAATTATATGTAGGAACAGTTTGCAGATTTTGCAAAAAAGTGGAAAATTTTATGGCAGAAAATGATATTGATATACCTACAGTAAATATACAAGAAGATAGACAAGCTATGCTAGATTTGGTAGAAAATGGCGGAAAAAGACAAGTACCTTGCCTCTACCACGATGGCGAATACCTATACGAATCTGATGATATTATAGAGTATTTGAAAGAAAACTATAGATAGGATATATATGATAAAATTAATAGCATCTGATATAGACGAGACCATAATAGATAAAAACCAAAAAGTCCCGGAAAGAAATAAAAATGCTATAAAGGCTGCTCTTGACAAGGGCCTTATAGTCATGCTTGCTACAGGCAGGGGACCTTATGAACTTTTTGATATAGCTGACCAGGCCGGAGTCGTAGCAGATGATAGATATGTCATATGCTGCAATGGTGCAGTCATAATGAATGTCAAAACAAAAGAGATAGTAGATGTACTCGATATGGATTTTTCTTATGCTAAAGAAATTTTTTCTTATGCCTACGAAAACAAACTAACATTCTATATCTATACGCTAAATAATAAATACGGTCTAAACCTATCAGACGATACAATCATAGCAGAAAAACATATAAATATAATCGATACAGACAATATAGATTTTCTGGAAAATGAAACGATACTAAAGGTCATCATAAAAAATGAAGACCTAAACTTACTCCAATCCCTAGAAGTAGATGTAGCAGCGATCACAAACTATGACCTTGAGATCACCTACTCATCTAATATGTATATGGAGATAAATTCCAAGGGAGTTAATAAGGCCATAGCCTTAGAAAAAGTAGCCAACCACCACGGCATAGATATGAAAAATGTCCTAGCAATTGGCGATAACTACAATGATGTTGCTATGCTAGAAAGTGCAGGCACAGCTGTAGCAGTCAAAAACGCTAGACTCCAAGTCAAAGATAGTGCCGACTATGTAACAAAAGCCGACCACTGCCAGGGTGCTGTTGGAGAAGCCATAGAAAAATTTGTACTAAATTAAACTAGCAGGTGCTAGTTTTTTTTATAAAAAAAATGATGGCCAAGCCATCATCTGAAAAATATTTTAACTATATGTCCAATTTTTATAAGCCCTATAGACAAATATTACAAGTCCTATAAATAGGGCATAAGGCAAGAGTTTCAAAACAAAACTAAAAACCATAGCCAATATTAGAAGTATTGGAAGAAGTATCAGAAATCCCAATGAAAATATGGAAAAAGTAAAAAATCTTGTTTTTATACCAAAAATCTGTTTTAACATAGGAAGACCCACAACCAACAAGGCTATCATTAACAATATTGTCATAATTTCAAACTCCTTTTTATTTTATTATACATAATCAAAGATAAAAGTCAATAATATTAAACTATGATTTAATTTTTTTATTTATTATTCTTTATCAGATATTTGGAAATAAAAAAGGAGGCTAGGCCTCCTAAAATATTATTATTATTGTCTTCTACCAAGTTGACCATCAAGGATGTAGATACCACCCCAGTTGCCATTGATTCTTTCAAGTCTTGTAACGATTTTGCCTACAGTGTCTTCTTCTTCTACTTGCTCATCGATAAAGCCTTTAAGGAATGAAAATACTCTAAGGTCTTCTTCTCTAGCTAGTTTTGCAATTTCTGTAATTCTTCTTGTAACTTCTTTTTCATGGTCTAGAGCTGCCTTAAATACATCTACTAGACTTTCATAGTCATATTGTGGTTCGCCTATAGCTTTGTATCTAACATCATAGCCTACTTCTTGTAGGAAATGTTTTATAGCTTCACCATGTTCGATCTCTTCGCGTACTTGGCTACCAAACCAATGGGTAAATCCATCAAGCTCAAGTCTATCTGTATAAGCAGCCATTGCCTTGTAGATATAAGCTGACTCATACTCAAAGTTCATTTGTTCATTTAATAAATCTAATACTTTACTCATTTATTTCTCCTTTTTCTAGATACTCCTCATAAGGTATATATATGCCATATATATCCAAATTTTTATCTAGGATCTCCTTTATTACTTTTGTTGTATATTTGGAGATTATATTGACTGTAAAAGCTCCATCCTTTATCATAAACTCATCATTTTCTATAATCCCTTTTGCTTTTAGGCTCGAAAAAATATCCATCGCCTTTTGCTTGCTAAAGTTTTTATCAAGCACAAAGGTATATGGAAATACTTTGTCAGAATCCCCTAAGGGCTTTATTTTTTTGATGAGTAATAAATCCTTCATAGCCATCTCCTATAATATATATTACCCAAATCCAAAAAAATCTAACAATTTTTATATTTTTCTTCCATCTCCTCTTTAGAAAAAATACATCCGCAATAATCTTGTCTGTAAATTTCATACTTCTTTGACAAGTCTATAGATTTTTTGTAGCCGTCTTTTTTCTTAAAATCTGCATAAAGATATTTGATCCCATATTTTTTCTCTAAAGTCTCCCCGATTTGGTTTAGCCACTGGGCATTTTTATAGGGAGATATAGAAAGAGATGTTGAGAAATAATCATAGGCGTTTTCTTTGGCAAAGATTGCCGTTTTATCTAGTCTAAGCTCATAGCAGTCATAACAGGCTAGGCCAAACTCCCTATCGTCTTTGCGCTTTATAGCTACTTTTTCAAAGTCTCTTATGTCATTAGCAGGAATTATAACATTGCCCTCAAAATTTGATTTTTCTGCAACTTTCTTTAGATAAAAAGCCCTCTTATCAAGCTCGGCTTTTGGGTAGATCATGGGATTATAAAAATATAAGTCCATATCAAAATGATCCCTGAGCCTTTCTATAACCTGGGTTGAGCAAGGCCCACAACAAACCTGGAGCAAGAGCCTAGGTTTTTTTCCATCTTGGTCCAATTTTTTTATAATATCTTCCATGACCTTTTCATAATTGATCTTGTTCATTTCTTTCCTTTACTTCAAAATATATTTTACAAAGTTTTTAGCATATCTACATAGTTTGGACATGAATAATTTTCTCTTGATATCAATTTTTCTAAACCATCTGCAATTTTTCGAAAATCACTAGCAAGCTTTCTTGTTTCTTTTTGTAAATAATAGGCCTTTTCTTCCATATCAAAAATCCCATCACTTGTTTCTATAATTTCTGATATTTTTTCTAAATAATCTAAAAGTTCAGAAACATTTTTATTTATCTTTATAGCCCTTTGTCTAAGCCTCTCATTTTCAATAAAAGATAAGTAGTCTTTGATTTCCTTAATCTCCCTAATAGCTGATGGAAGAATTTCTGCATGGATCATATTATTTAAGATTTCTAGTTGGGATGAGAAAAATTTGATAACATCTTCAAATTGTACCTTGATTATAGATTCTATCTCTTTTCTGCTAAATATACCAGCTCTTTGAAAAATATCGTAGGCATTTGTTTCTTTACCTGCCTTTAGGGCATCTAGAAAACTAGGATAATTTTCTAGGCCTCTTTTTTTGGCCTCATCCTTCCAAGCCTTAGAATAGCCATCGCCTTGGAAAAGTATGTTTTTATTAGCTAGGTAAATTTCCTTAATTATTTTATAGGCTTGTGCTTTTAAAGATTTTTCATCAATATTTTCTAGCCTCTTATAAATTTTCTCCAAAGACTCTGCCATAGCTATATTTATTACAGTATTAAGGTCTGCTGCAGATTGTGAAGAGCCTAGCATCCTAAATTCAAACTTATTTCCGGTAAAGGCTATAGGAGAAGTTCTATTCCTATCTGATGTATCGGTTTTTATTTCTCCTAAATATGGAATTTTGACCCTATTTGAAAGAACTTTTTCTTCAAAATTATCACTTGCAATTGACTTTAAAACTTCTTCTAAGTCTAAACCTATAAACATAGATATTATAGCTGGTGGAGCTTCATCTCCACCCAACCTATAGTCATTGGTTACTGATGAAGATGCAATTCTTATAAGATTTTGATATTTATTGCAAGCTTCAATCATAGCTGATAAAAACAATAGAAAAATAAGGTTATTTTTGGGGTCCTTGCCTGGGGAAAATAAATTCTTGCCATAATTTGTAGCAAGTGAATAATTATTATGTTTGCCAGAACCTGCCATATTTTTAAAAGGTTTTTCTTTTAGCAAGCAAACTAAATCATGCTTTAGGGCAGTTTTTTCCAAAATATACATCAATAGCTGGTTATTGTCCACAGAAACATTGGCATTTTCAAACATAATTGCTATTTCAAATTGGTTTGGTCCCACCTCGTTATGCTCAGCTTCTACATAGATACCGAGGTCAAAAAGCTCTTTGTTTACATCTTCATAAAAATCATTTACTCTTTGTGGAATGGCTCCAAGATAGTGAGAAACAAGGTCTTTTTCAACCATTGGATCAGACCCTACCAGAGTCATACCAGAATACTCTAAATCAATCCTCTTATCATAATATTTTTTATCTATCAGGTAAAACTCCTGCTCAAGGCCAACCTTGGCCTTAACCCTATAAGTAGGCTCATCTTTTAAAAACAAATTGCAAACTTTAGTAGCCATCTTGCTTACCATGTTCATCGATTCTATTAGGGGAAGCTTTTTATCAAGCTTTTCTCCATAAAAAGAAACAAAAACAGATGGTATATACAAAACCTTGTCTATGATGAAGGAATTGGCTGTCAAATCCCAATACGTATAGCCCCTAGCTTCAAAAGTTGAACGCATACCACCTGATGGAAAAGAAGATGCGTCAGGCTCTCCTTTAATAAGCTCCTTGCCAGAAAACTTATTTATGGGATTGTGTTTTTCATCCCTGGTCAAAAAGGCAGTTTTTTTGCTAGCCGTCTTTCCATTTAATGGTTGAAACCAGTGGGTATAAGAAGTCGCCCCAAGAGATATGGCCCAAGATTTCATAGCATGAGCTATTGAATCAGCCGTTTCCCTATCCAAAGTCGCATTGTTTCTAGCAGCCTCCTTCCATTTCAAATAAACTGGGTATGGCACATTTTTCTTCATTGTCTTTTTATCAAAAGCTAAATTTCCAAATTCTTTCAAAATAATACTTCCTTATAATTTTCTTTTTCAAAATTTACTTTTTCATTATACCACGTGAATTTTAAAAATAAATTTGAATATTTATACTTATATTAATTTTTATAATAATTTCCTAAATGACATGGTCTAAAAATTTTATTTTATAACATATCTTCCGGAAGATATATCTTGACAAAAAAATTCATCTTCCGGAAGATTTCATCATTTTTTAATTTTCTTTGTTACTAGTGTGTTACTAATGAGGCAAATTTTGCTAGTTTTCATAAAACTTTCAAATAAAGAAAAACCGCAAGAACATAGCATTCCTGCGGTTTGTTGTATATTGAATAATTATCTCTTTGAGAATTGTGAAGATTTTCTTGCCTTTTTAAGACCAGCTTTCTTTCTTTCTTTTTTACGTGAATCACGTGTCAAGAATCCTGCTCTTTTTAGGGCTACTCTGTAGTCAGGGTTAGCTTCAAGTAGGGCTCTAGCTATAGCATGTCTAATAGCTCCTGCTTGTCCATTGTATCCACCACCGTTAACATTTACCCTAATATCATAGCTTGTTAGGTTTTCTGTTAGGGCAAGTGGGCTTCTTGCTACAATTCTTAGAGATTCAAAGTTGAAGTATTCATCTAAGTCTCTACCATTTACTAATATATTTCCAGATCCTGGTACCATTGTTACTCTTGCAACAGAGGTTTTTCTTCTACCAGTTGATTGAATAATGTTATTTGCCATAATCTACTCCTTACTTAAGATCTAAAGTTTCTGGGAATTGTGCTTCATGGCCGTGTTCGCTACCTGCATAAACTCTAAGTTTTTTAGCCATAGCGCGTCCTAGCTTGTTGTGTGGAAGCATTCCTACTATTGCGTGCTCTACAATTCTTTCTGGATATTTAGCTTTCATATCTTTGTATTTTGTGATTTTTAGACCGCCTGTGTATCCTGAATATCTCTTGTATTCTTTTTGATCTTCTTTGTTTCCAGTAAGAACTACTTTATCAGCATTGATAACTATAACATAATCTCCAGTATCAAAGTGTGGAGTAAATGTTGGTTTGTTCTTTCCTCTTAGTATTGCTGCAACTTGGCTTGCTAGTCTACCTAGAACCATGCCTTCTGCATCAACAACATACCATTTTCTTTCGATGTTTGATGGAGTCGCAGTCCATGTCTTTTGATGTTTCATCATATCCTCCTAAATATTTTTCGGCTACCTTATTTAGACACCGCCTAGGCAGCTGGCGGCTTTACTCGTCCTGGCATTTGTCTATCGCTTCCAGGATTAGCGACTTACTCGAACTTCAATAGAAGGTCTAAGTCGACTCATATATAATACTGTATTTTCCAATAAAAGTCAATTTTATTTGTTGGATATATTCCTGTAGGTATGTGGTACAAATAATAAAAGCATAGGGTAGATTTCTAGCCTACCAAAAAGCATAGCAATTGTGAGGGTGACCTTGCTTAGGCCTGAAAGTTTGGCAAAGCTTGTTATTGGCCCATATTCGCCAAGACCAGGACCTACATTGTTGTAGGTTGTAGCAACTGCCTCAAAGGCTGATTCGAAATTTCCTATATCTATACTTACTATAAATAAAAATATGATAAAGAGCATTATATATATTACCAAGTATTTATTTACAGAATCCTCAACTTCCTTATCAATTTTTTTATTATCCATTTTATTAACTGTGATTCTTTTTGGGTTTACAACTCGTCTTATATTGTTTATTGTAGATTTTACAAGGATCAAAACTCTTGATACCTTTATGCCTCCTGCAGTCGACCCAGCACAGCCTCCTATAAACATCAATAAGATTAGGATAATCCTAGAAAATAAAGGCCAAGCTCCAAAATCTGCTGAGACAAAACCTGTCGTTGTTATAATCGAGGAGACAGCAAAGAGTGATTGAACACCCGTATAGGCAAGGCTATCATACATTCCCCTTATATTAATAAAGATCAAAAGGCTTGATATGCCTATGATCCCCAGATACCAGTAGAGCTCTTCTGATTTAAACTCTTCCCTAACAGATTTTATTATTGCAAAATAATATAAATTGAAATTTATACCAAACATTATCATGGCTATGGATAGGACCATTTCTATATACCTGGAATCATAATATCCGATAGATAGTCCCTTGTTGCCAAAGCCACCTGTACCTGCTGTACCCATGGCGTAGATGAGCGAATCAAATAAACTCATCCCTCCTGCCATTAGGAATATAGTTGTTATTGCTGTCATAAGCAAATAGATAATATATAAAACCCTAGCGGTTTGGCCAAGTCTTGGGGTGATTTTGCCAAAAGAAGGGCCTGGCATTTCTTGCCTAAGAAGTGATGAGGACTCGGTATTTGCCTTTGGCAAGATCGCCAAGGTAAAAACCAAGATCCCCATACCCCCTATAAGGTGGGATAGGGAACGCCAAAATATAATAGAATGTGGCAAAAGCTCTACATCAACAGCTACCGATGCCCCACAGGTTGTAAAACCTGATGCCATTTCAAAGATAGCATCTATCATTGTAGGGTAGTTGCTTGGTGTCAAAAATAAGGGTATTGCCCCTATTACTGAAAATAAGACCCAGCAAAATGCTGTGATAAACATGGCTTCTTTAGTGTAGATGTGACCATCTTCATCACCTAGTTTGACTAAAATAGCCCCTCCGATTAGGCAAATAATGATTGGTATCAAAAAATTTATTTTATCAAGAGTTGATTCCCTATACAAAAATCCTATCAACAAGGGTATGGCCATGAGGGCTGCCAAAACCTGTAGGAGCCTGCCTAGGGTGTGGTTAATTATTTTTAAATTCATTTCTTCTCCAATATATCATCTAAGACCTTGAAGGTATGGTTGGTTGTAGCTACAAGGACAGAATCGCCTAGGCTTATTTTTGAGTCACCATTTGGGACTTCTATCTGATCGTTGATATCATTGTGGTTTATAGCTAGGACTAGGCTATCATCTCTGATGGCCAAGTCTTTTAGAGGCCTATCTAAAATCTTCGAGTGTTCTATAGCCTTAAATTCTATGACTTCTACCTTATCATCTTCTAGCCTATATAGGGATGATATGGACTCTCCTCTGGCGTTGACCTTGCTTCTGACATATCTTGTTATAACATCAGATGCAGCCTTTTTTGGGGCAAAGGTTGTATCTATATCTATAATTCCGGTCATTTTTATTAGCTTGGTCCTATTTACCTTGGCTATTACTTTTTTGACCCCATATTTTTGGGCAAGGAGGGACATCAAAATATTTTCCTCATCTATGCCTGTCAGAGATATGAGGGCATCAAAATGGTCTATCCTCATCTCTTCTAAAAGCTCTGGGTTTGACCCATCAGCATTTATAACTACAGCCTTAGAATACATCTCGCCTATGTCTTCTGCTCTTTTTTTATCTATCTCTATAACAGTCACATTAAATCCATGCTCTAAGAGGAGTCCTACAAGATATTTTGAGATTTTTCCTGCACCTACAACCATGACATTTTTTATATCATAGGAGTCTTTTTGTTCTTTTTTATAAAAGGTGTCTACAGATCTCTTTTCACCAATTATATATATTTTGTCATCAGCCTTTAGGATGTCATCACCATGGGGGATATTTATATCTCCACCAGAATTGACTATGCCTATCAGAGTATGATAATTTTCAGAAAAACTCTTTAGGTCAGATATTTTTTTGCCATCAAGGTCTGAGTCCTTATCTATAACTAGCTCCATCATTATGGCTTTATCCCCAAAAAAGCTTTCTACATTTAGGGCATGAGAATATTTTAAAGTCCTTTGTATATCCTTAGCTGCTATATATTCTGGATTTATAACAGCCTTGGCAGAACAAATCTCGCCTATCATATCCTGGCGCTTTATGTATTGAGGATGTCTGAGCCTGACCATGATATTTTTAGCTCCCATTTTTTTGGCAAAAACTGATGCTATAAAATTGACATCATCAGATAGGGTTACAGCTATAAAAAGATCGCAGTCACTAACACCTGCTTCTTCTAGGACCTCTATGTCCCTACCATCACCCAAAAGTCCCATTATATCATTACTTGAAAGCAGCCTTGTTAGAACTTCTTTGCTCTTGTCTATGACAACTATATTATGATTTTCCATGGAATTTGCCAGATCACTTGTTATAAATGAGCCTACCTTTCCAGCTCCTAAGATTATAATGTTCATTTAAACTCCTAAAATTATGTAAATATACTATCTTATCAAATAAGCTTATAACAAATGTAGGAAAGTTTCAAGCCTTGTTTATAGCATATTAGATTTAAAATAATTTCTATATTAATTATATGTTTTTTTAATAAAATTTTAAACTAAAATCCTTATATGCTTTAAAAAAGAAAAAGCCCCTTATTATAAGACATAGGACTGGATATGTCTTAAAATAAGGGGTTGGTATTGTATTTGTTAGATAAAACTTTTTACATAGGATGATTTTATTTTTCATCTAGGTTTGGAGATATTTTTAAATCCAAAAATAGGTCGTTGTATAAGATTGTCTTTTCCTTGCCCAGGTCTTTGAAGACCTCCAAATGGTCTATATATCCATCATCTGGGTAGAGGGTTTTATCATTTGTCATCTCTTCTGACAAATAGTCTTTGGCTTTTGTATTTGGGGTTGAATAGCAGACATACTCTGTATTTTTGGCTGCTACCTCAGGCCTTAGAAGATAATTTATAAAGGCATAGGCCGCCTCTGTATTTTTACTTGTTTTTGGTATAACAACTGTATCAAACCAAATATTTGACCCATCTTTGGGTATGACATAATCTAGGTCCTCATTTTCTTCTTTTGCCATAGCTGCCTCACCAGAAAAGCTTATACCAACATTTGCTTCTCCCTGGGCCAAATACATCTTTATCTCATCTGCCAAGATTGCCTTGACATTATTCATAAAACCTGCTAGGTATTTTTGAGTTTGTATTAGGACTTTTTCATCAGTCGTATTTAGGCTATAACCCTGGGCCAATAGTCCTATGCCCAGCGTTTCCCTAGCTCCATCAAAGGATAGGATCTCGCCCTTAAATTTCTCATCCCAAAGATTTTTCCAAGAATCAAAGTCTTCTGCCTTATATTTTTGCCTATTATAAATTATGCCTAAAGATCCCCAAAAGTATGGAATTGAATATTCATTATTTGGATCATAGTCTAGGTTTAAAAACCTAGGGTCAATATTTTCTAGTCCCTTTATTTTTTTATGGTCTAGTTTTTTTAAAAGACCCTTATCCCTCATCATCTCTACTGTGTATTCTGATGGAAAGGTCAAATCGTATTGGGTTTTGCCTTGCTCAATTTTTGCCATCATGGCTTCGTTAGAGTCAAAGGTTTCATAAATTACATTATAGCCAGTTTCTTTTTCAAAATCTTTTATGATCTCTGGATCTATATAGTCTCCCCAATTATATAAGTAAAGATCCATATTAGTTGATTTGATATTTTTTTTACCTACATTCTTTTCAAATATAAACAAAATCCCAACAAGAGCAAAAATTGCAATTATAAATCTATAAACTTTATTCATACTTCCTGCCCTTTCTTTCCTTGCTCTCTATAATATAATAGCCAATCACCATCAAAAGAGATATTAAAAATATAATCGATGATAGGGCGTTGATTTCTAGCGAAATCCCCCTCCTAACCCTAGAATAAATCTCTATAGAAAGGGTTGAGAATCCTGATCCTGTGACAAAAAACGAAACAGCAAAATCATCTAGGGAATAGGTCAAGGCCATAAAAAATCCTGCAAAGACACCACTAGATATATTTGGCAAAATAATCTTGTTTAGTATTGTCATATCGCTTGCACCCAAGTCCTCAGCTGCCTTCATCATGTCAGAATTTAGGGCATAAAGCCTTGGCAAAACCATAAGGACAACTATGGGTATAGAAAAGGCCACATGGGCTGCCAATACCGAGAAAAAGCCCATTGGGATTTTTACCAAAAAGCTAAAGAGGATCAGAAACGAAGCCCCCATCATAACATCTGGCAAAACCATAAGGACAGAATTGAGTCCCAAGATTTTCTTTTTCATCTTTTTGCTTTTCATATAATAAATCGATATAGCCCCCAAGGTCCCGATAATAGTTGCCAATATGGATGACAAAAGGGCAAGGATTATTGTATTTATAGCTATGGAAATAAGCCTAGGATCATCAAAAATAGCCCTATAATTCTCTAGAGAAAAACCCTCAAAGGAGTTCATGGTTGATCCGCTATTAAAAGAATAGATAATCAAATAGGCTAGGGGCAAATACATGATTACAAAAACAAAAATTAGATAGATATTTGCCAGGCTAAATTTTTTATCTTTCATTTCCAGCCCCCTTTTTATTTAGGTATGAGATAACAGCAAACATTATGACTATGAGGACAAGACCAATGGTAGATCCCATCCCCCAGTTTTGAGTCACCAGATAATGTTGCTCGACTGCTGTACCTAGGGTTATTATCTTGTTGCCCCCTATGATCCTTGTTATCAAAAACAAAGATAAGGAGGGAATAAACACTGCTTGGACTCCAGCCAAAACTCCATCCATAGATAGGGGTAGGATTATTTTTCTGAAGGTCTGAAGCCTTGTTGCTCCCAAGTCTTGACTAGCTATGATATATTCATTTGGTATAGAGTCAATAGACCTAAATATCGGCAAAATCATAAAGGGTAGCTCTACATAGGCTGCTACAAAGATAAAGGCTGGTGTAGTAAAGAGTATTCCCTTTTCTGCCAATCCCAAAAATCCTGCTATGGCTCCATTTTTATTAAAAAGTCCTATAAAGGCATAGGCTTTTAAAACTAAATTTATCCAAGTAGGCAAGATTACTAGCAAAAGTATAAGGCCCTTGTGTTTGAGCTTTGTCAAAAAGTAGGCAAAAGGATAGGCCCACAAAAGTGTAAAGGCAGTTATGACAAAGGCTGTCAAAAAAGAGTTGAGAGTCATCACTATATAATTTTTGCTAGAAAAATAGGCTATATAATTATCAAAGGTAAAATTGCCATAAATATCAAAAAATGACTTATAAAATAGCAATAAAATAGGTGCGATTATAAAAATCAGGATCCAAATATAGTATATAAAGGTCAATTTTTGGTATTTTTTAGCCATCGCTTTCTCCTGTCGCATATTTTTCTATTCTCTTATCAAAGTCATCTTCGCTTTCGTTGTAGCGCATAACGTGGATATTTTCCGGTTCTATATCTATGCCTATATCATCTCCCTCTTCAAAATGACGGGTTGTATGGATTTTCCATCTGAAATCTGCCTTGTCATAGCAAATAAGTTCATTAAAGACCCCACGGAATAAAATATTATCCACGTTGACAACTATATCCGCACCATCAACAGGCACTACATTTATATCCTCAGGCCTGATGACGACTTCTACCTTTTCATTTTTATTTATACCTGCATCTGAACAGTCAAAAACTTTGCCAGAAAATTCTACCTTGTAGTCATCAACCATCCTTGCTTCTAGGATATTTGAATCTCCGATAAATTCTGCAACATACCTATTTATTGGCTCGTCATAGATATCCTTTGGTGGACCTTGTTGGACAATTTTGCCCTTATCCATGACAAAAATCCAATCGCTCATAGCTAGGGCTTCTTCTTGGTCGTGGGTTACGAAAACGAAGGTTATGCCAAGCTCCCATTGGAGGTCACGAAGGAGGACTTGCATGGATTTTCTAAGCTTCATATCTAGGGCTGATAGGGGCTCATCTAAAAGCAAAACATCAGGTTTATTGACTATAGCACGGGCTATGGCCACCCTTTGCTTTTGCCCACCAGACATCTGAGAAACCTCACGTTTTTCAAAGCCAGATAGGTTTACCATCTCCAAGGCCTTTTTCACTTCTTCTTTTATTATTTTTTTGTCAGTTTTTTTGATCTCTAGGCCAAAGGCTACATTATCATAGACATTCATATGGGGAAAAAGCGAATAATTTTGGAAAACTGTATTTACAGTTCTCTTGTTGGCTGGTACATCCCCTACGTTTTGGCCATTTATATATACATTTCCCTTGTTTGGCTCCAAAAATCCTGCTATCAAATTCAAAATAGTAGTCTTGCCACAACCTGAAGGACCCAAAAGCGTATAAAATTTGCCTTTTTCTAGCTCTAGGTCGACAGATTTTAGGATCTCTTCGTCATCATAAAACTTGGAGACCCCATCCAAGACTACTGAGTACTTATCATAATTTTCTATCATCTTCTCACCCCTATTCTTTCTTATAATAAAAAGTATACCACATATATTGCAAAAAACCTTGATCCCATATTTATTTAGATTAAAAATAACCTGGAGGTCTCTCCAGGTTCAGAGCGTCGACAAACCCGCTAATAAATTGGGATTGTTGGCGCTTTTTCTATATTTATTTTAAAATATATTAATTTTTCAAATAATAACGTAAATTCTTTAGTAAACAGAGGAAAATTACCTCCATCTCCGTCTAATCTATCCAGTAATTTTGCTAATTTTTTTATATTTAGGCACGCAAAAGTTAGTGCCGCTTTCATACTCATTTTTTCCTTACCTATCATATTGGTATATCTAAAACTATGGTATTCTTTAGCACTTCCGAATTGTCTTTCTATTGTTTCTTTTCTTTGCTTATATTCTGCTTTTCCTGCTTTGGTTAGTCTGTACCATTCACAATAGTCTATGTATCCTTGCCATATATGCCTTATTATTACTTTTACCTTGCTTTTACTTTTTGTACATTTGCTTAAAGATGGGCAGTCTTCACATAAGCTTTTCTTGCTTTTATATATTCTGTAGCCTTCTCGTTTTGTTGTTGAGTACAGGAGTATTTTGTTTTCTGGGCATATGTAGCAGTCGTTCGTTTCGTCATATTTATATTCTTTTGGATAGAAAGATTCTTTATCGTTTCTTCTTCCTTTTGGTTTTGTATATGGTAAGACTGGCATTATTCCTTTTTCTATTAGTTCTTTTGCTATTGCTGGTATTTTGTATCCTGCATCCATTACTATCTTTTCTGACTTGTATTTTTCTAATTTTTCTTTGAAGAATGATGGGAAGGTTGTTGAGTCGTGTAGGTTTCCTGGATAGGCTTTGTATCCTAAGATCCATCCATTTTTATCACATGATGTTTGGATTGAGTATGCGTATACTTCTTTGTGGTTTCCTTTATGGAATAGTCCACTTTCTGGATCTGTTGTTGATTGACTTATTTCTTTTTCTTCTAATATTTCACCATCTGGGTAATCAAAGTCATCTTTTCCATTTTTGTTTCTGTCTTCATTTACTTCTTTTTCTAGTTTTCTTTGATAGGATTTTACTTTTTTCTTTATTTTTACTTTTTGACTTTTATGTCTGTTGGCGTGGGCTTTTACATGGGTTGAGTCTACAAATTGTATTTTTGTGTCTACGAATCCATAGCTCATTGCTTGGTCTAGGATGTTTTCGAATATTTGATTGAATATGTCTGTGTTTTTAAATCTTCTTTCATAGTTTTTCCCGAAGGTTGAGAAGTGTGGAACTTTATCGTAGAAGTCTAGACCTAAAAACCATCGATAGGCTATGTTTACTTCTACTTCTCTTATTGTTTGCCTCATGCTGTTTATGTTGAAGAAGTATTGTAGGATTACAAGCTTTATTAATACTACTGGGTCTATACTTGGTCTTCCTGTTGTTTGTGAGTATTTATCTTCTACTAGATCGTATATGAAGTTGAAGTCTATGTATTTGTCTATTTTTCTTAATATGTGATCTTTTGGGACCAATTGTTCTACTGATACCATTTGAACTTGTTCGGTGTTATTTTTTTCATTTTTGTATAGCATAACTTCCTCCATCTTTAGTATACTTATACCCAAAAATGGCTTGATTTAAGCGTTTATCGCATAGAAAAAGTAGATGAAGTTTTGTTTTTCATCTACTTTGTCTACAGTCTGAACCTGGAGGTCTCTCCAGGTTATTTTTATTCTAAATATTTTATATCTAAGTATTTGTCTGATAGTCTTGCCTTTATTATAACATTTGCTATAGAAGCATAGATTAAAACCGGAAATACAATTGCTCCATAAATTGCAAATGGATCATCACCTAGAACCATAAATGCAACTGCAAGAATACCAACAAAAATAAAGATTGGCAAGATAACAAATTTCAACACTATGACCAAGGTTTTTTTGATAAGTCTTTTACCAATTAGCAAGATATTTTTTATCGATGTGAAAACCGGTTCGTCCACATTGTAGCTATCAGCTAAATAAAGAGTTGAATAAGCTACCAAAAGTGCAAAAACTAGATCTACAACAAGAATTATTATTGGTAATAAAAAAGTCCCTACAGAAAATACCGAGTCATTATTTGGATTTGCAATGGCAGAAAAAACTAACATACCGCTTGTTAGTTTTAGAAAGAAAGCCAAAACACTTGTTATCAAAGAAATGATAAAGGCCACTGTCAAGACCCTAAAATTGATATAATTGACTTGGTTTAGGTAATCTCCTACAGAGCCCATCCTATTTCTGATAAGTCCGCCTGCGATAGAAAAGTCAAAGGCAAACCTAAAAAGCCCAACAACAAGACCCAATATAAGTGCAAATATATCGCTATTTTGTACCTGCTTATTAAAGGCTAGGGCCAAAAGCCCAATAGTTGCCATAACTATGAGGTTGACTATGTATATAGATATAAATTTGTATTCTCTTTTCATATAAACTCCTTGAGGCTAGACGCCTAATTATAATTTACCATATTTTTTGATATTTTACCATAATAAATTTTTTCTTGGGTATATAGGTAAGGAGGTGATAATATGAAAGATATAAAAATTGTTTTTAATAAGAATGAAAAAAGATCCGAAGCTTACGACGGTGATAAGCAAATTGGCATGTGCGAATATAGAGAGGATGGTGAAAATATAAATATATACCATACAGAGGTAGATCCAAACTACGGTGGTATGGGCTTGGCTTCCAAGCTTTTGGATGAAGTCGTAGATGCTGCTAGGAATGAGAATATAAAAATAATCCCTACCTGCTCCTATGCAGTCAAAAAATTTGACGAGGACCCTAAATATGAGGATGTAGATGCTAGATAAGAATTAAAAAAATCCCCTTATTTCGACCAAGCATGAACATGGAGAGATTTTTTGAGATTTCTCTACTGATTATTTTCGGTCAAATAGGGGATATTTTGTTTAAGCAAAGATACTTACCGGCTTATGCTTATAAGGAAGTACTAAAAAATATAAAGAGTTAATTTTTTTAATATCAGTCCCTTATATCGACTAAGCGAGAAAAGCGAGCGCATGGAGATATCTAATATGATTTACTCACTCGTAAGCGAAAGTCGTAATGAGGGGTCTTTTTCTTTAGAAATGAGAGTACAGACTCTCTTTTTTTGTTTAAAGTAATAGCCTTTACCTTTTTCTATTTTTTTGGTATTATGGAGATGATTTTCTTTTTTTGGAGTACTAATGACAGATTTAAAAAATAATAGGTTGAGAAAGTTCGGGATCCTATCCCTGGCCCTCTACCTTGCTACTAACAATATAATAAATGGGGCCCTTATTTTTATGCAAAAAGATTTGGGGATAAGCCTTGGGTCAGCAGAGTTTTTGGTGACCCTGTCTGCTATAAGCACAGTTATTTTTATCCTCCTTAGCGAAACCATAACTAGAAAAATCGGCATAAAAAATTGCGTCAAACTGGGATTATTTTTGGTTGGGCTTTCCGGTCTTTTGCCCCTTGTCAGCAAAACCTACATTTCCGTTTTTATATCTAGACTTATTTTAGGATGT
Source organism: Anaerococcus mediterraneensis (assembly GCF_900128415.1). NCBI lineage: Bacteria > Bacillati > Bacillota > Tissierellia > Tissierellales > Peptoniphilaceae > Anaerococcus > Anaerococcus mediterraneensis. The sequence continues at coordinate 1,987,335 of NZ_LT635772.1, forward strand.
GGGATTGGTCTTTTTAATGGGCATTCTGCAAATCTTATCAATATTTTTTATAAAAATGATCAGGCAAGCCACTTGCACGGGATCAGAAACTCTATGGAGTATGCCGGTCAAATGCTTTTGCTTTTTATAGCAGGACTCCTAGTCAAATTTGGCTGGAACTATGCCTTTATAGCTTATTCTTTGGCCTTTTTGATCCTAACATTTTTTAGCAAAAATGTAGAGGATGTAGAAGTTGACCTTGAGAAAGAAAAATTTAAAATAAACAAGCAGATTTTCTTTTATATACTTTTTGCAGGATTTATGGTCCTAAATACTACAGCAATTTCTATAAAGTTTCCTTATATAGCAAGCAAGGCTTTGGGCATGGATGCAAATATAAATATGCTCATGATGGTTTTGCCCCTATCTGGGATGGTGTCTGGCTTTTTGTTTGGCAGGATAAATAAGATCCTCAGGTCAAAAACCATACTATTTGGAATCATCCTTTATATAATTACAAATATATTAGTTGGCGCTTTTGGATCAAACATCTATATTTATATGGTATCAATGGCTATGACCTCCTTTGCCCAATCCTTGTGTACTCCCTATATTTTTATAGAGATAGCTAGGTTTTCTAGGTCATCATCTTCTAGGATTATAAACAATCTTATCTTTGTTGGTTGCAACCTAGGCGGATTTTTGGCAAGTATCTACCTAAATACCATAACAAAAATCCTAAACCTAAGCTCTCCAACCCTGGCCTTCATGTCATTTGGATTTTTCTATGCAATCTTATTTGCAATATTTTTCTATGAATACCTAAGTGTAAGGGCCTATAAATAAAAAAATCTCAGGGTAAGCTGAGAATTTTTTAATAATTTAATTTTAAATAAAATCCCCTTCTCGCAACTAAGCTAGTGAAGCAAGTGCATAGAGATCTAATTAGATTTCTCCACCACTTCATTCGGTCAAAAAAGGGGATTTTTTTTATTCATTATAATCTTTTGATTAAATTAAGATCTTTTTATTTTATAAAAATATTTAGGCCAAGCTCATAGGATAAAATTTTCAAAAGCTCCTTGCCCCTGACAGAGTTGCCCGTCTTATCTAGTCTAGGAGAATATACTCCTATCCCACAAACACCAGGGACAATTGCAAGGATTGCCCCAGAGACACCAGATTTTGAAGGGATGCCTACATTCATCAGATAGTCTCCTGAGTTTTCATACATACCACAAGAGGCCATCTGGCTTACCACAACTGCAACTATAGACTCCGGTATCAAGGATATACTTTGCTTTAGACCGTAGCCCCTGTTGGCAAGGACCGCCCCAAAATGTGATAGGAATTTGACATCAGTACCTATAGAGCAGGACCTAGTGTATAAGTCAAGCACCCTATCAGGATTCCTATCTATGATATTTTTGCTCTTTAGATAATAGGCTATGGCCTTGTTCCTATCTGATGTTTCCATTTCTGACTCATAGATAGCCTCTAAAAGTTTTGCCTTATCATCAGCTGAAACCTTCTTATAAAAATCAAGAATCCTTTCAAATCTTTCCTCTACACTATTGCCCAAGATCATAGAGCTAGTAGTGATAGCCCCTGCATTTATAAAGGGATTTGCCGGCTTATCCTCTATGGGTACTAGGGAATTAAATTCATACTTTGTTGGCTCGCTGCCGACCTTATTAAAAACTTCTTCTAGGTTATTATCGTGGAGGGCAAGCAAGAGATTTAGGATTTTAGATATGGACTGGATAGAAAAAATATGACCAGTATCCCCGTAGGTAAAGCAATCTCCAGTGGTAGATGTGATAGCTAGGGCAAAGGTCTCAGGATCAACATTTAATAGCTCTGGTATATAGGATGCTACCTGGCCATCTCCTTTAACTTTTTCACTTTTTATAATAGATCTTCGGATCCTAAGGTCGATTTCTCGTCTATCAAAAATCATATAATCCTCCAAGAATTTGTTTTATAATAATGTACTTTAAAAAATAAGTGATACAATATAGGTAAGGAGTAGATATGAGAATAATAGATATTTTAGAAAATGAATCCTGGATAGAAAAGTACGATTTTATTGGTGATTTTAAAAATTCGGACTACTATGATCTATTGAGGGATTCTTATAAGAGGTTAAATACCGATATACTTTTTGATTCCCATATACATGGTCAGGACCATATAGAAAGGGTCATATTTTTCACCCACCTTATTGGTCACCACTACAAGCTTGATAGGGCTGATATGGATGTGCTTAGAAATGCAGCAAGCCTTCATGATACAAAAAGAGTAAATGATGGCTGGGATACAGAACACGGTCTTAGGGCAGCAAAAGAGTCCATAGACTTCGCCTATTGCATAGATGAGGATAAAAATATCCTCCAAGCCGTCATGGCAGCCCACGCCTGCGATGACAAAATTATGGATGACCTTATAAAATCTTTTATAAAAGATGGGGATGATTTTGCTAGAACACAAAGACTTTGCAAATTTTTCAAAGATTCTGATGGCCTTGATAGGGTCAGGATCAACCACCTAGACCCAAATTATTTGAGAAATGATTTTTCTAAAGACCTGGTAGATTTTGCCTACGAACTTTATGAAAGATACTAAAGGGCTTGACTTTATTTTTAATAACTTATAAAATTATATTGAATAATATTTTTGGAGTTCTAGATGTATAAAAAATATAAGACATCTATCGCTGCCCTTTTGATTTTTTCGGGAATCTTTTTATCAAAAGTAGCCTATGCTGATAGCGTTATGATAAATAAGGAAGTAGCCGAAAGCTCAAATTTTTATGAAGAAGTTGACGGATCTGTCAGACCCTTTGGTTTTATAGATCAAACCGATCTTTATAATCTCATAAGCGAAGATGATTTGTATTATAAAATTGAATATAAGGGCAAGATTGGCTATGTAGATAAAAATCATTTCTACAAGCTAAACCACACAGCCCTGGTAAATGAAACAGACCTCAGAAAAGATCCTGATGATGACTCTGAGCCTATGACTAGCTACAAGCTTATGCCAGATACAAAGCTAACCATACTAGAATTTGTAGGTGTTGATGATTTTGTAAAAGTCTCCTACGAACAAAATAGGTTTAACAACGAATATATAAATGTCAGGCAAAAAGAAGATAGGGACCAGCTTATTAGGTCACTTACAGATAGTGATAGGACTATACCAGTCGAAACTATAGGCAATAATAATCTACCAGATACCGTCACAGTTGATGATGCCATAGCCAATAGCGAAGAAAAAATAGGCTATGTCCATTTTAAAGACTTGGCCATCTCCTACAGGAGTCAAGACCTAATAGATAAATATGTAGAATATTATAGGCTCTTAAATGCCTCAAAAACCTATGTCCAAACACCAAATTTTGACAATGGCCCTATCTATGACCTAGGAGAAAACCAACATTTTGATGCTACTAGCCGCATAGAAAATATAGAAATCCACATGACAGGGTCTCAAACAGGTATAGATCTTTATTCCTATGCCTGCCAATTTTTAGGAAGGCCATATGTCTTTGGCGGAGAGGACTTGGTAAATGGTATCGACTGCTCAGGTTTTACCATGAGAGTCTACCAAACAATAGGCATTGGCCTACCACACTTTGCCCAAAGCCAACAAAGATACGGGCTAGAAATCCCATTTGGCGAGGAGCAAGCAGGAGATTTGGTATTTTTTGGCACTAGCCTTTACAATATCACCCACGTTGGTATAGCAGATGGCTATGGCAATATGGTCCACGCCTCATCTCCAAGGACAGGCATAATCATAAGTCCAATTAGAAACCCTATTTCTATAAAAAGAATAATTTATTAAAGAAAAAGCTGACCTTGAGGCCAGCTTTTTTTATAAACAACAAAGCAAACTTATTTCGACCGAATGAAACAAAAGGAGAAATCACTTTGTTCTCTTAGTCGAGATAAGGCTTTTCCTTTGAAAAATTATTGAAATTTTTTATAGACTTAACCATCAAAAAACTAAAAAACTTCCTTGTGAAAACTAAACAATCCTTTTTTCGACCAAACGAAGTGAATAGAGAAATCCACCTATCTTTCCTTTTTTTTACTTAAATCAGTAAAATGCAATAGCTTAGGATTAAAAAACTGACCTTGCGGCCAGCTTTTTGTATTTTTATTTTATTTTTGTTTTAACTATTGACCAGAATTATCATCTTTTGATGAAAATACTTGGATTATAGAGTTAAATATATCCTTCAAAAACCCTATAAATTTATCCAAAAGTCCTGATTCTTTGGCATCCTTTGCTATCTTGTCGAAATTTTCTTTGTTATCTTTGGCAAATTTATCTATAGAATCTTTATTATCTGTATAAAACTTGTTGGCCTTGCCACCAATATCCTTGGCAAGCTTGATTAGATTATCCCTAACCTCTGCAGAATCTATAGCCGAACTATTTTGGTAGGAAGAAAAATAGTTTACCAAGACATTGATATTATTTTCTGAAAGGACCTTGTCCATGTCTACATTTTTAAGGGCATTTATGACATAGGTTCCTATTTGTTCTTCTGATGCTGTCTCTCCATTTTTTTCCTTATAGTCTGCCAAATTTTGTTTGACTTCTATGACCGCCTCATCTAGTTTTTTACTGTCAAAGCCATCTTTGTTTTCATTTTCCTTGCTGACATCTATGACTGTTTTTAGCTCGTCTTGGGCAATTTTTGTCCTGTCTGTGTCGACATTTTGACCGTGGAGTTCTTCTGATTTATAAACCCCAACTAGGGCTGACTCACCAGTAACTGGCTTTGGACTTGCTACAAGAATCTCTGCATCTGTAAGACCTGCTGTTATGGCAGCATTTGTGTATTGGGCCTCGGTGATTTGGGAAATATTGCCTGGGGTTTTTATATAAACTCTTATACCTGATCCCTTTTTTCCTCTTTTGACTATGACTGATGATATCATGTTATAGTCTTCTGTCCCATAGCCTAGGTATTTTTTTAAATCCTGGCCATTGACTGTGCCTATATTGTATTCGTTTGAATCTATATCTACAGCATTGTCTACAATTTTTCTCTGCTGCCTATCTAGGGCTACACCGTAGATGACATCATCCTTGTTTGTATCAAAACTACCTGCGTAGGCTATGGATGATAGGCCTATGGAAAGCCCCATAATAAGGGCTAAAATTTTCTTTTTCATTTTTATCCCTCGATTTTTTCTACAACTGGTTCTAGGAGGTCATTTTCTATGTGACTTGCCAAACCTTGGTCGATTTTTTCTGCTATTTGTGGATTTATTGGAAGCCTTACAAGTGTGTCTACTCCATACCTACTAGCTACTTCTTCTATATTGGATTTGCCAAAAATCTCATGTTTGCTACCGCAATCTGGGCACTCAAAGTATGACATATTTTCAACTATGGCATAGATCTTTTTGCCCATCATTTTTGCCATTTTTAGAGATTTTTCTACTACCATTTCAACTAGGCCCTGAGGAGTAGCTACTGCCACAACCCCATCTATAGGTAGGGATTGAAATACTGTTAAAGGCACATCGCCTGTTCCTGGTGGCATATCTATAACAAGATAATCAAGCTTGCCCCAGTCTACATCTGTATAAAATTGTTTCAAAACAGAAGTGACTATAGATGCCCTCCAAATAACTGGGTCAGTTTTCTTTGGCAAAATCATATTGGTTGACATAATTTTTATCCCATTTTCTGACTCAGCTGGCAGAAGAGATCCATCTTCTTTAGCCATAACAGGATCATTTATCCCATAGGCTTCGGCTATTGATGGACCTGTGATATCAGCATCTAGTAGTCCAACCTTGTGACCCTTGGCCCTTAGGTTGTTAGCAAGCTGGCTTGCTACAGATGATTTACCAACCCCACCCTTGCCTGACATGACGGCAATGATTTTTCCTATCTCAGTGCCTTCTTTAGTTTTTATCTTAAATTGATCAAAATTTATATTTTTATTTTCCATTTTCTCTCCTAACTTTTTTATTAAGTGTATTTACTGTCATAATTATATTATACCCAGGCTAAATTTCCATTAAAATAATTGTAAGCTTTGAGTCAGTCCCAAATATTATTTAAAAAGTTGAAATAAAAAAGCCTGTATCAGATGATACAAGCCTTTATCTAAAATTCTATTTTCATATCCCCATCTTTGATCAGGTTTTTATTTTTCATAAGCTTATAGATGATCAAGGAAAGGATGGCTGGCAAGATAATTTGTAGGACTAATATTTTTACCAAAAGTGTAGAAATATTTGCCCCCTCCATTGCCTGCAAAGTCCCGATTTGTCCTACAAGGCCGCTTGTGCCCATGCCTGCTCCGAGTGGGATATTTTCCATCTTGAATACTAGGGTTGAGACTGGTCCAAGGATTGCAGAAGCAAGGGTTGGTGGTAGCCAGATCCAAGGATTTTTTATTGTATTTGGCACTTGAAACATAGAAGTCCCAAGCCCTTGGGCAAAAAGTCCCTCAAGGCCATTGTCTTTATAAGAAATAACTGCAAAACCAACCATCTGACAACAGCAGCCAACAGTCGCCGCTCCTGCTGCAAGACCAGATAGGGAAAGCATCATGCAGATAGCAGCTGATGATATAGGCAAGGTTAGGGCAACACCTATTAGGACTGAGATAATTATTCCCATAAAAAATGGCTGAAGTTCAGTAGCCCTTACTATAAAGCTGCCGACCATGGACATAAAATTCGCTACATAAGGTCCAATGGCGTCTCCTAAGATAACCCCAACCAAGATTGTAACTAGGGGTGTGACTATGATATCAAGTTTGGTTGTTTTTGATACGAGTTTGCCAAATTCTACCGCAAAAACTGATGCGACAAAAACTCCAACTGGTCCCCCAAGCTCATAGGCCCCAAGTCCAACTATGGTGTTGGCAAATAAAACTAATTTTGGTGCCCCAAGACTATAGGCTATAGCTGTTGCTATGGCCGGTCCTGCCCCGGCACTTGCCAAAGGCCAAATCCTCTCAGTTAAAAAACTTATGGCAAAAATCTTGCCTACAGAGTTTATAATTGTCCCTATGAGTAGGGATGCAAATAAACCAAAGGCCATAGCTCCTAGGGCGTCTATAAAATATACCCTAGGATCTAGGCTGATACCTTTTTTGTGTAAAAATTCTTTCATAATTTCCTCTCATTAAATATTTTGTCTATTTAATGATACCACAAAAAAACTTTTCTGTATATACACCGGGAAATTATTCTATCAGATATTTTCTTTCTCTCAAAATTTCAAGGCCTTTTTTCATATCCTCATCTGTATCTGCCAAAAGCGTATGGTAGTGGATCCCAGCTGTAAGTTTTAATAGAGGGTCATCATCTTTTAGCTTTGATAAAAAAATCCTGACCCCATTTCTTGATTTTAGGTCCAAAGTTTTTCTAATCTGACCATAGACCTTGTGGTCTATAAAAACATCCTTGATGGTTATATTTCTATCGACCAAGATATTTAATTCATCTCCTATGGAGTCTCTGTCGTGGATTACTTTTACAATTTTTTCGACCCTACCAGTTTCTTCTAGTTTATAGCCCCTATTTGTAGATATGATCTTTTCTCCCTCTGCCTTTAGAACTCCAATATCTTTGACTATAACTTGCCTTGAGACATCAAATTTTTTTGCCAAATCCTCTCCCGATATAGGAGATTTTGCCTCTTGTAAAATTTTTATAATTTCGATTCTTCTCTCATTTACTTTCATATATTTACTTTACTCCAAAAAATAAACTTGACTTTTTTAAAAATACCATGTAATATAATCTAAAGACTTTGAAAAGAAGAGTAACAAAAGATCCCAAAGATCTTAGAGAGTCCTGGTTGGTGAAAATGGATGTCTTTGACTTTTGCGAATAAAGGCTTGGAGTCTTCCCGAGGATTATTGATTTGGGAACGGGTTTTGCACGTTATAGCAAAGGAGTATGATTGTACTTTCAAAGGTGTGTTTTGTGAAAAATACATGAATTAAGGTGGTAACGCGATTTTCGCCCTTATTATCCATTTGGATAATAAGGGCTTTTTTTGATCTTACAATCAAATATTTTATGAAAGGATTTATTATGAAAAGATTGTTGAATTTCTTGCTTGCAATCATTTTGCTTTTCCCTGTAGGAAATGCCCATGCGAGCGAAGATGTGCTAAGAGTTGGTATGGAGGTTAACTACGCTCCTTATAACTTCTCAGAGGTGGATGATAAAAACGGCGGCTATCCAGTTGCCAATTCTAATGGCGAGTATGCCAATGGTTATGATGTTAGGTTTGCAGAAAATATTGCAAAACACCTTGGCAAAAAACTTGAGATCTACAAGATCGAATGGGATGGACTTATTCCTGCCCTTACCAGTGGCAAGATCGATGCAATCCTTGCAGGTATGAGTCCAACAGATGAAAGACGTGCACAAATAGATTTCTCCCTCCCATATTATAGGGCAGTGATGTGTGTAGTTGTACCAAAAGATTCTAAATACATAGATGCCAAATCTATAAATGATTTTAAAGGAGCAAAGATCACAGGCCAGCTTGGTACCTTCCACGCTGATATGGTTGATCAAATGGAGGGAGTTATAAAACAAGAACCAATGGACTCCTTCCCTACTATGATTGCAGCTACAAATGCTGGTACTATTGACGGATATGTATCAGAGGTTGCCGGCGCAGAATCTGCTATATCATCAAATCCTAACCTAACCTATATAACTTTTGATGATGAAAACAACTTTGTAACAAGCGATGATGATACAACTGTAGCAGTAGGTATCGCCAAAGGCTCTCCTCTAACAGAAGAGATTAACGCCTACCTAAAAGACCTAGATATAGATGCAGTCCAAGAAGAAACCATGAAGGAAATGGTGGCAATAACCACAAAAGATGAGCATCCAAAATCCTTTATCCAAGAGGTAAAAGATATTTGGGGCAAGTATTCATCACTATTTTTGAAGGGTGTTGTAAATACTTTATTTATAGCAATCTTATCTACAATTTTAGGTTTTATAATAGGCTTATTAGTAGCTATAATCAGAAAAATCGAAGTAAACAAAAAATCCAATGCCATAGGCTACTATGCCCACAAAGTTGTAAATGCTATTTTGAGTATTTATGTAGAGATTTTTAGGGGTACACCAATGATGGTCCAATCCGTTATAATCTTCTACGGCCTAAAACAATATTTTGATATAGACCTATCAACTATGTTTGCAGCCATACTTATAGTATCAATAAACACCGGAGCCTACCTATCAGAGGTTGTCCGTGGCGGTATAAATGCGGTAGATAGCGGACAATTTGAGGCTTGCAAGGCAATTGGTCTTACAAATTGGCAGGCGATGACAAATATCATCCTCCCACAAACTATAAAAACCATCCTACCATCTTTGGGCAATGAGTTTGTTATAAACATAAAGGATACATCAGTCCTAAATGTAATTTCTGTTACTGAATTATTCTTTATGTCAAAATCAGTTGCAGGATCAACCTACCAATATTTCCCAACCTACCTAATAACAGCAGTAATTTATTTAGTCCTAACCTTCACTATAACAAGGATCCTTCTACTATTAGAAAGACGTCTAAATGACAAGGACTTTATACTAGAATCATCAACAGGAGCAAAAAATGTCAATACTCACGGTAAATAATTTAGAGAAAAAATTCGGTGACAACCAAGTCCTAAGAGATATAAATCTACAAGTAGAAAAGGGCGAAGTTGTGACAATAATAGGTTCTTCTGGATCAGGAAAATCAACCCTACTTCGTTGCCTAAACCTCCTAGAAGAGCCAACAGGCGGAGAAATTTTATACAAGGATAAAAATATCTTAGAACATTCTTTCGACAGAAGAAAATACAGGTCACAAGTTGGCATGGTTTTTCAAAACTTCAATCTTTTTGCCAACAAAAATATCCTAGAAAACTGTATGATTGGTCAGGAAAAAGTCCTAGGAAGGAACAAAGATGAGGCCAAAAAAACGGCCATCAAATACCTAGAATCTGTAGGCATGGCCCAATATGTAAATGCCAAGCCAAGCCAAATCTCTGGTGGACAAAAACAAAGGGTGGCTATAGCCCGTGCCCTCTGTATGGATCCTGAGATCCTACTTTTCGATGAGCCAACCAGCGCTCTTGACCCAGAAACCGTAGGAGAAGTTTTGGATGTAATGACAAGTCTTGCAAAAAGCGGTATGACAATGGTAGTTGTTACCCACGAGATGGACTTTGCTAGAGATGTATCTGATAGGGTACTCTTTATGGATAAGGGTATAATCCTAGAAGACGGAGATGCAAAAGACATCTTTGAAAATCCAAAACACGAAAGGACAAGAGAATTCTTGAAGAGATTCTTAGATAATTGATAATGAATGATTTAGTAGAAATTTACTCAGCAGGCGAAGAAGCCACAGATGTTGGTAAAATTGTTTATGAAAATAATAAATATATACTAATACAAGCAGTAGATGACCAGGGCAAAGCCGATGGTTATCTACTTTTTGCTAGGGATTTTATAAATTATATAAAAAAAGATAGCCCATATCTAGAAAAAATAAAGGCCTATATGCCTGTCTGGTCTGATATTAAAATAGGAAAATCAGATGATCCTATCTATAAGTCTGAGCCAGATTTTAGGGACCTGATCCTTTTTGCCAAAGAAAATCATAAGATGGTTTTAGTGGCCAAGGGCGAAAATTTTTATGATTTTTTGATAGGGTCTGTCAGAAAAACCTACCAAGATGGTTTTGACCTAGAGGCCCTAGATAGGGATAGCGGCCAAATATACGGGGATTTCTACCTAGACTTTGACCAGATCAAGGTCCTAGAGATAGAAACAATTGACCTATTTCTTTTAGAAAGCTTAAGGAAAAACAATGAATAACACCTTGGTTTTGATGGTTTTAAACCTGGTTGGCAAACTTTTTTCATTTTTTAGGGAGATGCTTTTCTCCTTTTTTTATGGGACAAGTGCCATCACAGATGCCTTTAATACATCAACAACAGCAGCTACCCTCATTTTTTCAGTCATAACCTATGCCCTATCCAAAACCTATATACCAACTTATAATGAAATTATAAAGGTCGGCGGTAAAAAAGAAGGAGATATATTTACAAACAAACTTCTAAATTTCTCCCTATTTTTATCAACAGCCATTATGATCTTAGGCTTTGCTTTTGCTCCCCTTATAGTCAAGCTTTTTGCAGCAGGATATGATGGAGAGAAGCTAAAAATAGCATCCCTTTTTATGAGGGCAGTCATCCTTACCATATATCCAAATATATATGCGGCAATTTTTTCTGCGTATTTGCAGATAAAGGGAGATTTTCTGAGCCCTGCCCTGCCTCTTATCATACTAAACATAGTACTAGCAATCACAGTTGCTGTATCAAGGGGCAATATCTATATCATGGCTAGCGGTATATTTTTGGCCTACCTTATCCAGTTCATCCTTTTTCCTAGCCAGGTAAAAAAGAATGGCTTTAAAAGGACAAAGATAAAATTTGACCTAGATGATGACATAAAAAAAATTATAAAACTATCCATACCTACGATTTTTTCTATGGCTGCAGTTTATATTTCAACCATAGTTGACCAGTCTTTTGCATCAGTTGTTGCAAGCGACGGCGGGGTTTCTATAATAAACTATGCCCTAAAAATCCTAAGGATAGTTTCATCTACCTTTATAGTTCCCTTTCAGATCACAGCCTATCCTATTATAGGAAAACTGGCTGCAAATGGCGATATAGAAGGCATGAAAGATGTGACAAGCAAATCCTTTGTCAAAATCATGACCCTTTTTGTCCCATCACTTATAGGCCTTATGGTTTTATCAAGACCTATCATATCCTTTGTCTATATGAGGGGGGCTTTTTCCTATGATGATATGATAAAAACAGCAGATGTCTTGTTTTTCTACTCAATCTATCTGCTAGGCCCAGCTGTAGTTGATCTTTTGTACCTGTCATTTTTCTCAAACCAGGATACAAAAACCCCAACCATAATCTCCTTTATCCAGCTAGGGATAAATATTATATTAGATTTCACCTTGGGTATGAAATATGGCCTTGTTGGTCTCGCCCTAGCTACGACCTTTAGTCAGCTATCAGCAGTAGCCTTGGCAAGCTTTGCCTACAAGAGAAAATTTGGACACCTAAAACTTTCCTTTATGGGCAAAAACTTGATAAAAATAATGATAGCAGGCCTAGCACTGGGTATTTCTGTCAATTTTATTTATAAACTTAGACCATCAAATACATGGCTCCTTGTAACCATATTTATCGGAGCTATCATATATCTTTTGGCTGTGACTTTGCTAAAAGTTTATGGTGTAGGAGAAATAATAGAAAAAGTGAAAAAGAAAATAAAAAAAGAAAAATAAACCGGATTTCCGGTTTATTTTTTTACTTTTATAAAATTTTTATAAATTACTTTATATATACAAAAAATGGTTCCTCTCTCAGGAAAACTATATATAATAAAGAAACAAGCCTTTTCAAAATACTTAAAAGTAATTTTCATCGGAGACGGCCAATGCAAATGGCCAAAAAAACAATCTAGTAATTATATAATAGAAAAGGCAAAAAGGATAAAACACCCTATAGGATCCCAAAAGAAAAACCATTTTTGTATCCATATTAATTATAATCTTTTTCTATTTTTTGTCCAAGGTAATAGCCACCTACCAGGGCAGAATCATTGCCAAGGCCAGGTGTTACAATATACTTATCACTGTCTGGAAAGTCTAGATAGGTTCCCTTTATTCTATCAAATTTTTCCCTAACCATATCTATAAAACCCTCTTTATTCATAAGACCACCACCCAAAATAATAATCTCTGGTCTTAGGACTAATGAATAAGTTATAAGAGCCTGGCCTATATAGCCTGCGACTATATCAAAGGCCTCATCGCTTATATCAACTTCTTTTGCTTCCTTGCCAAGCCTAGCCATAAGAGATGGACCGCTGGCCAAACCTTCAAAACAGTTTTTGTGGTAGGAGCATATACATTCTCCCCTATCTCTCTCATCTTTTATCATCTCTATATGGCCCATTTCTGGATGGGAAAGCCCGTTTAGAAGTTTGCCATCTTGTATATAAGCTCCACCTATGCCAGTGCCTATTGTCAGATACAAAATAGAATCGCAGTCCTTGCCTGCTCCCTTTTCGTATTCGCCAATAGCTGATAGACCTACGTCTGTGACTATTTCAATCTTTGTATCTACAGATTTTTTAAGATTGCCATAAAGGTCATAGTGGGCCCATTTTTCCTTTGGAGTATTTTGGATCATACCATAGGTTTTTGAATTTTTGTTGACATCAATCGGACCAAAGGCACCAACACCCATTGCCCTTAACTTTTGCCCATCAAAAAACTTTTTGATCTGTTCCATATTCTCATCAGGCTTGTCAGTTTTTATCCATATTTCATCTAGCAAATTGCCCATATCATCTATTTTGGCACATCTGATTTTTGTACCACCAAATTCAATCGATCCGTACATATTTTCTCCTTGTAATTTTATCCTGTAAAAACATTTTCCTCTGCTTATATTATAAAATATTTTTAAAATTTAGACAAATAAAAAGTCCCACTTGGGGACTTTTTTTATAAGGCTAGGTCTAGACTTTGGACTTTTTTATCATAATCTATATAATAAAATTTGCCATTATAGACTCTGTAGCCATAGGTTTCTAGGTCTTTTTCTATGGTTTGACCTGTTACATAGTTTATTATATCCATCTTGAATAGGTGGTCAGCTTTGTCAAATTTAACTGGGCTTTGGACTATGACATTTTGGCCTATAAAATTAAGTGTAATATTTTCTAAGGCTGGAAGCTCCTTATCATTTATTATAAACTTATCACCCTCAGATTTGAATACCTCATAATTGGCCTTGCCATCTTTGAAGTATTTGCCTACACCTATATAGCTTACTAATGTGTTTGCTTCTAGAAGTTCTGCTTCTTGGTCAAAACCCTTTGATAAATCTAGTTTATAAAGGTTTGTACTCATATCTTTATCAAGCTTGGTAAAATAAATTTCCTTATCGGTTAGTCCCTCACCAAGTGGGGCTTCACCTTGGGCAATCTTGCTGGCTTCATAAACATTTACCTTGCCAGTTTTTAGGTTGACTTCTCCTATACCAGATTTGTCTTGGTCTAACATACCATCAGTATAGTATGAATAGGCTCCGTAGATCTTATCACCGATCATGCCTATAGGTCTAAAGCTCTCATTTTTCTCAAAATCATAGAGGAGGTCGATTTTTTGACCGTTTATCTTTCTGATAGAAAAGTCCTCATCAGGATAAGAACCTAGGACAAAGACATTGTTAGAAAATGGCACATAGGATGCCGCGTAGTTTTCACCAAGGTCTTCGATTTCTTCTAAGACATCCACAATCTCGCCGTCTTTTACTGTGACTAGGTCAAAGTATGAAAAGAAATAATCATCTTCGGTCAAGTCCTTTTTATCATCCTTTTCAGAAGTTTTTTTCGCATCCTTATCCTTGTCAGAAGATTTTTCATCCTTTTTCTTATCGGATTTTTTCTTGTCTGATTTTTTCTTATCCTTGTCTTTTTTATCTTCTTTTTTGTCAGAGTCTTTCTCTTTAGTAGATTTTTCTTTAGAGCTTTCTACGTCAATGACATTTTTTTTGACCTCTGATTTTTTATCATCTGGGTAGGTTCTTTCTATCTCGTCGTCTGCATCTTCATTTTCTTCTGAGTCATCTGATATTTGATCAATATTTTCATCTTCTGCTATTTCTTCTTGGCTTTGGCCCTTATCTAAAGCCTCTTCTATCCTAGGATCAACTTGATCATCACAAGCGCTCAGGCCTAAAGCCAAGATACAAATCAATAATATTTTTTTCATCAATTACTCCTTAATGCTTCTATGGCAGATAATTTTGTAGCTCTCATTGCTGGTATATATCCAGCCATAACTCCTACTAGGGATGAAAATCCAACCCCAACTAGGGCTAAGAGCGGGCCTATAGCTATGACATCAGTATCGCCTCCACCAAAGAACCCAGAACCTGCCAAAAATCCGTTTAGGACCTTGCCTATTATTAGAGAAATGATAAGTCCAAGTATGCCTCCAAAAAATCCTATAAAACCAGATTCTATCAGAAACATCGACCTGATATCTCCTATGGATGCACCAATGACTTTCATAACTCCTATTTCTTTTTGCCTTTCGTAGATAGACATTAACATGGTATTTATGATACCAATGGCTGAAACTATAAAGGCAACAGAGCCTATACCGCCGAGGATCAAGGTTACCTGCATACTTTGTTTTTTGATCTCTTCTGCACTGCCTGCCTCAGACTGGGTCATAAAACCTTTTTTCTTTATAGCATTTTCTATCTCTGTTAGGTTTTTGACATCATCTACTATGACTCTTAGATTATCATATTTGACTTTGTCTGATTTGTCTACTATCATTTGACCAGTTTTTTCATCATAGGTCCCACCAAGCTGTGGAGATTGGAGTTTGGAGTCTTCTTTTTTTAGCTTTTTATATAAACTTTCATTTATATAGGACTCCCAGCCCTTTAGCATGGCGTTATTATTTAACTTGCCAGAAATCTTGATTGGCACATCTATATGGCTAGGTTTTGAGTTTTCATTTTCTTTGTCGGAACCAAAATTGACCCCGTCATCCTCCATATCCATATAACCAAGCCTAATATTAAATTTATGGTCATTAAAATTAAAATCACTAACCTCTCCAAAACTCTGCCAGCCACCATCAGGCATGGTTTGGATTTTTTGGACATTAGCCTGGGAGCTTAGGATTATTTTGTCACTATCAGATGATTTTAGAGTCTTGCCCCATTCAAACATTGACTCATCTAACATAGAAAAAATCTCATCTGGTATGACCTGAAAACTGCTTGATAGGTTATAAGTTTTACCATCATCAATTATTATGTCTGACCAGATACTTTTAGAAGGCACTACAGCCCTGACTCCTTTGATTTTTTTTAGTTTTTCTATATCAGTTTCTTTTATATCAACCTGGTCGGACTTTTCTTGATTGACTATGTTTATGCTGGTTAGGCCACCAAAAGACTCGATCATCTCTTTTTGAGAGTTTGAAATCCCCCTTGCAAAGGCCAGCATCAATATTATAGATGTGGCTCCTATGACTACTGATAGGACGGTAAGGATGGTTCTTGATTTCCTCCTTGAGAGATTTCTCAGCGCCATAAGTAGCCTGTCACTAATCTTCATCGTCTATTATCAGCTCCTCATCTTTTTTCTGGTTTTTTTTCTTTTTGTAGAGCATAAAGGCAAGTATAGCTATAGCCAAAAGACCAACCCATAAAAATGGTGATTTGAAAACTGATCCTGTCCCTGACATGTCATCCATACCAGGATCACCCTGGATTTCTCCCTTTTCGCCTTCCCCCATCATATCTTCTGGCATACCGGCCATGACTTCCTTTTTAAAATCCTGGGTTTGGGTGTGGACCTTGCCTGTAGAGTCCTCATAAGAAAGGATGATTTGCCCTTCTATAGTGCCCTCTCTGGTAGGAGTTGCATTGAAAGAGAAGGTTTCTTGGGTCCCTGTTTTAAAATCACCTATAAATCTCCTGTCCTGGTCGATTTCTATACCCTTGCCTATAACATCGCACATAAAGGTATTTAGGTTGTCCTTGCCGGTGTTGTAGATATTTACAGAAACTTCTGTCGGACTTCCTAGGCTCATCTCACCGATTTTGACATTGCCCATAGTGACTCCTGCCCTTTGGACAACTGGTATGCCCAGAGCCTCTGTAGTTTTATATTGGTTGCCATCAGCATCTTCGTACTCTATGGATAAATTTATGACATAAGATCCTGCAACAGCATTTGGCAAAACGTCCATGCTTATGTGTTTGGTGGTAGTATTCCAAGGATAAAGAGCCGATACATAAAATGAATTTGATTGGCCTCTTGGTGAAAATACCGATCCATCAGAAACCATAGAAGAGTTTTCGCCTGTGTTTTGTGGTTGGGCCCCTAGGCTTTGTTCTATAGTTGCCTTGAGATTGTAAATAGTATTTTTTGCATTGGTATTATATAGGGTAAAATATAGGTCAAAAGACTTGCCAGCTTGGACAATTTTTGGCTCTAGCCTATAAGAAGAAATCATGATTTTTGGTTGGTTTTTGACATTTCCAGTCATCTGTTCTTGACCACTTGCTTGATCATTTATACTTTCTTTTTGGTTCTCACTCATTTTCTAATACCTCTTCTATACTTAGTTTTTCATGTATTTTATCTAGTTTGCCATCTCTCATAAAGAGGGTCTTGTCGGCAAATTCTGTCATCTCATCATCATGGGTAACCATAATAAAGGTCTGTTTGTTTTCTTTTGTCATATCTTTTATCAGTTTCATTATCTCAAAGGATGTTTTTGTATCAAGATTGCCTGTAGGCTCATCTGCAAAAATTATTGGAGGAGTTCCTACAAAAGCACGGGCAATAGATACCCTCTGCTGCTGGCCTCCTGATAGCTCATTTGGCTTGTTGTAGATCCTGTGGGATAGTCCTACTGCATCTAGGATTTTGACTGCTTCTTCTTTTCTGGTCTTGGCATCCATCCCCTTGAAGGTCAAGGGCAAGGCTACATTTTCCCAGGCTGATAAGTGGGGCAAGAGATTATAGGACTGGAAGACAAAACCTATATTTAGGTTTCTAAATTTGGTTATTTCTATTTCAGATAATCTTGTAAGGTCAATCTTTCCATAGCAAATACTGCCCTTACTCGGTCTTTCTAGGCCTGCTAGCATATTTAAAAGAGTAGACTTGCCTGAACCAGACGTACCCAAAAGGGCTACAAATTCTCCCTTTTTGATATCAAGGTTTATCCCGTCCAGGGCCCTAATTATAGTGTCGCCTACCTTATAAAATTTTTTTAAATTACGAATTTTTATTAAGGTCATTTTCTTCTCTCTTAAAATGTGGGTTTAGATTTTGCATATAGAGGTCATATTTTTCCTCATCTATGACTATATCAAGCTCACCTATAGTCTCGAATATATTATCTTCTGTGAATTTTTTCTTAAAATTGTACAAGCCATCTGACCCATCAGTTTCAAATATCCCGCCCATGTCGTAGTATCTGATATTTTTTTCTATACAATACCTGATCTCTTCAAAATTAAGCTGGTAATTTTGCCCTAGGTTTTTAAATTCATCACTAGAGCCCCCATAAAGAGATGTGGCCCTATTTCCATAGGATAAAAGTAGGGAGGATGATACTGGTTGGTCCTTATAATAGGCTACTGAAAGCCTAATTTCATCCTTAAATAGGTCATAGAGTCTCTTGAAATATTCATAAGGCCTATGGCCAATATTTGCCCTTGTGGCAGTTTTTTTAATCTCATCAAACAAGATATCAAGGCCAGTCTCATCAAGAGCCTTAGTTACAATCCCGTCCCTGTAGGATTTTTTGAGATGTTTTCTAGTATTTTTGCTAAAATTAGAAAAAATTTCTCCTTCATCCCTGCCATCTATATCCAAAACCATATTTAGCAAGGGCTGGCTGGACCTGGTCTTATCTCGCCTAAAAACAAAACCTGCATTTTTATAAAGATCTTCTAAATCCTTATCATATGGCAAGTAGGGATCTAGTCTTAAGACAAAGCCGTCATTAGCCTTGGCAAATTCACTGGCTTCTCCTACTAGCCTTGTAAAATAGTCTATATTTTGGGGATCGCATACTGGGCCCCTAGGTCCATAGAAAAAGTTTTTGCCTATAGCTTTATCCCTTATGTATATGACTGATAAAGCAGCTTTTATCTCTTCATCTTCTATGATATAAAAATACACACTTTCCCATCCACTTTTAAGACTAGCCCACCTGATATCCTGCTGAAAATGTCCATAGGCTGAATTTTTTATAAAATTATTATATTTTTTTAAAAGTTTTTCATTATTCTTATCTAATATCATTTCTTTTCCATTTTATTGTTTGGTATATGGTATAACACTACATATTATTTTATCACATAGTTTTTTTATTGACAATAGTTTACATTTAATTATATCACCAAACTTGTTAAATTCATCTTAAATTTATAGTAAGTTTTATAAAAAAAGACCTGGCTGTGCCAAGTCATAGCTAATAATAAGATACTTTTTCTCCCCCGTCCCTAAAATCCCAGAAGACCTCCTTATATTTTCCTTCATAGATTCCTAGGATCTTGTCCATGGACATAGATTTGTTTGGGATTTTTTTAAAATCTTCATAGTCCATCCAGGAAAGCGTCCCTTCCCTATTGTCTTTGACCAAGTCTCCAGAAAAATCACTTGTTTGGTATAAAAGCCCAACATCCTTGCCTGTATTTGAGATCCAGGTGATTATGCCTACAAGTTTTGGATTTTTTATATCTAGGTTTGTCTCCTCCTTGGCCTCCCTTATGACCGAGTTCTCAAAGGATTCGCCTATTTCTACCTTGCCACCAGGAAAGGTAAGGCCTTCCCAGCCGTATTTTTTGACCTTGTCTAAAACTAGGACCTTACCTGTTTTTTCATCATAAATTTTTACCATATTCATCAAAACAATTTTCATATCAACTCCTAGAAAGATTATATAACAAAGAAAAAAGCCTGCAAGCAAGCTTTTTTCCTTATCTTTTATTTTTATAGTCTTTTTAGACTCAATTTTACTTCCTTGTCATTTAACTCGATTGGATCAGAATCTAGGTCTTTTCTTTCTAATTTATCAGCCAAGGTTTCTTTTTTGATCTCTGCTGCAAATTTTTCTAGGGACTTAGACAAATCATCTGCCGCCTCGTAGCTTATTTCTATCCTATCTGTCACTTCAAAACCAGAATCTTTTCTGAGGTTTTGGATTTTTGAGATAAATTCTCTAGCATAGCCCTCATCTCTAAGGTCTTCTGTGATTTCTGTATCTAGGATAACAAAGACATTGCCGTCTATTTCTACATCAAAGCCCTCTTTGGCTGATATTCTTATATCTAGGTAGTCTTTTGTGACCTCAAATTCTTCTCCGCCGATTTCAACCTTAACAGGGCCTTCGTTTACCTGGTCTATAAAGCTTTTGGCATCTGTATTTGCTAGGTATTTGGCAAAGTCATTTACCTTTGATTGGAAGATCCTACCAACAACTCTGAAGTCTGGTTTTAGGAAATAGTCCATAAATTCTGACAAGTCGTCTTCAAAGTCTACTTCTTTTATATTTAGCTCTTCTTTTATAAGTGGAAGAAGGTCAGAAATCCTCTCCTTATATGACCCATCAACTATGATCTTTGATAATGGTTGACGAACCTTGATTGATTCTTTTTCCCTAGAAGCACGACCAAGGTTTACGATCTTTCTGACTAGGTCCATATCTGCTTCCAAGTTTGTATCAATTAGGCTCTCGTCAGCTTGTGGGAGGATTTGTGTGTGGACAGTCTTCTCTCCTGTAAGCTTTCTAAAGACTTCTTCTGCCAAAAATGGTGTGATAGGAGCTATGAGTTTTGTAAGTGTGACCAAAACATCATAGGTTGTTTTATAAACAGATTTTTTAGACTCTGTCATCTCTTGTGACCAGAATCTCTTTCTATTTCTCCTGATGTACCAGTTTGAAAAATCTTCTACTACAAAATCGGAAATTTGGTGGACTACCCTGTTGTATTCAAAGATCTCCATTGACTCGTGATAGTCTTTTACAAGGGAGTTTAGTCTTGAATATAGCCATTTATCAATATCATCTTTTTTGACATTGTCAAATGATTTTATATCAGCTAGGTCAATCCCGTCTGTCTGCGCATATAGGCTAAAGAAGTTATAAACATTTTCAAAGGTCCTAAAGAAGTTGTTTTTAACCTCTATTAGACCCTTTTCATCAAATTTTGTCTGCATCCAAGCTGGTGATACATAAAGAGAATAAAATCTCACTGCATCTGCCCCGTACTTGTCAAAAAGAGCGAATGGATCAAGGGTATTGCCCCTGGATTTTGACATCTTTTGTCCGTTTTTATCAACTACCAAGTCATTTACAAGGACGTTTTTAAATGGTGCTACACCCTTTGTTATAGTTGAAATAGCCATTAGAGAATAGAACCATCCCCTAGTTTGGTCTATACCCTCGCAGATAAAGTCTGCTGGGAAATACTTATCAAAAAGTTCTTTATTTTCAAATGGATAATGAAGTTGGGCAAAAGGCATAGCCCCAGAGTCAAACCAAACATCAAGCACATCTGGGACCCTAGTCATAGTGCCACCGCACTTGTCACATTTTATGTGGACATCATCCACATATGGTCTGTGTAGTTCTATATCTTCTGATATGTCCTCGATTGCTCTTTCTTTTAACTCAGCACGAGATCCAACTGTATCTGTGTGGCCGCATTCACATCTCCAGATATTTAGAGGAGTTCCCCAATATCTAGACCTAGAAATAGCCCAGTCTTTGACATTTTCTAGCCAATTGCCAAATCTCTTGTCCCCTATGGTTTGTGGGTACCAATTGACTGAGTTGTTATTTTCTACCATCTTGTCAGAAAACTTGGACATTTCTATATACCAAGATGGTCTTGCATAATAGATTAGTGGTGTGTGACATCTCCAGCAGTGTGGGTAGTTGTGCTCTATGGTTTCTTTGCCAAAAACCTTGCCTTCTTCTTGGAGATGTCTCCAGATAGATTCGTTTGCATCAAAGACAAACTCACCCTTCCAAGGTGTTTCTGTAAACCTACCCTCTAGGTCAACTGGTTGGATGAAGTCAAGGTCATATTTTCTACAAGCTTGGTAGTCGTCCTCACCAAAGGCTGGTGCTATGTGGACTATACCTGTACCATCTTCTGCAGAAACATAATCAGCAAGGATGACCTTGAAGGCCTTGCCTGGCTGGGTTTTTACATATGGCATCAATTGGTCATACTCCATAAGCTCTAGGTCAGCACCCTTCATCTCTTCGACCACTTCGTAGTCTCTCTTATCCATTAGTTTTCCCATAAGAGATTTGGCCATATAATAATAGACCTTATCTTCTTTGTCAAAAACTTTTACATAGTCTAACTCTGGATTTACTGCTAGGGCAAGGTTTGATGGGAGAGTCCATGGTGTTGTTGTCCAAGCTAGGAAATACTCATCTTCTGCTCCCTTTTTCTTAAACCTAACAGTAAGGGTTATTGTCTTATCCATTTGATAGCCTTGGGCTACCTCGTGGCTTGCAAGACCTGTACCACATCTTGGGCAATATGGCATGACCTTGGCTCCCTCATAGATATAACCTTTTTTGAAAGCCTGGTCTAAAAGCCACCATTCTGTCTCGATGTAGTTGTTATCCATTGTGACATATGGGTGGTCCATATCATATAAAAATCCCATCCTATCTGACATGTCTCTCCACATATCAGAATATTTCCAAACAGACTCCTTGCAAAGTTTATTAAACTTTTCTATACCATAGCCTTCTATATCATTTTTATCATGGAAACCTAAGGTTTTTTCTACCTCGATCTCTACTGGCAGTCCGTGTGTATCCCAACCTGCTTTTTTTAGGACCTTGTAGCCACTCATGTTTTTGTAGCGGCTTGTCATATCTTTTAGGGTCCTGGCGATAACGTGGTGAATACCAGGTTTGCCGTTGGCTGTTGGTGGCCCATCAAAAATTATGTATTCCTTGTCATCACTTCTAGTTTTGAAGGTCTCATCTAAAAGATCAATCTCTGACCAATATTTTTCGATGGCACCTTCTCTTTTTCTAACATCTTTGCTATCTACTGGCTCAAATTTGCACATAAAAATTCCTTCCTAACAAAAAAGGACCGTCCATATAGACGGTCCACTTATTTCCTAATTTGCTCCTAAGGATTGGCATTCCTGCTAGGCTACTGGCTTCACCTAGCAAACATAAAGATGATCTTCACCCATAAACCAGCTAGCACTTCCACCGACCGTGCCTCTCTGTAAGCCTTTTTATAAGCTACTCTTCTTTATATAGTCATATTCTGATATAAGTGTACTATTTTACCTGCTTTTGTCAAATATGTCTTATGATCTTGAATTTCTCCATGGTATAGATATCAAAATCATCCACATTTGCCATCTCTAGGGCGTCTTCATACATCTGGTAGTCTGATTCATAATCTTGCCTAAAAACCATGGCTGGGTTGTTTGAATAGTTTATCAAAAGACCAGCATAGACTCCAAAATCATCTATGGTTTCGATTTTTTCGACCTTGTTTACCTCCAAAACCTGGATGTAGATCTCGTCTAGGTCTTCTAACTTTAGGGCAAAGGCATTGTCAAAAATGCCGAGGTTTACAGATTCATATATGACATCTAGGCCAATATTTGCCCTGGTTGGATAGATTGATCCTGATATTTCTGTCCTGTCGCCCTTGGTAATTTGGACTAAGACCCCGTTGTGGTTATTTTTAAAGTCTTCATCATAAGTGTCAAGGTATTTGCCATTTTCTAGGTAATACCTTATAGAGTCAAAGGCAAGCTTGACAAGTTTGTCCCTAT
Source organism: Anaerococcus mediterraneensis (assembly GCF_900128415.1). Lineage (NCBI taxonomy): Bacteria > Bacillati > Bacillota > Tissierellia > Tissierellales > Peptoniphilaceae > Anaerococcus > Anaerococcus mediterraneensis. Next base: position 2,010,806 of record NZ_LT635772.1, read on the forward strand.
ACATTTAAAAATTCCTCTATATCTTTTTCCATGTTTTTTGGCTTTTTGGCTGACCCATATCTTTTTACTACCTGGCCTTCTTTGTCGATCAAAAATTTTGTGAAATTCCACTTGATAGCTGGCCCTGCTAGGGCAGATTTTTCTTTTTTAAGATAGGTATATAATGGGTCCTCGTTTTCTCCATTTACATCTATCTTGTCAAAACGGTCAAAGCTTGTCCCAAAATTAAGCTCGCAAAATCCATTGATTTCTTCTATTGATCCTGGGGCTTGGTGGGCAAATTGGTTGCATGGGAAATCTAGGATTTCAAAACCCCTGTCCCTATATTTTTCATATAGAGCCTCTAGGCCCTCATATTGGGGAGTAAAACCGCACTTGGTGGCAGTATTTACTATCAAAAGGACCTTGCCCTTATATTTTTCTAGGCTTACAATATCGCCCTTGTCATCTTTTACTTTAAAATCATATATAGTCATTGTCTTCTCCTTTATATCTATAATCATTATACAACTTGTGGGCAAAAGTTCAGTTGACAAATTTTTTATTTGTTATATACTATTGTCATATCATAAACTTGATATAGGAAAGAGTAGTATAGGTGATTGATCACAGAGAGCCTCGTTTTGGTGAAAGAGGTAGATAGAGTCTATATGAATATGGTTCCTATTTAGGATTTCTCGATATTTAGAGATTTACGTTAGCTTACGTTACAAAGCGCGAGTATGTTAGTACTCAGTGAGTTTATATGAGTGATCATATAAAAAATTAAGGTGGTACCGCGATTTACGCCCTTATTATTTCTTCGGAGATAATAAGGGCTTTTTTTATAAGCTTATGATAAAAAAATTTTAAGGAGATAATTATGAAATACAAAAACACTCAAACAGCATGCCTCAGAGCCGGATATGAGCCAGGAAATGGCCAGGCCAACATCCCTCCTATAACCCAGTCTACAACCTTCAACTACTCTTCTACAAAACAGGTTGCAGATCTTTTTGACCTAAATGACCCAGGATTTTTCTATACTAGACTGGGAAACCCTACTACAGATGTCCTAGAAAAAAGAATAGCTGCCCTTGATGGCGGTGTGGCTGCAGTAGCTACAGGGTCAGGTCAAGCGGCAAGTCTCATAGCTATCACAAATATAGCCAAGGCAGGAGACCACATAGTAGCCCTAAATAATATATACGGCGGTACCTATAATCTTATAAACAAGACCCTAAAAGATTTGGGTATTGATTCTACTTTTGTAGCCTGCAATGACCTTGATGAGTTAAAAGCTGCTATAAAAGATAATACCAAACTTATTTTTGGGGAGTCTTTAACAAATCCAAAGGCAGATATCTTGGACATAGAAGCTTATGCAAATATTGCCCATGAAAATAATATCCCTCTTATCCTGGATAACACCCTTGCAACCCCTGCCCTACTAAGGCCGATAGATTTTGGTTGCGATATTGTGACATATTCTTCTAGCAAATACCTAGATGGACACGCCGCTGCTATGGGCGGTATCATAGTTGATTCTGGCAATTTTGACTGGACTAAGGGAGATTTTGATGTCCTTACAAAACCTGATGAATCCTACCACGGACTTGTATTTACAGAACATTTTGGAAAGGCTGCCTACGCTGCTAGACTTAGGACAGTTGGTCTTCGTGATTTTGGTACAATCCAATCCCCATTCAATTCATTTTTGACCCTACTCGGTATAGACACCCTGGCTCTCAGGATGGAAAGACACAGCGAAAACGCCCTAAAAGTCGCCAAATTTCTAGAAAATAATGACCTTGTAGAAAGTGTATCCTATCCTTTCTTGAAATCGTCAAAATCCTATGACCTTGCCCAAAAATACCTAAAAGGCGGATCTGGCCTTATATCATTTTGTATAAAGGGCGATAGGGATACAGCAGCAAGATTTATCGATAGCCTAGAGCTGATAAACCTAGCTGTCCATGTAGCAGATGCCAGAAGCCTTTGCCTTCACCCAGCAAGCTCTACCCACAGGCAATTATCAGATAAAAGCCTAGATGAGATCGGTATCTACCCAAATCTGATCAGGCTATCTATAGGACTCGAAAACATTGACGATATAATAGAAGATTTAGACCAAGCCATAAAAAAAGCTTGCAAGTAAAGGAATAAAAATGCCAGTAATTATACCAAAAAACCTCATAAGTAAAGAAACCCTAGAAAAAGAAAATATTTTTATAATGGATGATGACAGGGCCCAAAGCCAGGATATCAGACCTCTGACAATCGGCATAGTCAACCTAATGCCTACAAAAGAAAAAACAGAGATCCAACTACTTAGGCTGCTTTCTAATACTCCCCTCCAAATAGAGGTAGACCTCATAGATATGGACACCTACGAGTCCAGGCATTCCCAGGACCACCTGGAAAAATTTTATACGACCTATGAAAATATAAAGACAAAAAAATATGATGGCCTTATCATAACTGGGGCACCACTTGAGCAAAAATCCTATGATGAGATCAAATATTGGAAAGAACTTACAAAAATATTTGACTTTGCCAAGACCAATGTCTTTTCTACCCTCTTTATCTGCTGGGGAGCTATAGCTGCCCTTGACTATTATTATGGGGTCCCTATAGACCTTTTGGATAAAAAACTCTTTGAAGTCCACGAATACTACAAAAACTCAGATGACAAACTTCTTTTAGGTTTTGACGATGTATTTTATATGCCAAACTCTAGATACAAGACAATAAGAGAAGAAGAGATAGAAAAATTTGATGACCTAGTCCAAATCGTAGGTGATGATCAGATGGGATCTACCATTATAAAATCAAAGGATGATAAATTTATCTTTAACCTAAACCACCTAGAATACGACAGGGAAACCCTAGATGAAGAATACAGGAGAGATATAAAGGCAGGACTTGATACAGCTCCTGCCAAACACTACTACCTAGATGATGACCCAGAAAAACAAATCCTCCAAAGATGGAAATCAGCAGGCTATATATTCTTCAACAACTGGTTAAACTATTATGTTTACCAAACTACACCATTTGACAGGGAATATATATAAATAAAAAACCTGCACTAGCCTATCTAACATTTTTTGCTAGATAAGCTAGTGCAGGTTTTGCATTTTCTTATAATTATTTTCTCAGATCCTTACTAGGTCTTTTATGTCACATCCTTCCTGATATGTATCCATGTAAAACTTCCTTGTCTGGTCATACAGGGCAAAAAGTTTTTCTTTTTCTTCCTTATTATAATAAACTTTCCAATAGCCGCAGCATAGGTAATTTTGACCTTTATTTTTTATAAAGCCCTCTACATCCTCAAAGGGATATCCTAAAAAACATCCAATCTCATGAGGAAAGAGGCCACAGCTTAGCCTTTCTGATACACAAGCCAAGCATTTTTCTAGCGAATTGGTTTGATAGTTAAGAGATTTTAGAAAATTGTTTACAGCATCTTGGCTAAGGTAAGTCAATAGCTTCTTGCGCCTGTAGACAAAAACAAGAGATCCCCTATCCGTCCTAGCCACCTGCCTGAAAAATATATCATATTTATTAAAAGTTTTATTCCAAAACTCAATTTCTTTTAATACAGACTCTTCGCTTAAATCCACCATCCTAAAAAGATTAGAAGGCTTTATATTTGCAAAAACGCCAAAGCAGTGGCTGGCAAGATAGGTCTCATTCATTACAAGCTATTTACAAGGTCTTCTGCAAGTTTTTTGCAAGCTTCTACGCCCTCATCATCAGGTGTATCATAAACAGCAAGTCCGTCGGCAACTAAGTTTATACCGTTATCCTTGCATCTATCTTGCCATGTGTGCATCCACTCTCCATCAGCCCATTCATATGAACCGAATATAACAACTGGTTTGTTTTCTAGGTTTTTTTCTACTGATTCAAACATTGGCTCAAAAGAATCCTCTTCTAGCTCCTCTGATCCCATAGCTGGACAACCAAAGGCAAAGGCATCATAATTTGCAATATCTCCTGCTGAGAAATCATCAGAAAAAATCTTTTCTGCCTCATGACCCATTTCTTTGATTTTGCCGACTATTTCATCAGCCATGATTCCAGTATTACCTGTACCTGACCAATATACAACTGCGATTTTTGACATACGTCCTCCTTAAATTTTTTATTACGATAATGATAACTAATATCATGATCTGATTAAAAAAAATCAGATCTTTCGTTCTTACCTACAATGTAGATAAAGACCGAGCTTTTACCCTTTTTATAAAAAGGATAAAAGCTAGACCCTTATCCTAGATTTTTGATAATCCAATAATAATTTTGGATATGTTTTTAACAATTTTGTTTCAACTAGTCCTAGATTTTAAAACCGCCTAAAACTTTTGTCTAAATTATCAAATCCAAGGTATCTAAGCCTGTAATATTCACAGCCCCTGTCTTATAAATTGTTTTCCTTAGTCTTTGTGAGCAAATAATTTAAAAGTCTATTTAAAATTTATAAAATCCTATATATAAATCTTCCTGACCCAGCATTAAAAAGAGCATTTATAGTGTTGAGAAAATATGAGTTTTGTTTATTATGCTCTTTTATACTGGTCAAAACATAGGATTTGATAAATTTTTTGGATTTTCCCGGAGCCATATCCTAGCTATAAAAGTCTTTGGATAGTCCTTATCAGACCTACGGGCTAGTCTTCCATATTATTATCATTTTTAATCTTTTATTACTTGCTTTCTACGACTTTACTTATTATTTTTCTGTGGTCTGATAAATGTTTTTATAAATTTACCTTTATAAATTGGTGACAAGCTATCAAAATCAAAATATAGGTATTGCCTTTTGAGGTCTTCTTATAAATTCAAAGCAAAATAATCCATCCATGAAGCACTCTATTTATCATTTAGGATTTTCAGATTTGAAATTTAGAATATAGGGACTTTTCTAGTCGATTAGACTTATCTGCACCCTAGCCTATAGAGTTTTTTTCTATATAATACCTATCTTTAAATATTTACTAGTCCTGATGACTTTCTAATAAAAATCATTGAATTTTTTTATTTACTGATGATAATGATAACCCATATCATCTTTTATCTAAAAAAATATTTAATGGCAGCAGGATGATTTATGACCATCTTCTCCACTACAAGCACTGCAACCACCACATGAACCTTCTGATTTCTTTACAAATTTACTATAAATTATGTAAGTACAAATAGCTATAATAACAGCTAAAAGTAACCATGATGCTTTGTTCATATATCCTTCTTTCTTTAAAAAAGAGGGGGAGATATTTTAAAATTAGGAAAGTCTTCATGATAGAATTTTCTCTCCCCCACATATATTATGCTAAAGATTGTTTAAATTCAATTTCTCGTTTTGCATTAGATTTTCTTACTACCATGTAAATAAAGAATATTAGGGCTACTATTCCAAGTACTGTGCCTATTCCAAATTTACCATAAACAAAGAAGCTTGCTAGTTGGTAGAAGATTAAGCTTACTATATAGGCAAAGCCCATTTGATAAGCAATAGTGATTGCTGTCCACTTATTGTCATCCATTTCTGTCTTGATAGCACCTACTGCTGCGAAACATGGCATGCAAAGCATGTTGAATAGCAAGAATGAATAACCTGCAACTGGTGTTCCTATTGCAGCGCCGAAAGCTTGAAGCAATTCTGGTGTATCTTCTGCAACCTCACTACCAAGGCCTAGAACAACGCCCATGGTAGAAACTACGTTCTCTTTTGCAACAAAACCTGATATTGTAGCAACTGTTGATTGCCAGCTTCCAAATCCTATTGGCCTAAAGATTACACCGATTACAGAACCTAATACAGCTATGATTGATCCTTCTGAGTTTTCTTCAATCAATTGTAATCTGAAGTTAAAGTTTGTTAAGAACCAAATTATGATAGATGATAGGAAGATTATTGTTCCTGCTCTCTTAACATAGGCCTTAGACTTGTTATAAACGTCAGTTAAAACTGATTTTACTCTTGGTGCGTGGTATGGAGGAAGCTCCATGATAAATGGTGCTGGTTCATCAGCTAGTTGTTTAAATTTCTTTAAGATAATACCAGAAAATACAATTGAAGCTATACCAATCGCATAGAATGAGAATGATACTAAGGCTCGATGTTCTGGGAAAAATGCACCTACGATTAGGGCAATTACTGGTAATTTTGCTGAACAAGGCATGAAAGTAGCTGTCATGATTGTAATCTTTCTATCTCTTTCATTTTCGATTGTTCTTGATGCTTGGACACCTGGTACACCACATCCTGTTGCAACCATGGCTGGGATGAATGATTTACCTGATAGACCAAATCTTCTGAAAAGTCTGTCCATGATGAAGGCAACCCTTGCCATATAACCTATATCTTCAAGTATTGATAATAGAGCAAATAGAACCATCATTTGTGGTAAGAATCCAAGTACTGCTCCCACACCTGCAAGTGCACCGTCAGTAACTAATGATTGGAGAACTGGGTTTATATTAGCTCCTTCCATCCAAGCACCAACTGCTGGTGTAAGTGTATCTTCAAAGAAGCCGTTAACTGCATCAGTACCCATAGTTCCTGGTGAATGTTCATAAACTGCACCGAAAAATACCAAAAACATTACAAGGGCAAAGATTGGTAGACCTAAGATTCTACTAGTTACAATCTTATCAACCTTATCTGTTATAGATGGTTTTACAGGAGCCTTCACTAGAACCTTATCAGAAAGTTCAGCTAAATTCTCATACCTACCTGTAGTAATGATTGACTCGCAATCATCGTCTTCTTTTGCTTCAAAGTCATTTCTAATTTTTTCAATCTTAGCTAAAACATCACTAGGAATTGTGATGTGGTTCATTGATTCATCATCATTTTCAAAAGCCTTAATGGAATAATACCTAGCAAAATCTTCTCCAACAATTGGTTTTAAGTCTTCTGAAATTGCTCCTAGAGCCTCTTCTAGTTCAGGACCAAACACCATAGTATTTGGTTTTTCTCCGCCCTTTACAAGCTCTAAGACTTTTTCGATTAATTTATCAATACCTTTTTCCTTAGCTGCTATAGTTTCAACTATAGGGGCATTTATTTCCTTAGATAAAGCATCAACATCAATCTTATCTCCCTTGCTCCTTACTATATCCATCATGTTTAGGGATATAAGCATTGGGATACCAAGCTCTGATAATTGGCTTGTAAGATATAAGTTTCTTACTAAGTTTGATCCGTCAACTAGGTTGATGATTAAATCTGGTTTTTCATTAAGGAGGTATTCCCTAGAAACAACTTCTTCCATAGTATATGGAGAAAGGGAATAAATTCCTGGTAAGTCTTCAATAATAATGTCTTTGTGGCCTTTTAAAAGACCTTCTTTTTTATCTACGGTAACACCTGGCCAGTTACCTACCCTTTGATTTGAGCCTGTTAGGGCGTTGAAAAGGGTGGTTTTTCCTGAGTTAGGGTTACCTGCTAAAGCTACTCTAATTGTCATATTCTTTCCACACTTATATTCTTTGCGTCATCTTTTCTGATGCTTAGTTCGTATCCTCTTAAATTAATTTGAATAGGGTCTCCCAATGGAGCTACCTTTCTGATATAGATTTCAGTATTTTTTGTAATACCCATATCCATAATTCTCCTCTTGGTAGGTCCGTCTCCGCCCACCTTGGTTACCCTGACTGTGCTTTTTATAGGCACTTCATTCAAAAAACTCATTATGCAACCTCTCTTACAATAATTTTTTGAGCCAAATCTTTATTGAGGGCAAACCTATTATCATCAATTGAAAATATATAGTTGACCCCATCAAAGCTTTGTACTCTGATTTGTCTTCCCTTCGCGAAACCTAAGTTGTTTAGGTGTTTGATGATTTTCTCATCACCCTTGAGCTTGATAACTTCTACCAAGGCCCCTTCGCTATAAAATGTGATAGGCATATATACTCCTTTACACAACTATGTATATAGTAATACAGATTATTAATATCTCTTACACATCTAATATATCATAGCAGATAATGAATATCAATACTATTTGATAATAATAATTGATATTCTTTGTCAATCTTTTGTGTTTCTTTACATGAAAACGTTTTATTTTTAAATAATGCAGGTTTTTTTTAATTTGATATAATAATTATAAGAAAACAGATAAGGAGATAAAATGTATTTTTTTGTAAATGACTACAACTCTATAGCCTATCCACAGATCTTGGATAAGCTAAGGGAAAAACTAGATGAGAAAAACCCAGGCTACGGTTTTGATGACTACACAAAAAAAGCTACTGACCTCATAAAGAAAGCCTTGGGAGATGATGAATGCCATATATATTTCTTGCCAGGGGGTACTAGCGCCAATATCATAGGGGCGGCTTGCGGGATGCGCCAGCAAGATTCGATTTTTTCTGCAAGAACCGGCCACATCCAAGGCCACGAAGCAGGATCTATTGAGGCAACTGGCATAAAAATCGAGCTCATAGACACCCTTGATGGCAAGCTTACGAGAAAATCCCTAGAAAAAGCCTACAAAAATTTTGATACAGAATATGTGACTGTCCCAAAAAAAGTTTATATTTCAAATACTACAGAGCTTGGAACAGTCTATAAAAAAGATCAGCTAAGAGAAATCTATGATTTTTGCAAGGAAAATGACCTCTATCTTTTTATAGATGGGGCCAGAATAGCAGCAGCTCTGGCATCCGATCAAGCTGACTACAGCCTAAAAGACCTGACAAGCTTGTGCGATATTTTCTATTTAGGAGGGACAAAAGCTGGCCTACCTTTTGGTGAGGCCCTAGTTGTCAAAAACCCTGACCTAAACAAAAATATTATAAACCTCATAAAGCAAAAAGGCTTTCTTTTGGCCAAGGGCTTTGTTTCTGGCCTAATTTGGGAAAGTGTTTTTGAAAAAGAAGATTTTTACCTAGAAGGCTCCAAAAAAGCCTACAAAATGGCAAAAATTTTGGCCGAAGGCCTAGTGGAAAAAGGCTACAAACTAGCCTACCCCTTTGAGTCTAATCAAATTTTTGTAAGAGTCGATGAAAAAGCCTACGAAAAATTCTCAAAAATTGCACAATTTGAAATAATGTCAGAAGAAGACGGCGAAAAGATAATAAGGCTGGTCACATCTTTTAGGACAGAAAAAGAAGAAGTTGAGGGATTTTTAGACCAAATATAAAAAACACAACAAGATTTAGGAAAATAAAAAAAGCCCCTATGGGCTTACAGGCTGTTGACAAAGTTACAAAAACATTCGATTTAAAAAATAAAATGTGAACAGCCAACAAACAAATCTCCAATTCATTGGATTCCTCGTCGAAGCCTATAGCTTCTCTGTCGGAATGACGTTGGATTATATACTTTGTCTACGTTCTGAAAGCCCTATGGCTTAATAATGAAAAAAACTCTTTACCGAAATTGGTTTATAATGAGATCTCTCGACTACGCTCGGTATAAGGGAGGGGTTTCGATTAAAGCCCTAGCCCATAACTTCCCTTGTTTCAAATAAAAGCTTTGCCACACTTTCCCTTGTTTCGACTAAGGGGCACAAGCCCGCTTGGAGAAATCTCTTTTTACAAAGTATTTTTTATATAAAAGTAGATTTCTCGACCAGGCTTAAACTTTGCTCGAAAAAGGGTGTGGTGCTTCAGTCCATTTAGAAAAGTGGTAGTGCTCAACTATACTCTTATTATAGCCAGTAATGCCACCCCCCTATAATATTTCTTTTCTAACAATCCAAGCCCACTTAGGGCTTTCAGGCTGTTGACAAAGTTACAAAATCCAAAAGTAAGCGTTCCGTTCGGAAGAAATTGTAAGAAATTCAAATTGAAATAATCCGCCCGTAAATCGCACTGTTTGAGCGACAGCGAGTTTGCGATTTACAGGATTATGAAATTTAGAATTTCACAATTTCTGTAGTCGGATAAGCGTTTTTGAATTTTGTCTACGTTCTGCAAGCCCACCAAGGGCTTTTTTTATTCGTTTGTAAGTTTTAGCTTCTTTAAAAGTGTCATAAAGGCTGAAAGCACAACTGCCACAACAGATGCGAGTACCATGCCTGAAAGCTCTATTGATCCAAACTTGATAGACAAACCAGAAAGACCAGCTATAAATATAACTGAAGTTAAAACTAAATTCATTGATTTTGAGTAGTCAACTTTCTGATCTACAAGTAGTCTGATCCCGCTAGTACCTATCATCCCATAAAGTAGAAATGTAACTCCACCTATGACATTGCCTGGAATAGTTGAGATAAAGGCAGCTAGAGGGCCAAAAAATGCCATAAGGATAGAAACTATAGCAGCTCCTCCTATAACCTGGACTGAGTAGACGCCTGTGATTGCCATTACTCCAATATTTTCTCCATAGGTTGTAGTTGGTACACCACCTACAAGACCTGATAAGGCTGTGGAGAAATTATCGGCAAAAATCGACCTGTGGAGGCCTGGATCTTTTAAAAGGTCCCTTCCAACTATATTTGATGTTACAACCTGGTGGCTGATATGCTCACTTGTTATAACTAGAATGACTGGCAGCATGGCAAGAATTGCCTCAAGAGAAAACTTTGCCATGTGGAAATTTGGCATGGTAAATAATTTTGCCTGTAAAACTGGAGTAAAATCAACCATATCAAAAAATACTGCTCCTATATAGCCTACAACTATGGCTATCAAGATTGGAATAGTTGAGAAAAACCCTTTGAAAGCAACAGATCCTATTATGGCCGTAAGAAGGGTTATAGCAAAAACTATAAAGTCCTTGGCCTGGGCCGTGTCTGTCATGAGGTTAGCTCCTATGGCCCCACCTGTGACAGTATTGCCTGCTAACTCAAAACCTATTAGGGCAACAACAGCTCCCATAGCTGCTGGTGGCAAGACTATATCTATCCATTTGATACCAAATTTATAAATAATATAGGATAAGACACAGCCGAGGATTCCAACTACAACAAAAGCACCCTGAGCGTATTCAAATCCTTGAGTTGCGATAATAGCAGTACCTGGTGCTAAAAACGCAAACGAAGAACCCAAATAAGCCGGTGCCTTGCCTTTGGTTATAAGTATAAATAATAGGGTGCCGATTCCATTCATCAAAAGAACAATACCTGGATTAATTTGAAATAAAATTGGAACCAAAACAGATGCCCCAAACATTGCAAAAGTGTGTTGCAAAGAAAGTGGCAAGAGGAGTTTACCTGGGACCTTATCATCTATGTGATAAATTCTTTTTTCTTTCATAAAATTTCCTTTCTTTTTTGTGCTAATTTTAGGCAAAAAAAATTTGTATTTGCCATTTTGGGCAAAAAAATTTTGTAAGCTAAAATTTTTATCTCAGCCTACTGTTTTTGGGCAAAATTTTTTTGTGGTTTTACCCACAAAGCCTAAAACTAATTTTTTTTACCTATATTAGGATACTAGCAAAAAAACATATGTCAATACTAAAATAAAAACTCCTGCCTAAACAGGAGTCCTTATTATTTTAATTTTTCGCTACCATTGATCAAATCTTCAAAATCGTCTTTGGCTTTGGCAGCCTTGTTTTTTACATTGTCTACGCCTTCTTTGACTTGGTCTTTGTTTTTCTTTAGCAAATGTGCGCTAGCACCCGCTACAAAAAGTCCCAAAGCTAGTCTAGAAAGTGGATTTGCTCTTTTTTTGTTTTTACCAAACATAGATCCTCCCTTATTTTTTGTATGTCTTCTAAAACTATCCCCTGCTAGGGCACTTGCACCCTTAGCAAGTAGCAATGTCTTTATCAAATTCATCTAATCGCCTCTTTTCTCTTTGAGTATATTTTATATATACCCAAAATCAATCACATCTAACAAGTGGCATAGACATACATCTTGGGCCGCCCCTACCTACGGTTAGGGTTGAGGAATCTAGTTTTATAACCTCTACATCATTTAGCTCTAGCATCCTATTTGTAACATTGTTTCTCTTATAAACTATGACTTTGCCTGGGGCTATAGCTAGGGTGTTGGACCCATCTGTCCATTGTTCACGAAGGGCTGCTATTGGATCTCCTCCCCCACAAGGAAGCAAGTTTATCTTATCTAATCCAAGGGCATCTTTTAAAAGATCATCCAAGGTCTTATCCATGGCTTCTGATACAATTTCCCCATCACGGGCCCTAAAACTTATGGCATGGAAGGAACTTATTATGCCTGGGTGGTAGGTAAAGGTATCAAAGTCTATCTGGGTAAAGACAGTATCTAGGTGCATATAGGCCCTTTCATTTGGGATATTTACAGCTAGGACCTCTTCTATTTTGTTATCCTCATCTAGGATTAGATTTTTTGCCAAGGCCTTGATAGCGTCTATCTCTGTCCTCTGGCTGATCCCTACCATGATGAGATTTTCATTTATATTTAGGATGTCACCGCCCTCTATGTGGTGGTCCTTATCCCTACCATAATAATTTTTTGTCCCCTTGTAGGTTGGGTGGTAGTTAAAGATATAATCAGCGTATATGGTCTCCCTAGACCTTGTTACAGAATACATCTTGTTTATAGAAACCCCACCTGCTATAGATGAGAAAGGATCTCTTGTAAAATATAAGTTTGGCATAGGATTTATAGCATTGTAATTGCCGTGACTTACAACCCTATCTTTTAGGTGGTTGAAGGCATCAATCTCGCTAAGGGTAATACCTGACATGGTTTTTTCTACAAAAGTTTTATCATCCTTTATAGATTTTAAAAGGTCAAAAGACTCCTTGTAGATGCTTTCATTGACAATGCCAGCTTCTTTTAGGTATTGGTCCAAAAACTTTGCCCTAAGACCCTCATTTGCTTTTAGACTTTCTGCCATGAGGTCCTCTAGGTAGACCACCTCAACCCCATTTTGCCTAAAAATTTCTGCAAAGACATCATGCTCTTCCCTGGCCTTGTCCAAGTCTGGTATATCATCAAACAAAAGCTCATCCAATAAATTTGGAGTCAAATTCAAAAGCTCTTCGCCAGGCCTATGAACCATAACAGTTTTTAAGGTCTTGATCTCATTGTTTACATTGATTTTTCTCATAAAAAACTCCTAAAATTTCTTTAAAAAAAGGGCCTAATGCATAAAAGCAAAAGTCCCTATTATCAATCGGCAATCCCGCCAATATCTTTAATTGTCTTAAAAATATTATAATCCTAAAAAATTAATATGCTAGAATTGTTATTATTTTAACAATTTTTACAAATTATAAAAAATATACAATTACTTATTAATAAAAAATCCTAATAGAAGGCATTGGTCTATAGCTATTATAGACCTTGTCAAAATCATTCAGTTAAATACCCACAAAAAAAGAAGAGCCTAAGCTCTCCTTTTGTTTTATTGTTCAAAATCTGATTCAAATTGTGCTTTGAATGCTTCCATCTCTGCTTTTACATCAGAATCTGGGTTTGAAAGTATTTCTTCAAGCTTGCTTGCTACATCATTGTAGGCTTGTTGGCTGCCTGGTACAAGTGGTCTTGAGAATAGTTTTTCACTTGCTGTTTCTAGGATTTTTGGAATCTCTGAATCAGCATTTTTATAAGATTCATCTTCTACAGCTGTTTTTCTGGCTGGCATGTAGCCTGTTTCTAGACCAAATTTGATTTGTGAATCCTTGCTTGATAGGAATTTAAGAAGTTTAAATGCTGCTGCCTTTTGTTCATCGCTAGCACCGTTAAACATATAGATGTTTGTACCTTGTTGTACTGCTTTTTCTGCTGGATAAGCTTGGGCTGCATATTTAAATTTGCCTTCTACACCTTCTTTTACATAAACTTCACCAGCGTTAGATCCGATATATCCTGCTAATTGGTTGTTTGCAAAAGGACCTGATAGGTATTGGTCAGTACCAGCTATTCTGAAGTAGCCTTCTTTTATACCATCTAGGTAATAATTAACTGCTTCGATTGATTCTGGGCATGTAACATCTAGGTCTGGACCAAAGTCTATGCCCTTATTTTTTAGGTAGGTTACATAGAAGTTTGATAGGGAGTCCCAACCAAAGGCTGGTATATCTTTTTCTGCCTTGATTTTTTTAGCAACTTCTTTTAGTTCTTCGAAGTTTGTTGGATTTTTTATACCTAGTTCATCAAATAGGTCTTGGTTGTACCACAAAACTTCTGTAGATTTGTTAAATGGAAGTCCTATAATCTTGCCATCTTGTTCGATCTCATCTCTAACACCTGGGAAAATATCTTCATAGTCTTCTATACCGTCTTCACCCTTGACCATATCTGTAAGGTCAGCTACCATTCCTGCTTCTGAGAATTGTAGCATCCAGTCTGGATAAGCTTGGGTTAGGGTTGGTAGATCTTTTGGAGATTGCATTGTAGCAACTAGGATTTGGTTTAGGTCACCATAACCACCTTGGTGTTGTAGAGTAACTTTAATATCTGGATTTTCTTTCTCAAAATCAGCTACAAGTCCTTCTAGGGCCTCACCTTGGCCACCACCCATTGCATGCCAAAATACTATTTCTGTTTGGCCTTCTTTGGCTGGTTCTTTTTCCTCTTCTTTGCTCTCTTCTGCCTTTTCTTCTACCTTGGCTTCTTCTTTTGGTGCTTCTTCTTTTTTGGCATCATTGCCACAAGCTGAAAACATTCCCAAAGATAGGACTAAGGCTGCTAGTAGTGTTAATTTTTTCTTCATTTTTTCCCCTTTTTATTTTTTTAAGTTCCCATAAAAGCAAACTTTACTTACATTTAATATATACCCTAAAAAAATATTTTAATCAATTTATCCTTTGATTCCGCCAAAGGCCACTCCCCTTAGGATTTGTTTTCTAAAGATCAGATAGAGGATGAGGATTGGTAGGATTGTTATAGATGATGCTGCCATCTGTAGGTGGATAAGCTGTCCTGCCTCTGTCGCAAAGGCAGAAAGACCATTTGATATCAGCCTCATGTTTTTTGTATTTGTAACAAGGATTGGCCACAAAAATGAGTTCCAACCGGTTATAAAGTTTAAAAGCCCAATGGTAAATAGGTTTTGCTTGCACATTGGAACCATAACTCTCCTTATAAACTCAAAATCACTTGCCCCGTCAACCTTGGCTGCATTATAAAACTCCATTGGCACAGACCTTAGAAATTCTCTCAAATAGAAAATATAAAAAACTGATGCCATAAATGGGATTATAAGGGCTAGATAGGTATCAAGAAGTCCAAGCTTGGCTATGGTTGAATAATTTGTAAAAATTATTATCTCAAAAGGTACCATCAAAAGTGCCAGCATAAAATTTTCCAAAACTTTTTTGCCCCTAAAATTTAAAAAGCTAAGGGCAAAGGCCGCAAGGACTGTTGTAGCCAGAGTACCCAAGGTGTTGACCAGGGATACAAAAACAGTATTTACAAAGTATCTAGCAAAGGGTGCTGCCTTCATAGCCTCCCTAAAGTTGGATAGCTGAGGGCTAGCTGGCAAAAGTTTTGGAGGTATAGCTGTGACCTCACCAAAACTCATCAGTGCCGATGATATCATGTACAAAAATGGAAACAAGGTTATTACCGCCATAAAGACGACAAATATATAGGATATTACTTTTATAATCTTTCTCATTTTTACCTACCTTGCCAAAAGTCTCAAAAGTTTCCTTTGGATAAAGGTAAGGACCAAAAGAAATAGAAACAAGATAACTGCCGCCGCCATAGCATGGCCATAGCGGTATTCTACATAAAACTTTTTGTAGATATAAAAAACTGCTGTGATTAGCCTATTACCCACACCGGCCTTGCCGTTAAAGAGGGCAAATATTTGGTTGTAGACCTTAAAGGCTGATATAAAGCTTGTCAAAAACAAAAAGGTAATTATATTTGTAAGCTGTGGCAATGTTATTTTTTTAAACTGCTCCCAGCTTGTAGCTCCAAAAGTATCTGCAATCTTATAATAAGATTTGTCTATACCCCTTAGGCCTGACAAGATCACTATTATATTAAAGGCTAGGGCATTCCATACACCAAAGATGATGGCTGCCAGCATATTGTAGTTTGGATTGTTCAAAAAATCTATAGGCCCGAGTCCAAAAAATCCTAGGACGTAGTTGATAAAACCGTATTGGCCGTTGAACAAATACCTAAAAACTATACCTATAGCTATGACACTTGTTAGGTAAGGTATAAAAAACACACTTTCAAAAAATTTGGATCCCTTTATATTTTTATTCAAAATCAAGGCTATGACCATAGATATGATTATAGACAAAGGCACAACCGTGATCGAATATATAAAGGTATTTTTCATAGCTAGTTTGAAAAGTTTGTCATTAAAAACTGCCGGGAAGTTTTTAAATCCTACAAAAGATGGATTTAGGATATTGTTGTTGTTGACAGACATGACAAAGGTCCTGATCAAAGGATAGACATTGAAAACTAGGATAAAAGCTAGGGCTGGCAAAAGAAATAGCCAGGCTTTATTGGTTGATTCTGCCTTGTAGGTCATTTTCTTTTTCATCAGTAGACTCTCTTTCCATCTTGGGTAAAGATATATATTGATTTGTGGTCTATAGAAATCCTAACCATATCGCCAGGATTTATATCAAGTTTGGAATCAACAACCATCCTTGATGGCTGGCCTAGGATATAAAAATGCAGGATCATGTACCTACCTATCATCTCACGGGAATTGACTTTTATTTCCAAGTCCCCATCAGGATCGATCTTGAAATGTTCAGGTCTGATACCTACCTTGTAGGCTTTATCATTTAGGTCCTCTTTTTTCCTATCCTCTACTAGCAAGGCCTTGTCTATAAAAAGATTGTCCCTGCTTATAGAATCATTCGTATTATCTAGGTCGTAGACATTTATGATAGGGTTACCTATAAATTTGGCCACAAAAAGATTGGCTGGCTCTAGGTAGAGATTTTGTGGTATATCAAACTGCTGGATGACTCCCTTGTCCATCAGCGCTATGTTATCGCTTATAGATAGGGCCTCCTCCTGGTCATGGGTTACAAAAATAGTTGTAACACCAACAGATTTGACTATATTTCTAATCTCCTCCCTGATAGATAGCCTAAGCCTTGCATCTAGGTTGCTCAAAGGCTCATCTAAAAGTAGGGTTTTTGGATTTTTGACTAGGGCCCTGGCTATGGCCACTCTTTGCTGCTGGCCAC
This sequence comes from Anaerococcus mediterraneensis, assembly GCF_900128415.1. NCBI lineage: Bacteria > Bacillati > Bacillota > Tissierellia > Tissierellales > Peptoniphilaceae > Anaerococcus > Anaerococcus mediterraneensis. The sequence continues at coordinate 2,027,867 of NZ_LT635772.1, forward strand.
CAGAGATTTGATTTGGCTTTTTATCTTTTATATCAGATATATAGGTAAATTCCATATATTTTTCTGCAATCTTTATAGCCTGGTCTTTTTTTATCTTGTTTTCTCCTACAGTTAGGGGAAAGATAATATTTTCTAGGACTGTCATATGTGGATATAGGGCGTAGTTTTGGAAAACCATACCTATATCACGGTCTTTGGGGTGTTTGTTTATGATAGATTCACCATCAAATAAAATATCTCCCTCAGTTGGGTCAAGGATACCGGCTATGATATTTAGGATGGTGGATTTGCCACATCCACTAGGACCTAAAAGAGTCACAAGAGACCCATCTTCTATTTTTAGATCTATGGACTTTAGGGCCTCAAAACCATTATCATACACTTTTCTCAAATTTTTAATCTCAATCATATTTTTCCCTTCATATAAGTGGATACCTCAAAAGTAAATACAACATTACAACCATCAGTATTATGCCGATGACATTGAAGGAGTCTATTTGTTTTTTCAAAGCCAAGATAACAAGTGATATTGATAATAAAAATAGCAATAAATAAAATTGGATAAATAGATCGCTATCTGGGCTTATGATAGATACTACAAAAGACGCCGCTGCAAATATAGCTGTCACTATGCTTATATAGGCAGAAAGTTTCTTCCCATCTATAATATAATAGATCAAGCTTATGACAGATGTCACAGTAAAAATCGGCATGAACATATTTTCTAATAATATTTTTGTCATTTTAACCTCTTAGATACATTATATCATAAATAAAAAAAAGACTAGAATAAATAAGAAAATAAATATTTATTCTAGTCTATAAAACTATTTTTTTATCAAAAGGTCTGATCTAATATAGCCGGTTTTGCCATTGACTGTGACCCTTGTCCATCCTTCGGTCTCGCCTAGGTTTAGGATCTCATCATCTGGACTTATCTCTGCGACTACTGATGAGTCAACCGATGGGGCCAGCCTCATATTGACAGTATCTTCTACCCTAAACTCAACACCTTCTGGCAAGTCTTTGTTCTCCTTTTTCTCAGGGATCTCTTCAGGATTTTCTTTTTCCTGGTCAGGATTTTCCTCATTTATATTTTCTTCTACTGATGTATTCTCACCCTCTGGGTGTCTTTTAGATACATACTCGCTCTTATCACATCCGCCTAGGACTAGGATAAGGGCCAAAACTGCTAGGATTTTTTTCATCAATTACCTCCAAATAGGTCATCTAGTTCGTCTTCTTTGTAGTCATAGTCAGAGATTATCACCCCTATGATGTCAGCTCCAGCTTTTTCTAGTTGGCTGGCTGATTCTTCTAATAGGTAGGACTCTGAGTTTGCCTTTGTCGTAAAGATTGCAGTCTTATCTGCTAGACCTGCAAAAACATTGGCCTCGGCTATGCCTATATTTTCTTTGACATTCAAAAATACATAGTCATATCTGTCTTTGACATCTTCAAAGAAATTTTTGATAACTGATGGCTCCAAAAACATTTCCTCGTATTCAGAAACCCTCCCTGTCATAAGGAGGTGGAGGTTGTCGTCATCTTTTACCACAACATCCTCAATATGGTAGTCTCCTAAAAGCAAATCTACAAAACCCCTGTTATTATATGATCCCTTGAGATCTTCTAGCTCATCGCTTCTTAGGTTGGTATCTATGACTAGGATCCTCTCATTTTCTTCTGAGAGGTGTTTGGCCATGGTGTAGATTGATGCGATTTTATTTGTCCCCTCAGCTGTGGCTGTAAAGGCTATAACTGCATCTCCTACTCCTAGCTTTTGACTGATCTTATCTTCTAGGTTGTAAAAAGCTTGTAGTAGGATCTCCCTATCTTCGTCTATTTTTTTTCTAAACATCTAGTGCTCCTATCTCATATTTTGGAAGCTTGCCCAAAACTTCTAGTTTAGCCTTGGATTTTTTCTCAACATCTTCTTTGATTTGAGATTTTTCTTCTAAGTCCTCTTTGGCCTTTCTTATGTCCTCTGAGTCAATTTTCCTAGTCTCTCCTAGGTCCTCTTCTAGGTCAGATTCCCTAAGAGGTCTTTGGCCCTGAGTTTTGGCAAGGTCTTCTTTTTCTGGCTCGCTTGTTTTATTTTCTTGTTTTTCTATGGCCCTGGCGTTTTTTTCAACTTGTTTTTTGACCTTTTTTTCTTTTTTTTCATAGGCCTTGTTTTCTTTTTTTTCTAACTTGCTATTATACCTAGTGACACTTACAAGAGAGACTAGTAAGTAGAGAACAAAACCTGCCAAGCCCCCATAGGATGCATATCTTATACTGTTATCTATAGGTCTAGCTAGGGTATATGAATAGGATTCTACACTTGCTCCTGTATTATAAATATTATTTATAACAGTCACAGCAAGGTCTGCATACTCATCAGCCAAATCTTCTGCCCTAAGTTTTTTAGTGTCAGTGACACTTATATCTATGGCCTTGCTTCCCTCCATAGCTGTAATTTTCATTTTAGAATCAAGCTTTGATATAGGCCAGTCTATCTCTAGGTTTTCTAGGGTTCTGGTTTTTATTGCCTTGCTATCTATAGTTTTTGCAAAAGTATGGCCCAGATTTTCTGTATCTGTATCTTCTACAGAGCTTGCTATGATCCTAGCATTTGCCCTATACTCTTTGTAGTTTGCAAAATTTAGTCCAAAGTAGATAACCATAGCTACAATTATCCCAAAGATAATTGACGATAGGGTTGCTTGAAACATTGATTTCTTTTTTTCCATATTATCCTCCAAAATCATTAGCACCATCTAGCATGAGCTTTCGTGCCTGGTCTTTTTTTATCATATCAAAAAGTCCCTTTTGTTTTTTATTTACAAAATATTCTATATAGAGCCTGTAGGCTTTTGGGAAAAGTGCCCTTGAAAGCTTGCCCTTGTCATAGAAATATTTTTCATCAAAACCTCTAAACCACGTCGATCCGTCATTATAAACCCTGGCCAATAGGTCAGTATTGGTCCTGACCTTTAGACCTTTTTTGATAGCACTCATTATAAAAAGCGAGTCCTCGCCGGATCCATTTTCTGTCCCTGCCCCAAAATATGTTGACAGGTGGATATTTTTTCTCTCTATGGCCTCTCTTTTAAAAACAAAGTGGACAGACCCGTATCTGAGACAGTTATAAAAGTTGAGGTTTTTTTCTTCGCTTACTTTGACAATTTCCTTGCCGTCCTGATAAATTATAGTCTTAAATACGAAAAAATCTACATCAGGATGTCTTATAAAACCATCTTTTATCTTTTGGGCGTAGCCTTTCTCAAAAACCTCATCATCATCTGCAAATACTATTATATCTGCAGTCGAATTTAAAAGTCCTATATTTCTAGAGGTCCCAGATCCCTTTGTATCTGTAGTGATCATCCTTATTTTATAATCACCGTCAGTTTTTTCTTCGTAGGCATTGTAGCCTGCCTGGTTTATAATCAGGCAATCACTTTCTATATTAAACTTTTTGTAAAAATCTATAGACTCTACATTCATTGCAGAGATTATCACTTCTATTCTCATTATATCCTTGTTGTCTCCGCCTTCTCCCAAGTCGCCTTGGATTTGCCCCTGATCTCACCAATAGCTCCCAGTATTTGGGCTAGCATCATAGAGCAATAATATCTTGGGAAATAAAATATCTTGCTTTTTGCTTCAGAGAGCTGGCCAATGACTGCCAGGGTGTAAAAGGCAACTTGGCCCAAGAAAAAGGCCTTGTAAAAAGCTCCGCTATTTAGGAGGGCTAGGTTTGTAATAAATAAAACTATATGGAAAAAAGCCTGCAAATATCTGAGAGTCTTGTGGTTAAAATTAAAAAATGAAAACCAGCCGTACTCAAAAATATTTAGCCTTCTGAGATTTGTGAAAATATTTGTCAAGATCCTTCTTTGCATCCTGACCTTTCTTTTAAACTCATCAGCTGTAGTCTGACCAGCCTTCTCCATGGCTATGGCCTTGGGATTATAAAGAGCCCTTTTGTGATTAAGACCTGCATATAAAGGCAGCTCATAGTCGTGACTATTTACTAGGTCTATATGCCTATAATCAGACTTTCTGACTGCATAGATGGCCCCATTGCCATTTACTATAGTTTTTATATTTGATTCGATCTTTCTCATTTTTAGCTCGAAATTCCAATAGGTGTTTTCTGCCACGACTGACGAAACATCATCATCTTCGTGATAAATGAGCGATCCACACACATATTCTATATCATCAGCTGTAAAATATGAAACAAGCTCTCTGATAGCATCTGACCTAAACATAGAGTTGGCATCAGAAAAAACTATGATCTCACCCCTTGCGACCTCTACCGCCTCATTTTGGGCATTGGTCTTGCCCAGGTGGTTTTTGACGCTATTGACCCTGATTGGGATTTGAGGGTGGTCCTTTATAAAGTCCTCGCAGATCTCTACAGTCCTATCTGTCGAGCTGTCATTGGCAATTATGACCTCATATGATGGATAATCAGTCTTTATGATATTTTCCAATTTCTTTTTTATAACATTTTCTTCGTTATAGGCTGAAATAATAATAGAAACATCAGGATTTAGCCCATAATCCTGGTCATTTTCTCTTTTTATAAGCTTATCTAAAATTATAAGGGTAAGAGGATAGCCGATCATTGCATAAAACAAAGCAAAGAGGGCTAGGTAAAATAAAATTTTCATACATATCTCCTATCTTATAATTATATTATAAAAAGCCCCTAGATTTCAAGAAAATTCGATGAATAATTGTCTTTTAATAAATTAAAAATATAATGTCTAAAACCACAAATAGAAAAGGAAGTCATATGCAAATAGAACTAGATATCATCCAAAGCCTGGGAATAGCTATCCTTGCCCTCATCCTAGGCGGCCTTATAAAAAATAAAATCAGTTTTTTTAGGCGATTTTTTATCCCCAGCCCCGTCATAGGGGGACTTATAATTTCCCTAATAATTTTTCTTTTGGGCAATTTTTTCGCCTACACCGTAGTTTTTGACAAGATTTTGCAAGATTTTTTCATGAATGTATTTTTCACATCCATTGGATTATCTGCATCATTTAAAATGCTAAAAAACTCTGGCTCTCTTGGTATAAAACTTGCCCTAGCCATAATTATCCTCTTGCCCCTACAAAATATCATCGGAGTAAGCCTTGCCAAAATCCTAGGTATAAATCCCCTCCACGGCATAGCCATGGGATCTACATCTATGACAGGCGGCATAGGATCAGCCCTAAGCTTTGGCAAAATTATGGAGGACATGGGCGCTGTCGCAAACTCATCTATAGGAGTAGCCGCAGCCACCTTTGGCCTATTGGCAGGATCTCTTGTAGGAGGACCAACTGCCAAAAGACTCATTGACAAATACTCGCTTGTAAGTTCTGGATCTGTTGAGATCAAAAAATCAAACGTTACAAAAATTATAAATCAAAAAACCCTGATGGAGGCAGTCATAGTCATAGGTCTTGCAGGATTTTTTGGGACTTTTATAAACAAAATATTACTAATGACCGGCCTAAAATTCCCATATTATGTAGGCTGTCAATTTGGGGGCTTGGTTGTGAGAAATATCTACGACTATTTCAAAAAGCCAATCAACATGACAAATATAGACACCCTGGGATCTATCTCCCTAAACCTATTTTTATCACTCGCCCTCATCAACCTCAAGGTCATGGCAATCATGGCCCTAGCAGGCCCAATGGTGATCATAATGTTAGCCCAGGCAATTTTTATTTCTATATACACAAGCCTAGTTACCTTTAGGCTTTTGGGCAAAAACTATGATGCAGCCGTCATGGTCGCTGGCCACTGCGGAGTAGGCCTAGGCCAAACCCCAAACGCCATGGCAAATATGGAGGCCATCATAGAAGAAAGAGGAAAGGCAGACACAGCCATGTTTATCTTCCCAATAGTATTGGCCATAGCAGTTAACCTAGCAAATCCTATTGTAATCACGTTTTTTATAAATTTAGTTGGATAAAACAAGAAAAAAGTCAGACTTAACTGGCTTTTTTTCTTTGCTAATTTTTATTCAACAAAAGCATTTTTCAACTAAGGGCAACTGCGCGCATGGAGAATTCTCTCGACTGATATTGATTTTGTAAAAGAGATCTCTCGACTTCGCTTATGCTCCGCTCGAGATAAGGGGTGGGTCTTGAGATAAGGAAGTCTTTTCTCTATGTCATCCCGAAGCCTTGGCGAGGGATCCCATGAAGATAGATAGCTTTAATTTAGGGGATCCCTCACTGCGTTCGGAATGACGAGTGTGGTTCCAATAGTATTAGGGGTTAGATTCCCCTTGTTTCGACTAAGGGCGTAAGCCCGCATGGAGAAACCTCTTGACTTAGTTTGGGTTTATAGACGAGATCTCTCGACTCCGCTTACGCCCCACTCGAGATAAGGGGTGGGGCTTGAGATTAGGGAGTCTTTTCTCTATGTCATCCCGAAGCCTTGGCGAGAGATCCCATGAAGATAGATAGCTTTAATTTATGGGATTCCTCACTGCGTTCGGAATGACGGGTGTGGTTTCAATAGTATTAGGGGTTAGATTCCCCTTGTTTCGACTAAGGGCGTTAGCCCGCATGGAGAAATCTCTTGGCCTAGTTGATTTTGATTTGGATAGAGATCTCTCGACTTCGCTTACGCTACGCTCGAGATAAGGGGAGGGTTTCGACTAAGGGTGTTAGCCCGCACCTTCCCTTTTTTCGACCGAACGTAGTGAGTGGAGAAATCTCCACAAAAAAAATCCAAGCTTTCGCCTGGATTTTTCTTTTTCTACCTATTTATCTTCTTTTTTCTTTTTTGTGGCTACTAGTCCGCTGATGGCTGCTCCTAGGGTGACTAGGACTCCGCTTATTGATTCTACTCCTGTTTTAACATTTGCAGATTGTCTATTTTTAGCACTTGCCACATCAGAGTTTTTGCTCTTGGCTGGCCCTTCATTTTCTTTATCAGATTTCGCTGGGACAGCTACTGAGCCTTTTTCTACCTGGTAGACTAGGTTTTTAGCTGGTATGCTTTCTGCTGACTGATCGGCATATTCTATTTTTGCATTGCCCTTATCATCTACTGTGATATTTGTAGCATCTGGGTTGGCTTTTTTGATGTTTTCAGCTACCTTTGCCTTTTCCTCATCAGTCAAATGGTCAGCATCCTTTACAGGTGTTTTGACTTCTGGGACTTTGGCCTTGGTGCTTTCTTTGTCATCTCCTGCCTTATCATCAGATTTTTCATTTTCAGAATCTTTTTTGCCATCTTTATTATCTGAATCTGTCTCTGATCCCTTATCATCTGAGTCTTGATCGCCTGGTTTTGTATCTGTACCATGATTATCTCCATTATTGCCATGGTCTGGATCAGTGTTGTGATCTGTGCCTGGGTTTTCTGGATTTGTATCATCAGATTTTTCGTCAGATTTTTTCTTTTCGACTAGGTCTTTGCCATCTATTTGGATCTGTGTGTTATCTGGATAGGTGATTGTGGCATTGCCCTTTTCATCTACCTCGACTGTGAAGTCCTTACCCTTATTTTTATCCTCTATAGCCTTTTTGACTTCTGCTTGCTCTGCTGGACTTAACTTGGTTGGATCTTCTACCTGAGTTTTTCCTGGGGTCTCTGGTTTGTCCTTTTCTTCTGCTAGGTCATCTATAGAGAGGCTCTCTTTAGATCCATCTGGGTAGGTGATTGTGACTGTACCATTTTCCTCAACTACTACATGTGTGCCAAGGTCAAACTTATTAGCAGTTTCTATGGCTTTTCTAATAGCATCTATCTCATCTTGGTTGAGGTTGGTTTTGTCAAATACCTTGGTTTTTGCAGGCAATTTTGCATTTTCTGCAAGGGTTGCGCTAGATGGGATCTCATGCTTTTTACCATCTACAGTAAAGCTTGCATTACCCTTATCATCTACATCTATCTTTGTATCATCTGATAGGCCTGGATTAGCTTTTCTGATAGCTTTTCTGATCTTGTCCTTATCCTCATCTGTTAGCTTATTAGGATCATTTACCCTGGTAGGTTCTGGGTTTTTGATAGCAGATGTGATAGTTTGGACAGCTGGTATTGTAACTTTTTTGCCATCTTGGTCTATAGTGACAGAACCATCTTCATTTACTGTGATTTTGTCTTTATCAATACCTGGGTTAGCATCCTCGACAGCTTTTTTAATCTTCTCTTTTTCATCTTCACTAATCTTGTTTGGATCAGCAACCTCTGTTTTTTCTGGAGCCAAGATATCTTGTCTGACTACCTTTTCGCTTGGGTAGGTCAATTTTTTGCCGTGGATATCAACTGTGACAGATCCGTCATCATGGACTATGACTGTGTTTAGGTCTAGGTCTGGATTTGTCTTTTTGAGTGCCTTTTTGACCTGTTCTTTTTCCTCATCAGTAAGCTTGTTTTTATCCTTGACTGTGGTTAGGTCTGGGGCTTTGACTTCTGCGCCTACAGTATTTGAACCAGGTATTACAGATTGTCTGCCCTTAGAATCTGTTATCACTACGCAACCATCAGGCCTTACTTCTATTTGGTCATCCTTTAGACCTGGGTTGGCTTTTTTAACAGCTTCCCTTACATTTTCCTTTTCAGAATCTGTGAGGTTGTTTGGATATTGGACAAAGGTCCTGTCAGGAGTGTTGAATTTCTGGCTTACAGTTTTATCTGCTGGAATTGTTACTGTCTTGCCATCTTTTGTTATTGTTACTGTTCCATCATTTGCTACTGTGATTTTAGCATCTTTACCTAGGTCTGGATTTGCCATCCTTACAAGGTCTTCTACAGTTGATTTTTCGTGTTCTGTTAGGTTTTGATCATCCCATACTATAGTAGTCCTTGGATTTTTGATAGCAGATGTGATTGTCTTTTCAGCTGGGATTTCTATTTCCTTGCCAGATTTTTTGACAGTAACTGAACCGTCATCATTTACTGTGATGTCTTCATCTTTTAGGTCCTCGTTAGCCTTCTTGATGGCTTCTTTGATATTCTTTTTATCAGTATCTGACAAATTATTAGGATCTAAGACTTCTGTAATATCTGGTGCCTTTACATCACCTACTACTGTCTTGTCAGCTGGGATAGTTTGTGGGATTTCTCCTTCTTTTCTGATTGTGACAGATCCGTCCTTGTTGACTGTAATTTGGTCATCTGTTAGGTCTTTGTTGGCAAGTTTTACAGCTTCTTTTATCTTTTCCCTGTCTTCATCAGATAGATTATTTTTATCCTTGACAATGGTTGGATCAGGGTTTTTGATAGTTGGTGCTGTAGTTTTGTCAGCTGAGATGGTGGTTGTCTCCCCGTCCTTGTAGACATCAGCAGATCCGTCGTCCTTTATAGTGATATCAGAATCTTTTAGGTCAGGATTTGCTTTTTTGACAGCTTCTTTTATAGCATCCTTTTCGGCCTTAGTTAAGCTATTTGGATCTTTGACCGGAGTTTTAACTGGGGCTTTGACATCGGTTCTTATAACCTTGTCTGCAGGGATTGTTTTTGCCCCATCTCCCTTGCCAATTGTGACTGTACCGTCATCTCCTATGGATATATCCTTGTCTTTAACTGTTGGATTTGCCTTGTTTATAGCTTTTCTTATGGCAAGCTTTTCTTCATCAGTTAAGTTTGTAGGGTCATTTACAAGGGTTTTTTCTGGGTTTTTGATTTTTGAAGTCACAATTTTTTCTGCTGGAACTATTGTCACATTGTTATTTTTGTGAATTTCTACGCTACCATCGCCATTTACAACAAAAGTTTCTGGATCAAGACTAGGGTTTTCTTTTATAAATTTATCCTTGATAGCCTTCTTTTCCTCATCAGTTAGGTTGTTAGCATCCTCAACTTCTGTTAGGTCTGGGAGCTTGACTGAGCTTAGGGTCTTATCTGCAGGGATGACTTTTGTTGAGTCATCAGCTTTGGTGATTGTAACATTTCCTTTTTCATCAACTGCAACCTTATCAGGGTCTAGGCCAGGATTTGCCTTTAGGATCTCTTTCTTGATGGCTGCTTTTTCATCATCTGCCAAGGCATTTGGATCTTGAACCAAGGTTTTGGCTGGGTCTTTAAACTCTGCTTCTACAGTCTTATCAGGGGTGATCTGAGCTGTAGACCCATCTGGATAGGTGATTGTAACCTTGCCTGTACTATCAACAGAAACATCGGAGCCATTTGGCAAGTTGTTGGCATCTTCTACAGCCTTTTTGACCTTATCTTGCTCATCTGTAGTTAGACTTTCTGGATTATCTACAGGAGTCTTGGCTGGGTCAGTGAGATTTACTCTTTCATTGTCAGGTTTTTTCTTTACTGTCTTCTTGCCATCAATTTTAAGCTCTGATCCGTCCTTGAATGTGACAGTAACATTGCCCTTTTCATCAACTGTGATATTTGCATCTGCTGGCAATTTATCATTTGCTTTTTTAACCGCATCTATGACATCATTTTTTTCAGTCTGTGTCAATTCGTAAGGATTGTTGACCTTGGTTTTTTCTGGATCTGTTAGTGGATTTTTCTCTGCATCAGTTTTTGCCCTTACAGTCTTATCTTTGACTATATTTGCAGTTTTGCCTCCATCTGTGATTGTAACAGATCCATCAGTAGCGACTTCTATTGTAGCATCATCAGATAAGTCTGGGTTGGCATCTTTGATAGCTTGTATAACCTTGTCTTTATCAGCTTGTGAAAGCTCATTTGGATTGTCAACCGGAGTTATAGCTGGATCATTTACAAGAAGCTTCTCATCTTGGCTGATGGTATCAGCTGGTGATAGGTTTGCTATTTTGTTGCCAACTTTGATTGTGACATTGCCCTTATCATCAACTGTGATTTGCTCATCAGTTAAACTTGGGTTTTTAGCCTTGATAGCATCTTTGACTGCTTGTTGCTCCTCTGGTGTGAGTGCATCAGTATTTCCTACCTTGGTTTTTTCTGGCTTTTCTACCTTTAGGGCTGTATCTTCTGCAACTGTATTTGATTTATCTATGGTATCAGTAGATCCGTCTGGATATTTTATAGTAACTGTACCGTCATCACCAATCTCGATTTTAGTGCCATTTGGGAAAGTATTCTTAGCCTCAACAGCCTTTTTGACTGCATCTTTCTCCTCATCACTTAGGTCGCTTGGATTATTGACTTTGGTGACATCAGGATTGATTGGATCGATTTTTTCTGTGTAGGTTTTTTCTTCTACAGTATACTTGCCTGGGATAGTATCTATGGTGCCATCTGGATAAGTGATTTTAACTTCACCGTCATTATCGACACTTATTTCTGTGCCAGCTGGGAATTTATCCTTGTTAGCTTCTTCTACTGCCTTTTTGACAGCCTTCTTTTCTTCATCAGATAAGTCCCCTGCCTTATTTATCTTGACCTTGTCAGTTGGATTTACTGGGTCATATTTTTCTGTATCAGTTTTCTTTTCTACAGTCTTATCCTTGCCAATTGTTGCAGTTGTTTTGTCAGGGTAGGTGATTGTGACATTGCCCTCATTGTCTACATCAATTTTTGTGCCTTCAGGTAGACTAGAGTTTTTCTCTTTGACTTTTCCTATGATTTCGTCTTTTTCTGTTTGAGATAATTTTGTAGGGTCATCTACCTTTGTAGCAGCTGGATCTTGTAGGTCGTATTTTTCCTTATCAGCTACTCTTTTGCTTGCAGGACCTGATGTATTATTGCTTGAATCACTTGCTGTAGCATTTACATCTGTGCCACCCTTGATTTCTGATGTTGGGATAGTGATGACTCCAGAGTTTGGATCTATCTTTGATCCTGCTGGTGCATCTGCTGGTAGGGTCCAGTTTTCATTTTCATCCTTAGTTGCAGTGATACTTCCTTTGCTACCGTCTGGTTTTGTATAGGTTACATCTACAGTTTTTGTATCTTCATCGCTTGGTGGGGCGATTTTTATATTTCCATCTTCTGGTGCAGTGATACTTGGAGATGCTGGTGGGGTTTCATCCTTAGCTTGTTCATCTGGAGTTTTGTCTTCCCACTGGGCTATGAGTTTGGTTGTTCCATCAAGTTTTCCTATCTCTTCTGGAGTCAAAATTTTTCCGTTCTCATCTGCCCAACCCTTGAACTTTTTGCCATCTTGTTTTGGTTCTGTTGGAACTGTAGTGCCGCCTTCATCTCCTATGACATTGATTTCTTCTCTCTTGCCATCATCAAATGCTCCGCCGTTGGCATCAAATTTGACTACTTGTTCTTCTGCCCAGATAGCATAGACGATTTGGTGTCTTAAGATTGGAGTATCGGCTGTGAAAATTTGGTCTCCCTTTAGGGTCTTGAATACAGAAGATTTGACAGTTGTCTTATCACCTAGTGCCTTTTTTCCATCTTCTGTTACCCAACCTAAAAATTTAAGTTTAGAATTAGAAGATGTTGGGTCAGCTACAAACTGATCGCCTGTGCCTTCCTCGACATTATCTCCCCTAAAGCCATTTGCTACATAGCCTTCTTCTCCGTAGAATTTCTTGTTATCTGGGGCAATTTTTACTATAGAATCCTTTCCCTCTACCTTTCCATCAGTAGCATTGAATAAAATCCTAGTCCTAACTCTAGCTATAACATCATCTGATGGGAGTGATGATCCGTCAGAGGCGTTGAAGACTAGCTTCATATCCTTGTAGAGTTTTGGAGCTTCGCCAGTAGGTGTTTGATCCTTAGAGTCGAGAGCTTTTGCATCCTTTAGGTCCATTTGATATTTGTAGACATTGTAAGCTTTGCCATTTTCGTCAAACTTAAACTCTACCCTCTTATCTACGCCCTTTAGGTTGCCCTTATCATCATATTCGTTTGAATCTGCCTCTGTCTTAGAAACTTTGTTGGTAGAACCATCTTTAAACTCGACTCTGACCTTTCCACCCTCATATTTGGTGTAACCATCTATCTTTGTAGTGTCTTTTTTGAAATCTTCTTCGCTAACAAGTTTTCTAGGGTCCTTGTAGGTGTCATCTGTTGAGTCGGCTACAGTATCATTGGTAAAGATCTCTTGGTATGGCTTATACAAAGACTTATTGATAGATAGGATTGATGAGGTGTCTGAGTGGTCAGTCCAGGAAATATCTGTATATTTATTCTCAGATTTATCAAGTAAATTTGTATTTAAATAAGATGTCTTATCTTCTTGATTACCTTTTTCATCGAAAACTTCTACACTTATCTTTGTACCAGGCTCAATTTTGCTTGTATCAAGGATATAATTGCCACCAGCAGCTACTGATGATTTTTTAAGACCATTTTTTACAACTCCTATTGACCCACTAGCCTGCCATTCCTTTATAAGACCGCCGACTTTTCTAAACTCAAGAGTTGTTGGCTCTGTTGCTCCTTTTGGAGTATAGGTCAATTTATAATAGCCATTGTCTTTTCTAAAGATATGAAGGTCTATATCCCTATCAGTTCTCATTGATATATCGGCTCCACCCTCATTTGTCGCACTTCCATTTTTCTTATATGAAAATCCAACTGGTTTGGTGTGGTCCTTGCTATAAGGCATATAAAGTTTTAGTTTTTGTCCAGCCTTGATGCTGACTCCTTCGCGTAGGATCACCTCATATAGGCCTGGTACTGGTATGGCGCCATTTTTGACCTGATTTATGCTATCTACTGCGCCCTTGCCTGATACATATCCATTATAATAACCCTGGTATTTCTTATTTAGGCTAACAACTTCATCACCTATTTGTACCATGATTTGCTCGCCAAGTGGCCTATCGCCAGTGTCTATTATATACCTACCACCTTCTTTGACTACAAAATCCTCGTCAAAGGTCTTTTCATAAAGAGTCCAGCCATCCTTGTTTGGATTGGTCCAACCAGACATCATTGAATAGTCTAGTTTTTTTGTTTTATTCTTATCAAAGGTATTTGCAAACTCGCTCTTATCTACAACATAGTCTATAGCTGTGATATAAATACCTTGAAGCATGGTATATTGGTCATGTTGTGGGATCTCAACTACCTTGACCCCATCTTTCTTATAACCTGGTGTACCTATAACTATATAGGCAAGCTTCCCATCAGCAGAATAATTGATATCAGATTTTTTTATAGCAAAGTTTTTTGCATAAGGTGAGTCAACCCTACCAGCTGTCATTAGGTTTACATAACCAACATTGCCCTGACCATCTTCTTTTAGGTAGTTAACTAGGTTGGCATCAAAAACTTGGGTAAATCCAATCTCTTCTCCACCTACTTTTGGAGTTGAGGCAAGACCTGATCTTTGGCCCATATATTGGGTTCTGATTAGGCCAAGATTTGAGCTATCTGAGTAGGATTTAGGGTTAGCTATAAACTCAGACATGAAAAACTCTTGGTTGGTAGCATTGTTAGAGTCAGATTGTAGACCACCCTTCATAAATAGGTTGTTGATCTTCTCATTTAGAGATATAGATGTAGTCTTTGTATAGGTTGAGTAGTCTATAGATGTTTTACCTGGTGCATAGGCATAAATTCTTTCACCATTGACATCAGTTAATCTCATTTGAATACCGATATTTTTATCACCTAAGTCTTTTATAGTCTTGCCATCTTTTAATACTATATTGATTGGTAAGTTTTTCCTATTGGTTGTCCTATCTCCAGCAGCCTTACCAATATCAAACATATATCCACCACCAGCGGCGAATTCTTCAAATTTATATTGGGTCTTGCCATCTCTGCCGAGAACATAGGATTTTTCAAAATCTATTTTATCAGTTAAGTCACCAAAATTAATTAGAGACCTGTACCAAACAGCAGATGTAGCAGCAGATTTCTCTTTATATACAAGTCTAATAACTGTATCGCCATTGCCATCTACAAAGGCCCCATCATAGTCTATATCACTCATCTCTACTGGGTCACTTGTAGTAACTCTGACTATTCTTTGGTTCTCACCAACTGCCCAACGACTCTTGTCAACTGGTTTTGCTTCCCAATTTTCTTTTATTTCTTCTTTTTTGGTTTCCTTTTCTACATTTGCATCTGGGTTTGGTGCGCCTTGGGAGTCTTTTTCCTCTTTTGGGCTTACTTCTAGATTTTCTCCATCCTTAGCTGATCTATCTTGGTTTTCAGCAGATGCATTTTCATCCTTTTTAGGATCTTTCTCATCTCCCAAAACCTTTTCAAAATCAGCTAACAGAGCATCAAGGTCTTCTTTATTTTCTACCTTGTCAATTTTTTCTATATAATCATCTAAAAGAGCCTTGGACTCATCGCTTGCAAGGTTTTTATCCTTTTCTTTTATCTCAGATTCGATCTTGGCCTTGGCTTCTTCTTTTAGGCTTGATAGGTCTTTTTCTAGATCTTTGGCATTTTCACCTTGTTTTTCTACATCTCCTGCCTGCTCTGTACCAGGTTTTTGGTCAGCTGCCGATACAGCGTCAGTTCGACCTAGGCTAGGATCTGTGCTAGTTGTTTCTGTCTTGCTAGCAGCACTTTCTGGCTCTGATGCCCAAACATCTAGACTTCCTACAATCAAGCTAAAACCAAGCATACAAGAAACTAGGCCTATGCTTAGTTTTCTTGTCCCATATTTTGGTTTTCTAATAGATCCCTTGAGTTTTTTATCTCGAATTAGATCCTGCATTTTTTTCTTGTAACTTTCCATCTTTCACTCCTATTTTATAGAATTTTAATCAACATAAAAGTTATATATATTATATTTCTATACATGATAATATCAATCTTTTACTTTTTCAGAAAATCCTTGAAATACAAATCCTTTCTTCATTTTTTAAAATATTTTATATAAGAAAAATATTTTTTATTAAAGCTAGTAAAATAAAAAAACTAGCCTTTTATAAAAACATCTCGTAACTAGCTCGAGATAAGGGTCTAGCTCAGGATAAGGAGATTTAGCTGACTATGAGGGTGTCTTTTCTCTACGTCATCCCGAAGCCTTGGCGAGGGATCTCATGAATTTGGGATTTCCTTGGATATGAGATTCCTCGTCGCTTCGCTCCATCGGAATAACGGGTTTGGTTTGCAATGACAATTATCATTCAAAAATGTTAGGAAATTTCAACTAATAACGAGTAAATTTTCCTTCCTTTTTCGACTAAAGCAAAAGCCCGCATGGAGAATCTTTTTTTACAAAATTAATTTCATTTCAAATAAAAAATATCAAAAAAAGAAAACCCAAGCCATCGCCTGGATTTTCTCAAAAATCACTTACTTATTTTCTTTTTTTAGTACCTACTAGTCCTGCTAGGGATACAGCTGCTAGTCCTCCTAGGTAGCCTAGGCTTGCTACACCTGTTTTTGGGTTTGAGTTTTTAGCAGGTGCTGCTTTCTTATCTTTTTTGCCTTTTTCTGGATTAGCTTCTTCTTTTTCTGGTTTTTTATCTTCTTCTTTGTTTTCTTTTTCTTTGTTTTCTTCTTTTTTCTTCTCTTCGTTCTTATCTAGAACGTCATTGATTTCTTTGTCAGTTTTTTCTATATCAGCGATAAGCTCTTCATCTGACCTGCCATCCTTTGGCTCTTCTTCTTTTTTCTCTTCTTTTTCATCTATAGTTGGGATAAAAATGTCATAGTTATTGTAATCAGATGGTTTGTCATCTGGTTTATCTTCTGGTTTTGGTTGCGGTTTCTCTATTTCTTCTACATTAAATCCATCATATTGACTAATACCATATACTGTTATGTCCTTATCTTTAGGAATTTCAAATCTTCCTCTTATACTTTCTGGAACAGATTCTAGATGCATAGTGTATTCACCAACAGGAATATGTCGGTGAGCTCCCTTTCCATCTGTTGTATAGGTATAAACCTCGCCTGTTTTTTTATTTGTTAGCGTAATCACTACACCAATTTGTTCTACAGAATCATGAAGTCCTGTACGATTAGTAAGAGGTCTAAAAGTAAAACCTACACCAAAGTTTGATTCAGTTATTTCTGGTTTTGGCTGAGGGTTTGGATCGATTTCATCTAAAGTTAGTACATTCCATCCATTAGTATGACCCCATAATGATTTTGTTTTACTTGTATCCACTTTTTCCTTATATTCATCTGGAACAGATTTTACACTTACTGTATAATCACCATCAGGTAATTTGAAATCAGCCAAGCCGTCTTTAGTTTCAAGCTCAATTGTTTTATTAGTTTTATTGTTTGTAAAAACTAAGGTAGCTCCTGGTATATTGATAACTTTACCATCTTTTGACCTGTAATTAAGCTTATATTGGTAGTCATAAACTTTAGCTTCATTATCTGTAGGTTGGGCTGGAGCTTTTAGTGGCTCTGCATTTTTCTTTGGTGCTTCTGATGGTTTAGTAGTTTCTGTTGCTGAACTTTCAGTTTCTGCCTCCTCTGCATAGGCATATGATCCGCCTAAACTGATACAAGCTATCAAAGCTACTAATAATATTTTCTTACTATTTTTCATAATGCCTCCTCTTCGTTTTTTGATGACATTTATCCTTTATTAATTATACCTTTCGACCTGCTTTTGTCTATCTTATAAGACACTTTATAGTGTTAAGTTATGGGCAAATTTAGGATTCATAAAATCGCAAAATATGTCTTTTCTCTCAATTTCTAATAACTAGGGTATAATGCCCTAGAAAAGAAGGTATTAGCATATTATAAGTTACATAGAAATGAAAGGATATTATGACAAAATTAATTGCAGTAGATTTAGACGGGACCTTGCTTGATAAAAAAGCAAATATCAGCAAGGCCCACAAGGATATTTTGACAAGGGCTATGAAGGCTGGCCACAAGGTGGCAATCATTACCGGTAGGCACTTTTATGGGTCAAGTGATGTTGCAAAAGAGCTTGGTTTTGACAAGTACGGTGGGATTTTATCCTCATCTAACGGAGCCAATGTCTATGATTTTGGCAAAAAAGAAACTATCATCAACCACGATATAGATCAAAAACTAGCCAGGGAAATGATCGATTTTGGGACAAGTCTGGGTTTTGATTTTATGATCTATGAGGATGGCAAGATCATGGCGGAAAAAAAAGACGCCTACAGCATGGATTTTATCCTTGCCAAAAATAAGGTCGAGCTTTTTGTCGATGAAAACTTGCGTGAGAACATAGATTTTGGTCTAAACAAGATAGTTTTCGCCGCTGATCCAGAGGTCATGGATAAAAACTTTGAGACCTTTAGGGACAAATTTTCCGACTCCATAAACTCCATCCACTCCATGCCCCAGTTCATAGACGCCATGCCAAAGGGTATCCACAAGGGCAAGAGCCTCTTAGAGATAGCCGATTATTTTGGGATAAAAAGAGAAGACACTATAGCCTTTGGCGATGAGATGAACGATGATACCATGATAGAGGCCGCTGGCACGGGGGTAGCCATGGCAAATGCAAACCCAGAAATAAAAAAAATAGCAGATGAGATCTGCCCATCCAACCAAGAGGATGGTATAGCAATATTTTTAGAAAATAGATTGTTTGGTAAATAAAACTGGGACTTTCTTTTTTTAAATGATTCTGATCCAAGGAGAGATCTCTCGACTACGCTCGAGATAAGGGATGTAGCTGGCTATGAGGTAGTCTTTTCCCTACGTCATCCCGAAGCCTTGGCGAGAGATCTCATGAAGCTGGATTGTCTTTAATTTGTGAGATCCCTCACATGCGTTCGGGATGACGTGTGGTGGCGTTCGAGATGGCTGGTGTAGTTCGGGATGGCATTTCAGATACTACTAGAAGACTAGCACAACTCCCCCTTTTTTCGACCGAACAGACCTTCCCCTTTTTTCTATTGGAATTGTCACAGTGAACAAGCCCGTACGAATATCGCTTCTTCAAAGCTCTCCGTGCTGTCGCACTATTATTCGGCACAAACATGCCATTCAAGGCATATTTATGTGGCTCGGAGAGGACCCGTGCGGAGCACTCGCAGCGAAGCGAGAATAGAGAACTGATGAAATTCCTTAATCAAGGCTTTTCGAGACGAAGGCTCGCCTGAGTCCGAAAACTACTGTCGACCGAACGAAGCGGCAAGCCCGTCGGCACGTGGAGACTGGAGAAATCTCTTGACCTAGATTTTTAATTATTTTTATAAATTTCTAAATATAAAAAGACTCTGGATATTATTATTCCAAAGTCTTTTATTTATAAACCTCTCTCCTATGACCTAGCTCGAGAGCTAAAATCAAAAGCTTGTCATCTTCTATCAAACAAATCAGCCTATAAGGTCCGATCCTGTATCGCCAGTACCCTCTCTTGTCACCTACCAAGGCCTTTCCCAGCTTGCGTGGGTCGTCACAATATAGCAAATTCTTTTCTATATATGAAATTATTAGTTTTTGGACGGATTTATCCATCTTTTTTAGTTGTTTTAAAACTCTTTTGTGGTATTCGAACCTATAAACCGAGCTCATCTAATACCTCTTTATGACTGTAGGTCTCAGGGTTGTTCATATATTCCTCATAGGCCGCATCAGCCACCTTTAGATCATACTCATCTTCAAGC
This sequence comes from Anaerococcus mediterraneensis, assembly GCF_900128415.1. Lineage (NCBI taxonomy): Bacteria > Bacillati > Bacillota > Tissierellia > Tissierellales > Peptoniphilaceae > Anaerococcus > Anaerococcus mediterraneensis. Next base: position 2,047,252 of record NZ_LT635772.1, read on the forward strand.
TTGTCCAAAATAGCGTCTTTGACAACTTTAGAAAAACTCTCTTGGGCAAAGTCAGCATATTCGCTAATAATCCTAGCTTCTTCTTTGCTAAACCTTATAGTTTTGACAACACTATCCATAAAAGCCCTCCTTTTTTGTAATACCATTGTATGCTCAATAGAAAAAAAATCAAGATTAGGTTATTTAATTCTGACCTTATTTCAAGATATCTCGACTTTGCTTACGCTCTGCTCGAGATAAAAGGGGGGGCTGAGGTCTCGCAACTCCGCTCGAGACAAGGGAAGGGGCTGAGATATCTCGACTTTGGTCTAGTCTGGTCTGGATTTGAGGGCTTCACTTAGGAATCATTGTGGAGTTTTCGCTCACGCTTAGAAAATTAGAAAATATTAGGATAAAAAAAAGCCCCTCGAGGCTTTTTTTTATTGAAATGATTTAGAAGCTTTTCTAATCATCACGGAATTTTGAAAAATACTAACTATATTTTAATACCATAACAAGTCCAGGACTAGCATGCCAATAATTACTATAGCTTACTTTTATATAGACCTATGAAGACTTGCCTTTTTTAGAATCTGATATGACAAAGGCTAGTTATCATCTATAGTATTTAATCTTCTTTTTTCTTTTTCTTTGTACCAAGAAGACCTGCTATGGATATGCCCATGGCTGTGATTACAGGAGTGACTGATCCTATACCAGTTTTTGGATTTGATGATTTCTTTTTGGATAGGTCATCAGAATCGCCAGAGTCCTGGTGTTTTCTTGATAGCTCATCAGATCTTTCATCTTTATTTTCTTTTTTGGTATTTTCTTCATCCCTAGGATCTTCTTTTTCTGATTTTGGATCTTCATTAACAGGTTTTTCTGGATCTTCCTTCTCAGTTTTTTCTGGTTTTGGATCTTCATGGCCTGGTTTTTCTGGGTCTTCCTTGCCAGGCTTTGCTGGTTTTGGATCTTCATTAACAGGTTTTTCTGGATCTTCCTTGCCAGGCTCTGCTGGATTTTCTGGATCTTTTGGATTTACTGGTGGGATTGGGCAGACATTTTTAGTTCCAACTTTTACAATCTTCTTAACTGGGTCTGTGATTACTTTTTCTTCCCTAGAAACTTCTTTGCTATTTTCAATAGTGATAGTAGTTTCTTTCTTACCTAGTTTTCCTTCTTGAACTGTTTCAGTCTTTCCAGCTTCCATTTCAGGATCTTCTATGATTTCAATTTCAAAAGGAAGGTCAGATTCAACTTTAACTTTTCCTTCAGTTTTAGAACCATATTCATATTCTGCATTTGTTGGTTCAGTTCTTTCTACCTTGGTTTCAAGCTTACCTGTTTCTTTGTTGAAGGTAGTTGTGACAGTAATTTTACCTGGAGTACCATCTTTTATTTTTTTGATTGTTCCAGCTTCAAGATTTGGATTATGTTTGTATTCTGTATCGTGTGGAATTTCTTCTTCCTTAACAACAGGCTTGATACCAACTTTTACAACTCTCTTAACTGGGTCTTTTGTTTCTTCCTTGGTTACAAGTTTGTTTTGGTCTTTGTCATAAGAAGTTGTGATGGTAACTTTTCCTTTTTCACCAGATGTTACTTCTTCTTCATTGCCCACTTCAACATTTTCATCATAGATGTATTCTGTTTCAAATGGTTTTTCAACTTCCTTAATAATTGGCTTGATACCAATCTTAATTACCTTATCTACAGGATCTTTAGTAGTCTTGAATTCACCTTCTTTAGTTTCGGTAACTTTGCCATCTTTGATTACAAGAGTATTGGTTCTTTCTTGCTCTCCTGGTGTTCCACCGGTTTCTTCACGTTGACCAGCTTCAAGATTTTCGTCATACTCATATCTAGTTTCGAATGGTAATTCTTTCTTTTCTTTGATTTCGTGAGTACCGTCATTTGTTCCTTCACCAACTAAGACAACTGCATTTTTAGCTTTTTTAGTTACTGTTGGTTCAGAAGTTTTTGTTACCTTAGAGTTTTCTATAGTAAGGGTTCTTTCTTGTTCACCCTTTTCACCCCTTAGCTCATTTCCTTCATCATCAGTAGCGTATTTCCATTCACCCTTCTTTAGGCTTGGGTCTTTTCTAACTTCTACTTCAAATGGGAGTTCTTCTGTGTAGGTGTGAGTACCTTTTGTACCAGATGCTATGAATTGGACTTCTGTCTCTCTTGTTCCAACTTCTGTGTCTCCTTCATAATAGTGGGCAGTTACTGGTACGTTTAATAGGGCCCCGTCGATTGATTTGCCATCTGTAGCGTTTGGTACAGTGGCAGTGACCTTACCTGTTTTTTCATCTATAGATACATTCCAAGTATTGCCCTTATCATCTGCGTAGGTATTAGATTTTAGACTGTACCTAGTTGGTCTTCTGTTGAATTCGTCAGTTTTATTTAAAATTACATCAGAAGATATCTCATCTCCCGCCTTGCCAGCCTTAGCATTGTAGCGGGCTGTCATGTTTGCTCTTTCTTTGATGACAAATTCTGCTGTAGTTTCTTCTGTTATATCCTTGTCTGGCTCATCTGGGTCTTGGTAGTGGGCGACTACTGGGACTTCGAGTTTTTCTCCACCATCAAATTTTGATGGGTTCTTTGGTTTTGCTGTTATCTGTCCAGTTGTTTCATTAATTGATACATCCCATTCATTTCCATGGTCGTCCTTAAACTCTGTTCCTTCTGGTATAGAATAGGATTTTGGACTTAGTTTCTTATCATTTTCTGGAACTGAAACTTGGGAGTTTTGTTCATCTGATGGGAATTCAACTTGGGCATGGTATTCTGGCTTATTATTATCTGAATCTTGGACTACGAAGTGGAACCAGTGGACGTCTTTTGATCCGTTTGTGTAGGTGTACTCAACTGGTAGGGCTATAAAGTCCCCAGCCTTAGCTGATGATGGAGCAGTTATGGTGAATTTTGATATGTCGTGAGGGTCTACATCTAGCTTCCACTTATCTTTTTCCGCCTTGCCTTCATTTTCCTTGTTGAGAAAGTCCATGTTTATCCTACCAGAAGCTTCTCCCCTGCCATCAGCTGCGTTCATTTCTTCAGCAGTCTTTTGATTTGGTTTTGGACTTTCTGGATTATACATTTCAACATTGAAAGCTTCGCCTGGTTTTACATTTGAATAAGTCCTCTCAGATGTATCGCCTTTTTTATCTTTGAAGGATTGGTCATAGTAGCGTGTATCGTCTAGGTTTAGCTTGAATCCACCAATTAGGTTGTAGTGGTCGTAGCGGTCGATGCCTTGCTTATCGATAACTACATCTTGGCCCTTGTGCTTAATAGTAGCAGATCCTGCACCTGTTTCTACATAAGTTCCTGTTTCACCATATTCATCTGGTGTTTCAGCTATTTTTCTAAATTCTTCAGTTTTTCTTGGGCGGGCAAAGAATTTGACATCTAAGTTTTGAAGAGCCTTGTAGTCATCTGTATTGAAGATTGAGTCTTCATTGATGATAGTCTTGCCGTTTTCGTCTTTTTTTAGGGCTCCTTCTGGCATCTTTACAAAGATATTGCCATTATCTCCTATATAGGCACTTGCTCCTGGGACAATTTTGCCTGTAATAGGGTTATAAACTTGGCCTACTAGCCTTTCCTTGGCACTGTCATCAATATTATCTACCTTAATCCCAGTATCGATGTCTTGGCCTTGGACAAAGTACTTAGATGTTGGATCATAATTATTTTTATTAAGTTTTAACTCTTCAAGTTTGTCATTTTCATTTGGCCATGGGTTGACCTTGTAGGTTATACCGAAGCTACCTTTAAAAAACTGATTTTTAGGATTATCTTGAGTGTAGTCATCCTTAAAACCAAAAGAAGTAGAGTCATTATCCTTATTATTAAGGTGCTTTAAGGTTTCTTCACTTGCGTCATAGTTAAGGTTCCTTTGCTTTCCAGCACCATCAATTATAGCATTTTCGTCTGGCTTGTAGGTTACATCAGGAGATTCAGGTGTTAACTTTTCACCCTGACCCATCATTGGCTTGTTTCCTTTATCAAGAGGTATAAGTCCAGAGTCTGTAACATAAATCTTAGTATAGGTTCTCTGACCAGTCTTCTTGTCTATGGTGATTTGATAACCATATTCAGTCTTACTTGGTGATGTTGCGGATGGATTTTTAAGTTCAAATTTAAAGCCGTCTTTTTCAACCTTTTCATTAGTTTTACCGAGCGCCTGATTTGTATCTCCCGGCTCTAGGTCAGTTGTCTTATAACGTTCAGATTCGCTATAGTCTTTGATTAGCTTCTCATCGCCAGCAGGTGTGTATGGGTTGATAGTTTCGACTTTTTCTACTTCTACTTCCTTATCACCCTTTTTTTCTTTGACTTTTCTTTTTACTGTGATGATGCCAGTATTTTTATCTACAGAAATTTGACCATCTGGATAGGATTTTTGGGCAGTTTGAGTAAGTTTTTCTACCTCCTCATCTGTGAGGGGTTTTTCTGCTACAGGATCTACATCTGTGACAGGGCCTTTATTTTGGCTAGGACTTGCTTTTTGAGCTTGGTTTTGTTTTTCTCCCGATACTTCTATAGTATTAGCATCTGTATTTGGCCCTTGATCATCTACAAGTCCTGTGTTTATACTTTCGGTTTGGTTTTGGGAAGACCTATCCCCTGTGTTTTCTTTTTCTGGCTGGTTTACACCTGGATTTTTTGGATCTGCTGTATTTGTGGATGGTTTTGCATCGGCCTTGTCTTGGTCAGATTTTTCCTTGCCAGCTGCATTTTCTCCTAGCTTTGCCTCTGTATTTTCTCCGCTAGATTTTTCTTGATTATTAGCAGCAGGACCTGTAGATTTTTGATCATCTAAATTTCCTACTTGGTCTATATTTCCTGTATGGTTATCGCTATTTGCATACTCTTGTTCACTCACGATAGGGCTTGTACTATCTTTGCTTTCATCAGCATGAGATAGTCCAGCTCCTCCAAGTACGAATGATACAGATAGGGCAAGTGCGACTAGATTCTGTTTCTTATTCATTTTTCCCCCTTTAAAAACTTCTATCTTACAATATATTTATCAGTATATATTCGATAATGATTTTAGCTAAATTTTTTCAGTTTTAATTCTATCTAACAGATTATACTGGAATTGCATAATAATTCAAAATAAAATTTCAAAAGCTCGATTTTTAGCCATTCCTCTTGGTGAATATATGCAAAAAAAGTGGTAAAACAAAATGTTAAACAATCATCATAGATTATTATGGGCTTAGATAGATAAATTCACTTCTAATAAATATCTATGTAAGATCACATGAAATATGCCCAAATAATTGGAATGTTTGTCATTTTGTTTTACCACTTATTTATGGTAGGGTTCTTTATTTATTATCCTATAGGCCCTATATATTTGCTCTATGAGGATGACTCTCATGAGCTGGTGGGGATAGGTCATTTTGCCAAAAGAAATTTGTAGGTTGGATCTTTTTTGGATATTTGCCCCTAGGCCATTTGATCCACCAATGACAAAGACTAGGTCCCTGCCAAAGCCATCTAGCATTTCCCCTTGGATCATTTTTGCAAAACCTATGGAGTCTAGGCTTTTGCCGTCTATTTCTAGGCTAACTACAAAGGCATCATCTTTGATTTTTGACAGAAGCCTATCTCCTTCTGTCTCTTTTATAGTTTTTATTTCTATTTCTGATAGAGTCTCTGGGGCCTTTTCGTCGGCTACTTCTATGATCTCTAGCTTGTTGTAGGCCTTCATCCTTTTTGTGTATTCGCCTATGGCAGCCCTATAAAAATCCTCTTTGATCTTGCCTACGGCAAGTATTTTTATAATCATCAGTTTTGGTCTTTGACATAGGATGAGTAGGAGTCAAAAATCTTTGAAAAGCCTGATGATTTGAGGACTTCCTTGACTACATCCTTGATTTCTGAGGTCTTGTGAATGTTATTATTGCCCGTATCATCAAAAAGTTTTTTGCTAACCTCTTTTAGGATCATGGCAAGGTCTGATGAGTTTAGTGGCATCTCTGACCTGTCGGCGGCATTGTTTATGGACCTGCCAATTTTTTCTTCGTTGTATTTTTCTAGTCTGCCAGATTTTTTGACTACATACCTGTCCTTGCCAGCAAGCATAGCCATAATCTGATCAACTGGCAAATTCTCTACCATTTTTTGTAGGTCTACGTCAGCTATCTCGTGTTTTTTTAAAAAATCCTCTACAAGGTCTAAAATTTTCTCTGTCATGATTTCTCCTTAAATTATTGTATGTTGTATATAATATATACCCGTTTTGGCGCTAGATTATCAAGATTAAGGGCAGAAATAAACAAAGTCCACCTATCCCTAGTCTCGTGCGTACCCCTCCCTTATCTCGAGCATACCTCTCCCTTATCTCAAGCGTAGTCGAGAGATCTCATGAACATAGGGCTTTCCCTATAACTTATCCACCAAGGTCATCCCAAGCATTTTCTACGTCATCCCTAACGTTACCCTACGTCATCCCGAACGCATGTGATGGATCCCATGAACATAGGAAATATTCCTATAATCTTATTTCTTTATTTACTATTTTTTTGATCATTACAATTTTTTTGGATATTAACATAATTCCTTCGTTCCAAGGGGAGACCCAAGGGGGCGGCAGATGCCCCCTCATCGGTCTCCCCTTATACCCCTCTACGTTTCACCCCCGTCTGCTCCTTAGGCGGAGTGCAGGATCAGTAGATTGCCTTTCGGCAATCCACTTATGGTAGGGGGATTCCTCTGTTTTTGTAGGATTTTTCTTTAAGTGATTTATAATCCCAAGCCCCTAAAAATCGCAAACTCGCTACGCTCAAACAGTGCGATTTTCTTAACGGGTCATGGAATTATAAATCTTGCTGATAATTTACATCTTGGTATAAAGAAAATCTTATTTTTTTATAAATTTTTAGAACTGATGTTCTGCTAGTCAAACGGTTTGCCAAAGGCAAACCTCCTTATCCCCCGAGAGGGGCCGCCTGGAGGGGGTAGCGTAAGGGGGCTAGGGGGAGCCGGTGGGGGAACATGCGGAACGTTCCCCTGGGCTCCCCCTGGAACGGAGTATTATATTAATAATCAAAAATAGTTATAAAAAGAAAAAAATTAAAGATTCAAATAATAGGGTCATAGGAATAAACCCTATTTCTAGATCGCCCCTTAGGTCTCCCCTTTAACAGCGGGATATGTAAATATGCAAAACAAATAAAAGATCAAGATATAATAAATACAAAAAAAAAAATTATAAGAGATATTTTATATTATCTTAAAAACTATTTTTATAAAGCAAAAAACACTCACAAGGAGTGTTTTTTTTGCTTTCTCGCTTCGCTGCGAGGTGGTCTGCACGGGTCCTCCCAAAGGCTGGCTTTTCTTTCTCTCTTCGCTGCGAACCGCTCCGCGGGGCTCCTCTATGCGCCGGAGGGGCGAGTCTAATACATAGGCATCTGTGGTGCGCCGCCCATGATTGGTTCTTCTTTTGGTATGTCTGCTACTGCTGTTTCTGTTGTTAGTATCATTCCAGCTACGCTTACTGCGTTTTGTAGGGCTGATCTTGTTACTTTTGTTGGTTCTACTATGCCTGCTTGGAACATGTTTACATATTTGTCGTTGTAGGCATCGTAGCCTGTTTCTTTGTCGGAGTTTTTGACTTTTTCTACTATTACAGATCCGTCTAGGCCTGCGTTTGCTACTATTTGTCTAAGTGGGGCTTCTAGGGCTCTTTCTATGATTAGGGCACCTGTTTTTTCATCGCCTATTAGGCTTTCTCTGAGTTCTTCTACTTTTTCTATAGCGCCTATTAGGACTACGCCGCCGCCTGCTACTATACCTTCTTCTACAGCTGCTCTTGTAGCTGATAGGGCATCTTCGATGCGGTATTTTTTCTCTTGCATTTCTGTTTCTGTAGCTGCTCCTACGTTGATAACTGCTACACCGCCTGCAAGTTTGGCTAGTCTTTCGTTTAATTTTTCTTTTTCGTATTCGCTTTCTTCGCAAGATACTTGGTGTCTTATTGTTTGAACTCTTTCTTCTAATATAGCCTTGTCGCCCTTGCCTTCTACTATGGTTGTGTTGTCTTTGTCGACTTTGACTTTTTTAGCTGATCCTAGCATGTCAATTGTAGCTTCTTTGAGGTCCATGCCCAAATCTTCGCTTACAACTTTTGCTCCTGTTAGTATTGCTATATCTTCTAGCATGGCTTTTCTTCTGTCGCCATAGCCTGGTGCTTTAACTGCTACTACATTGAATGTTCCCCTTAGTTTGTTAAGTATAAGGGTTGTAAGTGCTTCGCCTTCTACATCATCAGCTATGATCAAAAGTGGTCTTGCTTCTTGGACAATTTGTTCTAATAGTGGAAGGATTTCCTGGATATTTGCGATCTTTTTGTCTGTAATTAGGATATATGGATCGTCAAGCTCTGCTATCATCTTTTCATTGTCTGTTGCCATGTATGGTGATAGGTAGCCCTTGTCAAAGGCCATACCCTCTACTAGGTCTAGGTAGGTGTCTGTTGTTTTTGATTCTTCTACTGTGATGACCCCATCATTGCCGACTTTTTCCATAGCATCAGCTATAAGCTTGCCTATGTTTTCGTCTTGGGATGAGATTGTACCTACGTTTTCTATGGCTTGCTTGTCCTCAACATCTTTTGAGTTTGCCTTTATATAGTCAACTACTACATCTGTTGCCTTTTTTAGGCCCTTGTTTAGGACTATTGGATTTGCGCCTGCTGCTAGGTTTTTAAGGCCTTCTTTTATAATAGAATGAGCTAGGACTGTAGCTGTTGTTGTACCATCACCTGCTACGTCATTGGTTTTTGTGGCTACTTCTTTGACTAGCTGAGCGCCCATGTTTTCAAACCTATCTTCTAATTCTATATCACTTGCAATTGTCACACCGTCATTTGTGATGGTTGGTGCTCCATATGCCTTGTCTAAAACTACGTTTCTACCCTTTGGTCCAAGGGTAACCCTAACTGCATTTGCAAGTTTGTCTATGCCTCTTTCGAGACCCTCTCTAGCCTCTGCTCCAAATTTAATTTCTTTTGCCATATTTTCCTCCTAGTCTTCTACTACTGCCAAAATATCGTTGTATTTGACAACTATAAACTTTTCATCATCGAGTTTTACATCTGTGCCTGCGTATTGGGAATAAATCACCTTGTCGCCAACTTTGAGTGATCCCTTTTTCTTTTCATCATTTTCTATATCGCTAGAAATGGCTATGATCTCTGCGTATTGTGGTTTTTCTTGTGCGCTTTCTGGGAGAACTATCCCAGATGCTGTTGTTTTTTCTGCTTCAGCTTTTTTTATAACTACCCTATCACCGATTGGTTTTAAATTCATATCATTCTCCTTTTTTATATTTAGCAGTCGAGTGTATCGAGTGCTAATGCCTACTTATAATATACTAAGATGATTTTAATTTGCAAGATTTTTTTCAAAAATATGACAAAAACATTGTATTTACCATTTTTTATCATGGAGTATAATAAAATAAAGTTGTTTTAAAATCAAAGGAGATAATTATGATGCTAAATGACAAGGCAATCCTGCCTGAGGGCAAGGATTTAGCTTTTGAAATAAATAACAAGGCCAATGCAGCCATAAAAAAATACGGACGAGATTCCGTCATCAATGCTGCCTTGGGGACCCTTGCCGATGATAAGGGCAAGCTCATAGCCCTTGATTCTTTTTATAATAGACTAGAAAAAATGGATAGGTCCCTCATAGCCTCCTACGCTCCTATAGAAGGAGAGAAGGACTTTAGGGAGGCAGTCCTAGCTAGCCTTTTTGAAGACCACAGGCCAAAAGCCTATATGCGAGTCATCTCTACGCCGGGTGGTACAGGGGCTATCAGGTCAGGGATTTTTTCCTATGTGGGAGATGATGATTATGTCATCTGTCATGATTATTACTGGGCACCTTATGGGAAAATCTGCAAGGAATTTGGCAAAAATTTTAAAACCTACAATTTTTTTACAGATGATTTTAGCTTTGATATAAAAGCATACAAAGACTGCCTGGACTTTGCCCTAGAAGGTAGGGACAGGGTCCTATCCCTGATAAACTCCCCAGGCAACAACCCAACCGGCTATTCCCTATCTGATGATGAGTGGGACCAGGTTTTAGACCTTGCCAAAGAAAAGGCAAGAGCTGGCAAAAAAATAATCCTCCTTGTGGATGTAGCCTATATAGAGTACGCAGGAGACGGAGACCAAAAGAAATTTTTCGAGAAATTTTCTGACCTGCCAGAAAATATTTTTGTAATAATTGCCTACTCTATGAGCAAGTCCCACACAGCCTATGGTCTCAGGTCAGGAGCTGCTATAGGGATTTCTTCAAAAAAGGAAATAGTAGATGAGTTTGAAAAATCCATTGCCCATTCTGCTAGGTGCAACTGGTCAAATGGAGTCCACGCCCCACAGAATATCCTTGCCGACCTAGAAAAGGATGAAAACAAGGATGAGTACGAAAAGGAACTCATTTCCCTAAAAAATATGCTTAGGGACAGGGCTGATGTTTTTATAGACCAAGCCCAAAAACACAAAATTGATATGATCCCATATTTTGGTGGATTTTTTACCTTTATCCCTACTGATAGGGCCTTTGAGATTGCAGACAAACTAGAAAAAGAAAACATCTTTACAATCCCATCTAAAAAAGGTATCAGAGTGGCTATTTGTGCTACAAATAAAGATGATATAATAAAATTGGTAGAAAGAATTGCCTACTACCTAGGCAAATAAAAGAGGAAAAATATGACATACAAGAAAGAAGACCTAAAAAACAGACTGACAGATATCCAATACGAAGTCACCCAAAATTCTGGGACAGAAAGACCATTTTCATCAGAATATGACAATTTTTATGAAGAGGGGATCTATGTTGACATAGTTTCTGGAGAGCCACTTTTCTCATCACTTGACAAATACGATGCCGGCTGCGGTTGGCCATCTTTTACAAAACCAATCGATGGGACAGGCTTGGTCGAAAAAGATGATTTCAAACTAGCCAGAAAAAGAATCGAGGTCAGAAGCAAGGAAGCTGACAGCCACCTAGGCCATGTTTTCCCAGATGGCCCAAAAGAGGCAACTGGCCTTAGGTATTGTATAAATGGAGCCAGCCTCAGATTTATACCAAAAGATGACCTAAAAAAAGAAGGCTACGAAGCCTACACCAAACTTTTTGAGGACAGATAAGGAGTTATTATGATAAGAACAAATCCTAAAAAAATCGCAATTATTTCAAGCCTTGTAGGCATCGGAGCCCTACTACTTTGTATCATCCTAGACCTATCTTATCCAAACCCAGCCTTTTCCATCTTGGGTGTCATTGGTCTGATCGGAGTTTTCTTGGCAGCCTTCACCTACATTATCGTCTACATCAGAGATGTAGCAGATGCCTACAAGAAAAAAGACAAGGTTACCCTTACATTCCTTGTCATTGTTGGCCTTATATTTGCAATTACTTATTATCTCAGACTTAGGTAAAAAAAAGACCCGCCCAACTAGGATTCCTAGCTAGGTCGGGTCTTTATTGGTTTTGCGCAAAAATTTCTTTGTCAGTTTGGTTATAGATTATAAAACCTACAGTTTTCTCCCTATTTTCTTCTCCATTTTTGGCTATTTCTATGAGTCGTTCGTCTCTTTGGTCCAAATCTTTTATCAGAGTCCCTGGCCTATAGAGTAGGTATTTGCCATCAGGGTTGATCCCTAGGGCAAAGTCTACATTATAATATATGTCATCATGGGGGCCGACCTGGCTTGTGATTTTAAAATCTTTAAGCTTCATCTCGTAGGTATATTCGTCAATCATTTTTGTGATCTCAAAAGTTCCCTCAAATTTGGATGAATGGATCTCTTCTGCATGATAAAATATGGCTGCTGTGTCAGACAATTTGCCATCAAAGCCATCATCTTCTTTTTTGCCAAAATAGTCACCAGTAAAATATCCCCCATTTTCAAAAATTATCTTTGTATTTGCACCATCTGTACTGTAGTTTCTGACAAGGTTCTGGCCCCTTAGCTTTTCTAGGAGAAAGTCTCTAATAGTCTCAAAATCTGGGCTCTCAGCCTGGCTTTGGACTGACTCTTCCTTGCTAATCTCTTCTTCATTTGAGCAGGCTACCAAAAAAATTGCCAAAAAAATCAAAAAGATTTTTCTCATATTTTTATAAAGCCCCTAAAGGCCCTATTTTTATAATAAGAGTCTGCCCCATTGTGGAAGATAAAAATCCTCCCATATTTCATAGATCCAAAAAGGGCCCCGCCTTGGTTTCTGATAGATTCTGGGGTCAAAATCCATGAGGATGATTTTGTATCGATCTCCTCTAGACCTGCAAGGGCTGTGTATTGGTCTTCATCCAAAATCCTAATCCCCATTTTTTCTGCCTGGGCCATAGCAGATGATGATGGAGGATTGGTTTTTCTAGCTGACCTTGCCTGTTCATCGTAGCAAATAGATCCCCTAGCTGATGGACTCTCTTTGCTCATATCTACATAAACAAGGCCCCTAAAAATATCTAGGTCAATCAGGTCTGGTTCCCCGCCGCTTTCTTCCATAGCCAAAACCGCCTTATAAAGGTCGAGGTTGCTTGTAAGCGAGCTTTCTACAAAATCCCATTTGATCGTCTTGTGCCTGTGCATATTGGCACCAAACCTATCTTCTAATATCTGCAAAAACTTTTTATCGATTTTTTCCATCCTTATCTCCCCTACTTTTTATCCCCTCTACCAAGTGACTAATAGCTGCCTTTGGGTTTACAAAAATCATCCTAGGCCCTGCATACTTCATGACCTCTTTTATCTGAATTTTGTAGTCTTTTTTGTAGCAGCCAATCTGACAGTGGCCACAAAAGGGCTTGTCATCACCATGTGGGCAATGATCAAGCCTTGTTTTAACATATTTTTTCAATTCTTCCTTTTCTATATGACCAGTATTTTTCTTGTAATAAATATCGATCATCTGGCTAACAAGGCCAAAGCCCCTGTCATTTTCTGCCATTTATAAATCCTTGATCTTGTCTATATCGTCAATGCCTGCTTCTTTTAGTAGGTCCAAAATAGCCTTGTTATTTTCTGCCATATCTTTGACTAAATCTTTTCCTACATCCTCTACAAAGTCTTTAGGACTTTCTTTTTTCTTTGGCTCGTCCACATAAAAAACCTTGCCAGTTTTTGGATCAAAGCCAACTGTCCCAGAAGTGTTTTCGCTTATATCTATATCGTCTCTGTCTTTATTGTCATTTTTTGATTCTAACATATTTACCTCACTGTCCCCTATTTTAAAATCTTATCTTGGGGATTCTTTATACCTATATTATAATCTAAGCATAGGCTATTAGCAATCAAAAACATTAGCTAGACTTTTACCCAGGATTTTTTCCCATCTCCAATACTGACAAAACGTCTTTTTTTAGACTGGCTTCCTATATAAGAAACCCAGGAATATCCCTCATTTTGGTAGATCCTGTCATAATAGATCACCCCACCCGGTGGATAAATAGCGACAATCCCTCCTGACAAAGAGGGGCTTGTTCTGACATTGACATAGGCCTGGACAATAGCCTTGCCCAATTTTTCTACAAAGGCAAAACTCTTTTCCTGGCCCACCGGTCTAAAATACCTCTCCTTATTTGATCTTTTCCTATCCAAAAAACGCCAAGACTCATTTATAGTCACAGACCCATAGGAAAAATTACAATGAATAATCCTTTTTTGATCCAAAAATATCCCCGTATGGCCATAGCCACCTGCCGAATATCCCTCGTATCCCCTTATAAAAATATCTCCCCTCCTGACCTTGTCAAAAGAATAAATCTCCCTCAAAGCCTGGCCATTTAACCTAAAAAGTCCCTCAGTATTTGAAATACTCGTCCCCTTTGGCAAAAATCCCCCAGCTATCAGAGAATAATAAACAAAGGATGAACAATCATAAAAACTTGGGCCCAGCCTAGCTGGATAGGCCATAGAATAAGAAACCCTATTTACCTTAGATATGGCAAAATCTATCATTTTTTCTACACTAGCCATAAAACCTCCTTGGGCTGGGAAATCCCAGCCACTTTTTATTTTTTCATCTCATCTAGGATTTGATCGAGCTTGCCATTGATCTGTACTATGAGTATCAGATTCATAACTATAGGAAAGCCCACCTGTGAAATCAGTTCTACAATATCCATATTTTCTCGGGCAATATTTTTGAGCCTATCTCTCATAAAGATCAAGGTTCAAAAACCAACCTGGCAAATTGCTTGGCCAGGCAAGAAAGCTGCCCCTCCTTTCTTTTTTTATTAGCCGGCTACTTATAAATAGAAAAATGATAATAATTGTCCCAGCCAAAAGCCCTATATATTTGTTGCTAAAAGCCTTTTAATTTTTTATACCAAAGACCCCCTCCAAAATTATCCGATCTTTTATACCTCAAAATGATTTTAAAATAAAATCCCAAAGCCAAAAAGCTTTTTAGCTGATTAAACTTTTTCTAAATCTTGTATTAATATAGACTTAGCCGGTAAGAATAGGAGGAAAATATGAAAATCAATTTAGAAAATTCAGACAGAATTATAAATGACTACATGCCCCTAATACTGGCTGTAGTAAGGAGGTTTCCTGCCTTTGAAAAAGAGGAATCCATAGACGAAGCCAAAATGGTCCTCATAGATACGATCATGGACTACAAGGAGGAAAAGGGGGCCTTTGGCGCTTACCTCAAACTCAGACTCAATTACTACTTTTTCGACAAGGCCAAAAAACCAACCGCCACATCCCTAGACAAAGAAAATGGGGAAGGCGACAGTCTAATATCAACCCTAGAAGCAGATATAGACATAGAAAAAGAGTTTTTCACCAAAGAAAAATACCAAGACCTCTACCAAAAAATAAGAAAACTAAAAAAGAGAGACCAAAAAATAATAATAATGAAATACTTCCAAAATAAAACTAACACAGAGATAGGAGATGTCCTAAAAATATCAGAAAAAACCGTCAGAAATAGGCACAGCCAAATAATAAAAGAACTAAAAACCATGTTTTTGGATTCTTGATTTTTTTATCCAAGATAAAGTAATAGATAATTGTTATTCCCTCTAAAAA
Organism: Anaerococcus mediterraneensis; assembly: GCF_900128415.1. Classification (NCBI taxonomy): domain Bacteria; kingdom Bacillati; phylum Bacillota; class Tissierellia; order Tissierellales; family Peptoniphilaceae; genus Anaerococcus; species Anaerococcus mediterraneensis. The sequence goes on from NZ_LT635772.1 coordinate 2,062,325, forward strand.
CCGATTTTCCCCTAGCAAAAAATCCCCACTCTTATCCTAAAATCCAACATCATACCGACCACCCCGCCGTCATCCCGAACTCCACTCCCCCTTATCTCGAGCGGAGCGTAGCGGAGTCGAGAGATCTCTTGAACATAGGGAGTATCCCTATAACCCAATCCCTGCTGTCATCCCGAACGCATGTGAGGGATCTTATGAACATAGGGAGTATCCCTATAACCTTATTTTTTTGTATTTATTATATTTCGATATTTTACTTACTTTGCGATATTTACATATCCCGCTGTTCTAAGGGGGAGGGCCAAGGACCCTTCCGCATGGGTCCTCATCGCCCTCCCCCTTATACCCCCTCTCCGTTACACCCCACAAGCGGCTCCTGCGGAGGGCAAAGTGAAAAGTTTGCTACGCAAACTCCACAATTTTGACTTGACTTAGGAACTAAGAGATCCAAATCTATAATTTGAAATCCAACCATCTAAAAATCGCAAACTCACCTGTCGGTTCAAACAGTGCGATTTTTCGACGATGGTCGTATTTCAAATTGTCACGATTTATTCAAGATAATCCAGCATCTGTTTATATATAAACAAAATATCGGTATTTAAGTAATACTTGAATCCTAAATGTAAATGGTCAGCAGATTTATAATCACAAGTCCCGTTAAGAAAACTGATTTGTTTGAGCGTAGCGAGTTATCAGTTTTTAGGGGCTTGGGATTATAAATCACTTAAATAAAAATTGAGATTAAACAAAGAAATCCACCTACCATAAGAGGATTGCCGATAGGCAATCTACATTTTTTGCACTCCGGCTAAGGAGCAGAGGGGGTGAGGGAAAAGGGGGTGTAAGGGGGAAAGCTGGAGGGGGCATCTGCCGCCCCCTTAGCTGTCCCCCTTGAACGGAGGGGTATGACAATACCCTAAAAAAATTTAATGATCAAGAAATAATAAATACAAAAAATAACTTTATAAAAAATCCCCTAATATTGATCAAATAATTCATATAAAACATTAAAATAATTCATCTTGGATGAAGCCCTCCCCTTACTTTGGATCTCAAATAAGGGTATAATATAAGTAGAAATGTTTTAATTCAAGGCTTAGCCTAAAGAAAAGGAGAGTTAATGTTTAATAATGATGATTTAAGGGCAGTCAATGCCATTCGTACACTTTCTGTAGCACAAATCGAAAGAGCAAATTCTGGCCATCCTGGCCTACCTATGGGTGTCAGCCCTATGGCTTATGTTCTTTTCAACAAGTTTTTGAAGGTCAATCCAGCAAATCCTAGCTATTTTGATAGGGACAGGTTTGTACTTTCTGCAGGTCATGGTTCTGCTATGCTTTATTCACTCTTGCACCTAGCAGGTTTTGACCTATCTATAGATGATTTGAAAAATTTTAGGCAAATCGGATCCCTAACTCCTGGTCACCCAGAGCTAGGACACACCGCAGGTGTCGAGGTCACAACAGGTCCACTTGGCCAAGGTATAGCTCAAGCTGTTGGTATGGCTGTCGCAGAAAAACACCTTGCTGGCCTATACAACAAAGACGATATGAAAATTATCGACCACTACACCTACGCTATTTGTGGTGACGGAGACCTTATGGAGGGTATTTCCTACGAGTCAATGTCCCTAGCAGGCCACCTCAACCTTGACAAACTAATCGTCCTTTACGATTCTAATGATATCTGCCTAGACGGCAAGCTTTCTACATCTTTTTCTGAAAATGTCAAAGACAGGGTCCTAGCACAAAAATGGGCCTATGAAAGAGTAGAAGATGGCAATGACCTTGAGGCAATCTATAAGGCTATAGAAAAAGCCAAAACCAATGGCAAGCCAACCCTTATAGAAATCAAAACAATCATAGGATTCGGTTCTAAAAACCAAGGCACAAACAAAGTACACGGTGCTCCAATAGGTGCAGATGACTTTAAAGATGCCAAAAAATCCTACGGTTGGGATGCAGAAGATTTTACAATCTCTGATGACATCTACAAGACTTTTAGAGAAGGCATCTACGAAAATGGCCAAAAAGCCAACGAAAAATGGGACGAACTCCTAAAAGCCTATGCAGAAAAATATCCACAAGACTATGAAGAACTAATCTCTGGTATAGAAAGAAAATTGCCAGAAAACTTCATCGACCAAGTCAAAAAATACACTAAAGATGACAAGGCCCTAGCAACTAGAGCATCTGGCGGCGAGATCATCCAAGACCTAGCCAAAGTCACCCGCAATTTCTGGGGCGGCTCAGCAGACCTATTCTCATCAAACAAAACTGATATAGTAGGCGAAAAAGCCTTTGGTCCAAACTCACCAGAAGGCAGAAACCTATGGTACGGAGTTAGGGAATTTGCTATGGCAGCCATAGCCAACGGTATAGTTGCCCACGGAGGATCATTCCACCATGTGTCAACCTTCTTTGTCTTTGCTGACTACCTAAAAGCAGCCCTAAGACTATCTGCCCTATCAGGCATCCCAGTAACCTACGCTATGACCCACGATTCTATAGCAGTTGGCGAAGACGGCCCAACCCACGAGCCAATTGAGCAACTAGCTATGCTTAGGTCAGTACCAAACACCATAGTCCTAAGACCAGCTGATGCCAACGAAACAAGACTAGCTTGGAAGATAGCCCTAGAGTCAAAAGACAAACCAGTAGTCATTGCCCTAACCAGACAAAACTTACCAAACCTAGAAGCAACCGAAAGCCTAGAAAACCTAGACAAAGGCGCCTACCTAGTAAAGAAAAACGAAAATCCAGACCTCACACTTATAGCAACAGGCTCAGAAGTAAGCCTAGCCCTAGAAGTAGCAGGAGAACTAGAAAAAGAAGGCAAAAAAGCAAACGTAGTATCCATGCCATCCATGGAGCTATTTAGAGCCCAAGATGCCACCTACAAAGATCAAATCATAGACAAAGACAGCAAAAAAGTCTCAATAGAAATGGCATCAAGCTTCGGCTGGGCAGAATGGACAGGCAACGACGGCCTAAACATCTCCATAGACAGGTTCGGCATGTCAGGCCCTGGCGAAAAAGTAGCAGTAGAACTAGGATTTTCAAAAGAAGCAATAGTAAAAGAAATCAACAAAAAGTTTTATTAAAATCCTGGATAATAGAATAAAATAGTAGTTTCAAATGACCAAAAGAGAGATCTCTCGACTCCGCTCGAGATAAGGGTTTAAATGTCATTCCGAACAAATGTGAGGAATCTCATAAAGGAGTAAATCCCCAAAAGAGATCCATCAACTCCGCTGACGCTACTCCCCCTTATTTCGACTAAGGGCGAAGCCCGCATGGAGAAATCTCCTGGTGGGATCTCTCGACTCCGCTCGAGATAAGGGTAGTGAGGTCGAGATAAGGGATTGAAATGTCATCCCGAACGAATGTGAGGGATCCCATAAACAAAGCAAACTTCTAAAATCTATTGCAAAAATAAAATATTAATCCCCAAGATAATCATTAATTCTAATGATGTCTTGGGGTTTTTTTTATAATTTTTTATCATAGAGAAATCTCCTAATTAGGGATCTTATGAACATAGGGAATATCCCTATAAACCTAATTTTTTGTATTTATTATATTTCGATATTTTACAGTTTTTTTCGATATTAACATATCCCGCTGTTCAAGGGGGAGGGCCAAGGACCCTTCCACATGGGTCCTCATCGCTCTCCCCCTTACACCCCCTCTCCGTTACACCCCACAAGCGGCTCCTGCGGAGGGCAAAGTGAAAAGTTTGCTACGCAAACTCCACAATTTTGACCTGACTTAGGAACTAAGAGATCCAAATCTATAATTTGAAATCCAACCATCTAAAAATCGCAAACTCGCTACGCTCAGACAGTGCGATTTTCTTGACGATGGCTGTATTTCAAATTATCACGATTTATAAAAGAGACTTCAGCATCTGTTTTTATATAAACAAAATCTCGGTAATCACATATTATTTGAATCCTAAATGTAAATGATCGTATAGATTTATAATCACAAGACCCGTTAAGAAAACTGATTTGTTTGAGCGTAGCGAGTTATCAGTTTTTAGGGGCTTGGGATTATAAATCACATAAAGTAAAAACCAACTAAAACAAAGAAATCCCCTTACTATAAGAGGATTGCCGTAGGCAATCTTCTAGTTTTGCACTCCGCCTAAGGAGCAGACGGGGGTGAAACGTAGAGGGGTATAAGGGGAGACCGATGAGGGGGCATCTGCCGCCCCCTTGGGTCTCCCCTTAGAACGAAGGGATATGTCAATATCGCAAAAGAATGTAAAATATCTAAATTTAATAAATAAAGAAAATAGGGTTGATAGGGAAACTCCCTATCCCCCATCTTTAATAGCTTTTTCCCCCAACATTGCATATAATAATATAAGAAAGAAAAATTACCCGGAGGCTTTTATATATGAAATTTTTAGTGCTTTTAGCAAATGGCAATGAGACTATCGAGGTTTTTACCTTTGTTGATTATATGAGACGAATTGGTGTTGATGTCCACATGGTTTCTACCACTGGATCAGTTGACCTAGTGACTTCTCACTCTATAAAATACCAGGCGGACTTCCTTCTTGAGGATATAGACCCAAATACCTATGACGGGCTCTACATACCAGGCGGTACAAAGGGAGCCGAGACTCTCCGTGATGATGAGAGGGCTATAGACATTGTCAAAGACTTTGACCAAAAAGAAAAAATCATCGCTGCTATCTGCGCAGGACCAATTGTCCTAGACAGGGCTGGGGTTTTGGTCAATAAAAAGGCCACATCACATCCAAGTATAAAGGATGACCTAAAAAACCTAGGCGAATACGTTGACGATCAGATAGTAGTCACAGATGGCCACATCACTACATCCAGGGGTGCTGCCCTTACAAATTATCTGGCCCTAAGGATTGCTCAAATTATAAAGGGTAATGAAGTAAGCGACGAACTAAAAATAGGCATCCAACAATCTAGCCTAGAAAAATTTTATGGAATAGAGTTTTAAGATGAAAAATGTCAAAAAAATATTTATCCTAGGCGGAGCTACCCTCTTTGGCAGCCAAACCATCAAATACGCCCTAGATGAGGGCTATGAAATAGTAGCCTGCGACCTCATAAAAAGAGACGACCTAGAAGAAAACGAAAATTTATCCTACATCCTAGAGGATTTTTTCTCCCTAGGAGATGCGGCCGCCACAGACCTCATTGGCGATTGCGATAGTTTTATCTACGCAGGCGGTGTTGACGACCTGACCGTCCCAAGGAAACCTGCCGGCAAATTTTTCTACGAGAGAAATGTATTGCCTACAGGTAGGGTCGCAAGGATATCCAAAAAAGCCGGAGTCAAAAATTTCCTCCTTCTAGGCGACTATAGGTCAGAAATCGCAGAGAAAAACTACGACCTAAGAAAACACAACTACCACAAAGAGCCCTATATAGATACCAGGCTCATGCAAGAATCCATCGCTATCTACGAGGGCGACGGCCTTATGAATGTATCTATCCTAAGGCCAGGAGTCATAGTCGGCAGGGACAATAGGTCAGCCCTCCTTGCCCATATAGCCCTAGCAGAAAAGCTAAAGAACATACCAGTCACACAAGGCATCATCCCACTAATATCTGCCAAATCCCTAGCCAAGGCCGCAATCTTTGCCCTAGAGCTAGGCAGCCACAAAAAAACCTACGCCCTAAGAGATACAAACATATCCTACCATGACCTCTACACAAAAATCATAGAGACCCTGGATCTTTCTGATAAAAAACTCATAGACAAGTCTTTTGACGACCTAGAGCCTGCCTACCTAGAGGATGAAAAAATCTCCAAAAAAAGAGGCCTAGAACACGGGATCAGCCAAACAAATATACTCAGGTCTGCATCCTACGACCTATCCATAGACTCAGACTTCGACATAGCTAGTCCGGATATAGATGAGGACTTAGCAGACATGATCACCTACCTAGACAAAATCCTAAAAGGAAAATAAACAAAAAAAACACAAGCAAAGCCCAAGCTCGCTTGTGTTTTTCTCTTAATTATTTATAGTATAAGGCGATTTTTCTATCACCTCTAGTTCGGCATTTGATTTTGTAGTCAAAGCCCCCTTCTTGGTCAAAAGTACATTCGATTTTATAATACTATCCATAGCAGTATTGATCTCATCATCTGTGTAGGACGCCTTTGGCATATCCACAGATATAGTCCTTTGGGCACTGTCAGCATCCTTAAAATATAATTTTAACTTAGTATTTACAATTTTACTCATCTAAAATCCTCCCTTTCTACTCTTAGGCTACATTTGTTGTAATAAGTTCTTCATTAGTCTTATAAATCTTATAAGAAATCATATTGCCACTTGTTTGATAAAGCTTGAGATAAGCTGCCGCAAAAGCCTCGAAATTCACCTTAGTCGCTGCCTCATTGACATTGGCAAAAGTCTTTGTATAAGACTTCTTTTCTCCACCCTCAGCTTTTTCCAGCTCATAAACTAATTTAATTTTCATAAACATTCTCCTTTTTTCTTTTTCTTAGGCCGCCTATATATAAATAGAAAAAATCCCCAAAATGTCCCGAAAAAAAAATTCCAGACCAGGCACAAACCCAGTCTGGCAAGCCTACCATTTCCCCTTATTTCTAATGGAATTGTCACAGTGATCGTAGAGAACTGATGAAATTCCTTAATCAAGGTTTTTCGAGACGAAGGCTCGCCTGAGTCCGAAAACTACTGTCGACTAAGGGCGTAGCCCGCATGGAGAAATCTCTTGTTGGGGTCTCTCGACTACGCTCGAGACAAGGGGGTGAGTGCTCGAGACAAGGGGGGGGGAGTGAGGTCTCTCGACTCCGCCTTGCAAGCCTACCAGCCCATATTATCCTCTATAGAAAAATCATCGATAGGCTCTTCAACCTTGGGCTCTATAGGCGTCTCCCTATCCTCCCTAAGCATGGCAGTCAAAAACTTGATCGAGTGAAACTCATCTCGCCTAAGCTTGACAATCTGCTCATACATCAAAGCCTTGGCCAAAATCCTATTAGAAATCAAACTATCCTCCCTATTTAGGGTAGAAATAGTCTCCCCACTACTAAGGATAATCTGACTCCCCTCGATCCTATCTACAAATCCGACATTCACAAAACCCCTAGTCTCCCTATCATAAGTAGACTTTCTAGCATTGAAAGCAAAAAACACCTGGCTAGCATCTATCACATAAGGTAGGTTCCTCAAAACCTGATAATCCCTCTTTATATTGTTATCAACCTTCTTTTTAGTCTTGCCCTTGCTATCATATAAAATCTTTAAAAAATGAGTAGGCGCCTTCCTATCCAAATAAACCCTATCCTGCCTATAAACCCTAGAACAAATACCAATACCCTTCACAGGTTCAGGCAAAATAGCAATAATAACTCCTGTCATATAAAAAACTCCTTTCGGCCTTAGTGGAAAAGGTATAAGATAATTGTAATATAAATATTTAGAAAATTCAATGGACACTCGTTCTTCAACCCTTATCTCGAGCGGAGCGTAGCGAAGTCGAGAGATCTCATAAACATAGGGACTTTCCCTATAACCCACTCCCCTTGTCTCGAGCGGAGCGGAGCGTAGTCGAGAGACCTCATCAAAAGATTTCTCCATGCGGGCTTCGCCCTTAGTCGAAATAAGGGGGATGATTGTCATCCCGAACCCCAGCTGTCATCCCGAACGAATGTGAGGGATCCCATGAACTTAGAGATTGTCCCTATAACCCTATTTCTTGTATTTACTATATCTCGATATTTTACATTCTTTTGTGATATTTACATATCCCGCTGTTCAAGGGGGAGGGCCAAGGACCCTTCCGCATGGGTCCTCATCGCCCTCCCCCTTACACCCCCTCTCCGTTACACCCCACAAGCGGCTCCTGCGGAGGGCATACTGAAAAGTTTGCTACGCAAACTATTCTATTTTGACCTGACTTAGGCTCAAAGAGATCCAAATCTATAATTTGAAATCCAACCATCTAAAAATCGCAAACTCGCTACGCTCAGACAATGCGATTTTCTTGACGATGGCTGTATTTCAAATTATCACGATTTATACAAGAGAATCCAGAATCTATTTTTATATATACAAATATGTCATTCACATTCTATTTGAATCCTAAATGTAAATGGTCAGCAGATTTATAATCACAAGACCCGTTAAGAAAACTGATTTGTTTGAGCCGATAGGCGAGTTATCAGTTTTTAGGGGCTTGGGATTATAAATCACCCAAAGTAAATACCAACTAAAACAAAGAAATCCTCCTACGATAAGAGGATTGCCGATAGGCAATCTACTGATCCCGCCCTCCGCTTAAGGAGCCGCCTGGAGGGGGTAGCGTAAGGGGGTTTTAGGGGGAGCCGGTGGGGGAACATGCGGAACGTTCCCCTGGGCTCCCCCTGGAACGAAGGGTTATGTTAGTATCTAAAAATATTTATAAAAAGAGTAATCAACTAAAAGTTTAAAATAATGGAGTCATAGGGAACACCCTATTTTTAGATTGCCCCCTTGGGTCTCCCCTTAGTACGGCGGGATATGTTAATAGCCAAAGAAATATAAAATATCGAAAAATAGTGAATTAAAAATCAAAATATATATGGATTATAGGTAAAGTCCCTTTGTTCATAAGATCCCTCGTCGGCCTTGCGGCCTCTGTCGGGATGACAAATTCTTCCCTTATTTCTAATGGAGTTGTCACAGTGAACGTAGTGAGCTGATGAAATTCCTTAATCAAGGCTTTTCGAGGCGAAGGCTCGCCTGAGTCCGAAAACTACTGTCGACTAAGGGCGTTAGCCCGCATGGAGAAATCTATTGCTAGAGGTCTCTCGACTCCGCTCGAGACAAGGGGGATTTGAGATCCCTCGGCTCCGCTGACGCTCTGCTCGAGATAAGGGGGAGGATTTTCGATCGGGATGACATCCTCCTCTGTCATTCCGAACGAATGTGAGGAATCTCCTGGACGAGGGGATTTCCGTGTTCGTGGGATTCCTCGTTTCACTCAGGATTACAGCAGGGAATAGGTCATAGAGACCATCCCTATTTATGAGATCCCTCGTTCCACTCGGGATGACGAGTGAAAGAACAAAAAAAGAACCTTCCGATTATATCATCGGAAGGTCTTTTCAGTGAGTACCCGGGTATTTTTTTATAAGCTAGAGGCTAAGAGTGCACTCTTATCTGCCCCTGCTTTTGACTATTTACTAGTCTCTTTTGCTTGCTGCGTATGCAACTGAAGCTGCTGCAAGGATACCTGCAACGCCTGCTATACCAGCAACACCTGTTTTAACGTTTTTGCCTGCTTCTTTAGCTGGTTTTTTCTCTTCAGGTTTTTTCTCTTCGTCTTTTTTATCTTCAGGTTTTTTCTCTTCTGGTTTTTTCTCGTTTTCTTCTTTAGCTTTCTTTTCGTTAGCGTCTAGTTTATCGTTGATTTCTTTGTCTGTGCTTAGCATATCTTCGATAAGTTGGTCATCAGATCTGTTGTCTTCTTCAGCGTATGCTGTAGAAACTAGAGAAACTTTTTTAGAAGCTTTGATTCTTTCTTCAGCTAGTTTGATGTTCTTTTCTTGTTTTTCGATTAGAGCGTCAAGGTCTTTTCTAACATTTTTAACTGTTTCTGGCCAGTTTTTGATGATTAGTTTAGCTGCTTCTAGAGTTTTTTCAGCTTGAGCTTTAACTTCTTCTAGAGATTTGATATCTTTTTTGCCAGCTGGTTTAACTTTAGCTTCGCCGTCTTTTACAAGTTTGATACCGTTGTTACCGATTTGAACAACATAACCGTATGTTTCAGCCCATCTTTTTAGACCTTCTACAGCTGTTTCATAAGTTGTTACTTTTGAGTGATTTGCTGCATAAACAGAATCATAGTTAGATTGAGCTGCTGTTCTTTCAGATAGAGCTGCTACTAGTTCGTTGTATAGTTGTTGAACTTTGCTTCCTTGATCCATGCTATTTACATATGCTGCTACAGCATTGCTAAAGCTTGAAAGTCTATTTGAAAGTTCATATGCGCTAACTTTTAATGCATCATTTTTATAAACATCATTTAGTGCTTTTTCAGCTGCTTTACGAGCTGCTGAGTCATTACCATCTGGTTTTGCAGTATTTTTATAAGCAGCAATCGCTAATTCGATGTGAGCTTTGTCTGTATCATCAACTTTTGCTTCCCATCCGTATGCTGCATTTACTTTACCATATTCTTGGTTTAGTGTAATTCTGCTTAATTCTTCTGGTGATTTTAACTTTCCATCTTTATCATAAACAGCTACGCTAAATTGTGATTTGTATGCTTTTTCAGCTGCTGCTACTTTTTCTTTTGCATTGTTAAGTCTTTTAGCTGCTTCATCAATTCTAGCTTGAGCTGCTATAGCTGCATCTCTTTTAGCGTTTACTTCTTTAAGTTGTGCTTCATATTTTTCAAGAACAAGTTCAGCACCTGAGTAGTTTGATTTTTCAGCTGCTACTGCTGGTGCTACTGCACCAAGGCCTAGTGCTAGTGCTAGTGCGCCAGCTGCCATTTTATTCATTTTCATAATTATATTTCTCCTTTATGATTTGTGTACGTTTTTTTAGTACTCACTTTACGATTATAATATACAACAATTTCTACACATTGTCAACACATTTGATCAAATTTATCAATAAATCTAAAATTTATCTAAATTTCTCTACAAATTGTCTACACAGTTGCTACAATTATAATCTATTATAATATACTCATCTGCTAGGGATAATCAAGCTCCCAAGCAAATGATAATTATATTGTAGCCCACTTTTGCCAAATGTCAATAGAATTTGTGGAGATTATGAAGATTTTTTTCTTATCCAAGATAAGTTATGTTTTATAGGGACTTTCCCTATAACCCTATATTTTTGTATTAATATTGTATAATTTTATATTTTATTTCTGATATTTACATATCCCGCTGTTCAAGGGGGAGGGCCAAGGACCCTTCCGCATGGGTCCTCATCGCCCTCCCCCTTACACCCCCTCTCCGTTACACCCCACAAGCGGCTCCTGCGGAGAGCATACTGAAAAGTTTGCTTCGCAAACTACACAATTTTGACCTGACTTAGGTTCAAAGAGATCCAAATCTATAATTTGAAATCCAACCATCTAAAAATCGCAAACTCACCTGTCGGTTCAAACAGTGCGATTTTTTTAACGATGGCAGTATTTCAATTTATGACGATTTATTTGGGAGAATCTAGCATCTATTTTATATATACACATTATTAGTAATTAAGGTATATTCAAATCCTAAATGTAATTGGTCAGCAGATTTTTAATTCCAAACACCGTTAAGAAAACTGATTTGTTTGAGCGATAGCGAGTTATCAGTTTTTAGGGGGGTGGAATTAAAAATCACTTAAAGTAAAGATCAATCAAAACGAAGGAATCTCCCTACCATAGGTGGATTTCCGTCAGGAAATCTACTGCTTTTGCACTCCGCCTAAGGAGCAGACGGGGGTGAAACGTAGAGGGGTGTAAGGGGAGACCGATGAGGGGGCATCTGCCGCCCCCTTGGGTCTCCCCTTGAACAGCGGGATATGTTTATATCCAGAAAAGAGTAAAAATCGAGAAACAGTTAATTAAAGATTAAAAAATAAATGGATATTAGGCATAGTTCCCTGTAATTAACGTTCCCCTGGGCTCCCCCTGGAACGAAGATTATGTTAGTATCTAAAAATATTTGTAATAAAAGTAATCAACTAAAAGTTTAAAATAATGGGGTCATAGGGAACATCCTATTTTTAGGTTGCCCCCTTGGGTCTCCCCTTAGAACAGCGGGATATGTTAATATCGCAAAATAAGTAAAATATCGATATGTAATTAATACAAAAAAAAATAGGGTTATAGGGATATTCCCTATGTTCATAAGATCCCTCACATTCGTTCGGGATGACAGTTTTTCCCTTATTTCGACTAAGGGCGAAGCCCGCATGGAGAAATCTCTTGGTGAGGTCTCTCGACTACGCTCGAGACAAGGGGTGGAGGCGGGATTTCTCGACTCCGCTACGCTCCGCTCGAGATAAGGGGAGTGGCGTTCGGGATGGCGGAGGGTGATTCTGGGTGATAGCAAGGATAGGCTTGTAGGGATATTCCCTATGATTGGATTTTGCTTTTGAGAAAATAATAGAAAGTAAAAAAGAAAGTATAATTTTATACTTTCTTTACCACAAATCATAATCTGCGAAGGTTTTTTCTTGAGTTTTGTTGTAGAGGACAAATCCTGTTGTGTGACCTTTTTCGGTGTCTTTGAATTGTTCTAGGTAGATGTCATTATCTACTACAGTTGGGGTGAAGTACTGTGCCAGGTCCTCTCTGGCTAGGATTTCGTCTGGGACTTTGGTGTCAGGTAGGAGGAGCTCGTAGGTGTCAGTCTGGTCCATGGCGTCTATTTTTTCCACCCAATATTTGATTACTTCTTCTTCGTCGAAACCTGGTTGGTGGTGGATTTTGTAGTCTTTTAGGCTAACTTTGTAGATTCCTTCGGCGATTTTTTCTTCTATGACAAATTTGCCCGAGCATTCGTTGTAGTGGAGTTCGTTGATGTAGTATTTTTCTACTGCTAGGTCATTGCGGCCGTAGTCTATACCGTCAAAGTTGGTTGTTGATGAATAGCGGCCCTCAAATTGCCCGTCTGGGCCAAAAGTAAGCTCGGTGAATTCTGATGATGGGAAGAAGCTTGTGGATAGGATTTGTCCATTTAGCTGGTCATAGATTTGTTTTTTCTCATCATCGCTGATGGCTGGTTGGGCTGGGGTGGTATTTTCTGTGTCGGTTTGGCTATTATCCACTGGGGGCTTTTGGTCTGTGTTTTCTACAGGATTGTTAGTGGCTATTTGGGCTTTTTGGCTGATTTTTGTATCCTCAGCCTTGCAAGCGACCAGGCCTAGAGCGATGATGCAAATAAGTATTTTTTTCATAATTCCTCCAAAAAAGATATATATTTCAAAATACCATACCATATATTTTTTTTATGACAAAAGTGGAGTGGCACAAAGTCCAGTAAGACCAGAACGACCAGCCTTTCTCCGAATATCCCGCAATCATCAAAAACATAGTCCCAGCTCATCCCGAAGGCCACTCCCTCATACCGAACACCTTCCTGTCATTACGAGTGCAACGAAGGATCCCATGAACAAAGAGAATATCCCTATAACCCTATCCCCCAGGGTCTTCTCAAGTCAAGATCTGTCATCCCGAGCCCCTACTGTCATTCCGAGTGAAACGAGGAATCCCATGATCGAAGATAACACCTCCGTACAGGAGATTCCTCAATACGTTCGGAATGACACAAGGTGACGCCCCCTTGTCTCGAGCGGAGCATAGCAGAGTCGAGAGACCTCACCCTTTCCCCTTGTCTCGAGCGAAGTCGAGAGACCTCACCTCATTCCCTTGTCTCGAGCGAAGTCGAGAGACCTCACCTCATTCCCTTGTCTCGAGCGAAGTCGAGAGACCTTACAAAGAGATTTCTCCATGCGGGCTACGCCCTTAGTCGAAATAAGGGGAATTGAACACCTAATGTCATTGTGAACACCCCCACATCATCCCAAACGCCACTCCCCCTTATCTCGAGCGTAGCGTAGCGTAGTCGAGAGATCTCATGATCATAGAGACTTTCCCTATAACCCAATCCCTGCTGTCATCCCGAACGCCCCAGTTGTCATCCCGACAGAGGCCGCAAGGCTTACGAGGGATCCCATGAACGAAGAGACTTTCCCTATAACACTAATTTTTTGTATTAATTATATTTCGATATTTTACTATTTTGCGATATTTACATATGCCGCTGTTCAAGGGGGACAGCTAAGGGGGCGGCAGATGCCCCCTCCAGCTTTCCCCCTTACACCCCCTTTTCCCTCACCCCCTCTGCTCCTTAAGCGGAGTGCAAAATTAGTAGATTGCCTATCGGCAATCCTCTTATGGTAGGTGGGATTTCTTTGTTTAATCTCAATTTTTATTTAAGTGATTTATAATCCCAAGCCCCTAAAAATCGCAAACTCACCTGGCGGTTCAAACAGTGCGATTTTCTTAACGGTGCTTGGGATTATAAATCTGTCAGACCATATACATTTAGAATCATAGATATATTTTATATTCTAGATAATGTATGAGTAGAGAAAATGCTAGTCAATAGGTTTGCCAAAGGCAAACATCCTTATTCCCCGAGAGGGGCCGCCTGGAGGGGTTAGCGTAAGGGGGTTTTAGGGGGAGCCGGTGGGGGAACATGCGGAACGTTCCCCTGGGCTCCCCCTGGAACGAAGAGATTTTATAAATAATCAAAAAAATTATAGTTAATGAATTTTTCAATGATATAAGGATTGATAGGGAGTTTCCCTATTGTCAGGATCGCCCCCTTGGGTCTCCCCTTAGAACAGCGGGATATGTATATATCTCAAAATAAGTATAATATCGAAATATAATAAATAAAGAAAATAAGGTTATAGGGTAAACTCCAATGTTCATGAGATTCCTCACATTCGTTCACAATGACAGTATAAAAAAATGTAATTATTGTAAGTCAAAAAATTTGGATAAAAAAAAAAGCACTTCACGTTGGAAGTACTTGGTGGGGCTTTATAGACTTGTCCTTGCGAATTCAAAGGATGAGCAATGGAAAGTCTTATGCAGAAGCTTAGTCTTGTCCTAGCAAGTGATAGCGAGCTATGGAAAGACTTGCTGATGCCAGGGACTCGAACCCTGGACCTGGTAAAAGCCCTAAATGGGCTTTTGCCCCGAAGACTAGCGCATATGCGCGGAGAAGCTTGCGTAGCAAGCGAGTCTTCGTTCGGTTGAGCCACATAAATACCCCTTGATTTGGGGTATTTATGCCGAAAAATAGCGCGAAAGCGCGGAGAGCTTTGCAAAAGCGATTTTCGTAAGGCTCATAACCGGTTCTATGTAAAAAAAAAGCACTTCACGTTGGAAGTACTTGGTGGGGCTTCAGGGACTCGAACCCTGGACCTGGTAAAAGCCCTAAATGGGCTTTTACCCCGAAGACTAGCGCGTATGCGCGGAGAAGCTTGCGTAGCAAGCGAGTCTTCGTTCGGTTGAGCCGTAGGCTCATAACCGGTTCTGGGTACAAAAAAACACCTCAAATGCTGAGATGTTTGGTGGGGCTTCAGGGACTCGAACCCTGGACCTACCGGTTATGAGCCGGGCGCTCTAACCGACTGAGCTAAAGCCCCAAATGATACCGAAAGGTATTTTGTAAAGTGATTTTATTGGTGGACCTGAGTAGACTCGAACTACCGACCTCACGCTTATCAGGCGTGCGCTCTAACCACCTGAGCTACAGGTCCATATATTTTTAAAAATTATTTATATATTAGCCGGACAGGCTGTCCTCAACGAGCCGGACGGGCTTACTTTTGGCAGGGGAGACAGGATTTGAACCCGCGACATCCGGTTTTGGAGACCGACGTTCTGCCAGCTGAACTACTCCCCTATATCCAACACCGTTTTTATTTTTTTACAAATAATTGGTGCCCAGAGGCGGAATCGAACCACCGACACGAGGATTTTCAGTCCTCTGCTCTACCGACTGAGCTATCTGGGCATATTTGGCGGAGAAGGAGGGATTTGAACCCTCGCATCCCTTTTGAAAGGATCTACTCCCTTAGCAGGGGAGCCTCTTCAGCCACTTGAGTACTTCTCCTTATCTAGTGATAAGTTTTTATAAAATCTATTGATTTTATCTAACCTTTGATGGCGGAGAGGAAGGGATTCGAACCCTTGTGAGCCAAAGACTCTAACGGTTTTCAAGACCGCCCCGTTATGACCGCTTCGGTACCTCTCCTTATATTTAATTTAATTATAAGTATTCAAATGGCTCAACTTATCCTTAGGGATTATAAAATTAAATCGTTGATTATAATCAACGATTGTCCTAAGTTCGACCGCTCACATGTGCAAGCGATCGGTTAGGTAATTGGTGACCCATCGGAGATTCGAACTCCGGACACCCTGATTAAAAGTCAGGTGCTCTACCGGCTGAGCTAATGGATCATATTGGCTGGGATAGCAGGACTCGAACCTACGCATACCAGAGTCAAAGTCTGGTGCCTTACCGACTTGGCTATATCCCAACAGTCACGTACTTATATAGTATAACACATCTTTGACGTTTTTGCAAGTTTTTTTTATAATTTCTTACAAGTTGTAAGATTGGCGCGCCTTCCAGGATTCGAACCTGGGACACACGGATTAGAAGTCCGTTGCTCTATCCAGCTGAGCTAAAGGCGCATAATCATCCTGCTTGGCATTAGTAGTTGCCGCTAATCGATTCATTATCTTTTTTAGTGGAGCGGGTGAAGGGAATCGAACCCTCGCAACCAGCTTGGAAGGCTGGGGCTCTACCACTGAGCTACACCCGCATATTGGTGGGGATGAGCGGATTCGAACCACTGAAAGCAAAGCTAACGGATTTACAGTCCGTCCCATTTGGCCAACTCTGGAACATCCCCATATATGTACTTTAGGCAATATTTTTGCCTAAAGATTTTTTGGAGCTGATGATAGGACTTGAACCTACAACCTATTGATTACAAATCAATTGCTCTGCCAATTGAGCTACATCAGCACATTGGATCACTATTGCAATCCAAATGGCGACCTGGATGGGATTCGAACCCACGACCTCCGCCGTGACAGGGCGGCATTCTAACCAGCTGAACTACCAGGCCATAAACACGCCACTCCGGCGCATAGAGGAGTCTCCATGAAATGGTGATTTGCATAGCAAATCTAGGATCAAAACATCCTCATTATTTTACTATTGGTGGAAGTAACAGGGCTCGAACCTGTGACCCCCTGCTTGTAAGGCAGATGCTCTCCCAACTGAGCTATACTTCCATATAGTGTATAAAATATATATACACCTGATAAGCGTCGGCTTGCTGACAAATCATAGATTTGAAACGCCGCGACGTCTGACCTTCATTCCATTTGCTTCGCAAATGGTGATAGGTCATGATGGTGACCCTACCGGGATTCGAACCCGGGATACCACCGTGAAAGGGTGGTGTCTTAACCGCTTGACCATAGGGCCTTGTTTTATTTCATTATGTAGTGGTTGCGGGAGCAGGATTTGAACCTACGACCTCCGGGTTATGAGCCCGACGAGCTACCAGACTGCTCTATCCCGCGTCAATTGGACTTTTCTCTACTCTAGCATAATTTTTTAGAAAATTTGGTGCCGAGAATCGGAATCGAACCGATACGGTGTTTGACCACCGCAGGATTTTAAGTCCTGTGCGTCTGCCAGTTCCGCCACCCCGGCACATGTTTTTTAGCCTAAATGGCCGAATAGACTTTAAAATACTTTATATTTTATTGGCGCTCAGGGTGGGACTCGAACCCACAACCTACCGGTTAACAGCCGGGTGCTCCACCATTGAGCTACCTAAGCATTACAATGATAATCATAACATGATTTTATTAATTTGTCAATATATTTTTCTCCAAGCCTATTGGCTTGAAGAAATATATTTTTTAGCAGCTTCCTAGTCTCCCGGGAGGTTGCCCTCCGAGTACCATCGGCGTTGTTAGGCTTAACTTCTGTGTTCGGTATGGGAACAGGTGTATCCCTAGCGCTATCGCCACTATATTCATGACCTAACCCAAAAACTTGTTTTGCTGGTAGTCAGATGTCAGACTAGCCCGTGCGGCTTTGTGAGCACCCAAATCTTTGATTTGGCTAACGGAGCCGACCATACGGCTTAAAACATTTCTGCTAGGTTCTATAAACCTCTAAATAGCAACCAATATTTCCAGTCAAGATATAAAGTTTAGTATCCATTAGCTTAATACATTACTGCACTTACACCTTGGACCTATCAAACGTATTTTCTTTACGTACTCTTAGAAATCTTATCTTGAGGGGTGTTTC